>CAXUCL010000054.1:0-12092 GCA_964249395.1 uncultured Rhizobiaceae bacterium
TCGCCGCTCATCGCCTTCTCGTCCGCGACCGCCTCGATCTCGTCTTCGACCGTGTCTTCGTCGGTCTCGGCTTCCAGCTCGAGCTCCTCCGGCATAACGGTGAGCGGACTGACGGCTTCCTGACGGACCGGACGGGGTGCGGCTTCCGCGCCCTGCTCGATCGCGACGTGCTGGTGACCGTGCGCGTCGTCGGCCTGCAGCAGGATGCGGACGCCGTGAACGCGCTCGATCTCGTCGATCGTGCGGCGCTTCTCGTTCAGGACGTAGAGCGCCGTGCCGGTCGGCACCTTCACGACGACGTCGTGCGTCGACTGCTTCTGCAGGTGTTCCTCGATCGAGCGGATGACGTGCAGCGCGAGCGAGGAGTTCGAGCGGATGAAGCCGATGCCGGCGCAGGTCGGGCAGGCCTGCGTCGTGGATTCGAGTACGCTGGCGCGAATGCGCTGCCGGCTCATCTCCAGAAGGCCGAAATGCGAGATGCGGCCGACCTGGATGCGGGCGCGGTCGTCCTTCAGGCAGTCCTTGATCTTCTTCTCGACCGCCCGGTTGTTACGCTTCTCGTCCATGTCGATGAAGTCGATGACGATCAGGCCGGCCAGATCGCGCAGCCGCAGTTGCCGCGCCACCTCTTCGGCGGCCTCCAGGTTGGTCTGCAGCGCCGTTTCCTCGATCGAATGCTCGCGGGTCGAACGGCCGGAATTGACGTCGATCGAGACCAGCGCCTCGGTCTGGTTGATGATGATGTAGCCGCCGGACTTCAGCGTCACGTGCGGCTGCAGCATGCGGTCGAGCTGGGCTTCGATGCCGCCGCGGCCGAAGATCGACACGGCGTCCCGGTGCGGCTGCACGACCTTCGCCTGGCTCGGTAGCAGCATCCGCATGAAGTCCTTGGCCTCGCGGTAGCCCGCCTCGCCGGACACGAGGATCTGGTCGATGTCCTTGTTGTAGAGGTCGCGGATGGAGCGCTTGATGAGGCTGCCTTCCTCGTAGACGAGCGCCGGCGCCGTGGACTGCAGCGTCAGGGTGCGGACGGTGTCCCAGAGCCGCATCAGGTATTCGTAGTCGCGCTTCACCTCGGCCTTGGTGCGCATCGCGCCCGCCGTGCGCAGGATGATGCCCATGCCGCGCGGCACTTCGAGGTCGCGGACGATGTCCTTGAGGCGCTTGCGGTCGGTAAGGTTCGTGATCTTGCGTGAGATGCCGCCGCCGCGCGCGGTGTTCGGCATCAGAACGGAATAACGGCCGGCGAGCGACAGGTAGGTGGTGAGCGCCGCGCCCTTGTTGCCGCGCTCCTCCTTCACGACCTGGACCAGCAGGATCTGCCGCCGCTTGATGACCTCCTGGATCTTATAGTGCTTGCGCGGCGTGCGGGCGGTGCGGGTCGCGACCTCCTCCATCGCGTCCTCGGAGCCCATCTCCTCGACGACCTCCTCTTCCTCGTCGCCGGGAACGTCGTCGCCCGCGCCGTTGCCGCGACGCCGCGAACGGTGCCGCCGACCACGCTCGCCGCCCGAAGGACGAGCGGCGGTTTCCGCGATCTGCTCGGCTTCATCGATTGCGTCGTCCGAAGCCGGTGCGGACGAAGCTTCGGGGTCGAGCGCCGCAGCCTCTTGCGCGACGTGGGCGGCGGACGGCTCCGACGCTTCGGCCTCGTCGTCCGCCTCGGGCAGCGTGTCACCGCCGCTCTCGTCCACGCGCGCCGCCTCGTCGACGGCTTCCGTCTCGTCTCCCGCCTCGATCCCGTCCCCGTCCGCTTCGGCGGTCTCCGAAGCGCTGTCCTCGACGGGTTCGGAAACGCTGTCTTCGCGCGGCGCCCTGTTGGCCTTCGCCACGTTGCGAGGGCCCGGCTCGCGCATGATCTTGCGCTCTTCCTGCTCCTCTTCCTCCTTCGCGCGGCGAAGTTCCTCTTCCACCAGCGCCTGCCGGTCGGCGACGGGTATCTGGTAGTAGTCCGGATGGATTTCGCTGAAGGCGAGGAAGCCGTGGCGGTTGCCGCCATACTCGACGAAGGCGGCCTGGAGCGACGGCTCCACGCGCGTCACCTTGGCGAGGTAGATGTTTCCCTTGATCTGCTTCTTGTGATCGGACTCGAAATCGAATTCCTCGATCCGATTACCTTTGAGGACGACGACGCGCGTTTCCTCCGGATGGGAGGCGTCGATCAGCATCTTGTTGGCCATGGTAATTCCGCTCCGGGACAGCCGCCTCGGCCATGCGAACGGCGTGCTTCGCCGTGTTCGTCGCGATGGAAGGCGTGTCCGCTCCGGTCGCGCGACGGTGCCGAAGCTCGAACCCGGTCAAAGTCGAAGCGCGAAGCCGGAACGGCCCCGTTGTCGGCTTCGATTGTCCGGGAAAGGCTGGCGACAAAGCTTCGAGCGACCTGCAACACAGTTTGGCCGTCCCGAACGGGCGGCCGACGAACGATGGCGCCGCGCGACGGTTATGTGGCCGCCGGCGCGTGAAACCGCCCGCGAAGTATCGACGGGCGAAATGTCTCGGAGGTCGGCAACGCCGGACCGAGTGCTCCGCAATGCCGAATGCCCGGACCGTTCGATGCTGGCAGCTTCGGTTCGGCGACGCTGCCCACCTCTGGCGTGCGGCACGCGCGCTTCGTCGCGAATGGATCGTGTCCGGCCGACTCGGAGCTACCCGAATCTTCCCGGCCTCACTTTCGCTATTAAGGTGGGAGAGCGTTGGAAACAAGGGGAAAGCCTCGAACCAGTCCAGTCTGCGAACAGGCGGGTTCGAGTTCACGCATGCCGGGATGTGATGCCGCCTGCCGTTTCGCTCGCTCGCTGGTGCGTCGCGCTCGTCTGCTCGACGCTCGCCCTCATGTCCATCGCCGTCTCGCCGAGCGCCGCGCAGGACGTCTCCGAGTCCGTGTTGACGAGCTTCGCGCAGCGGAGCGCGGGCGACGCCTTCGAGGCCGAGATGCGCTTCGTTGGTACGCCGCGCTCTCGCGCGATCGTGCTCGCCGAGCCGAACCGGATCGCGCTGGACCTGTTCGACACCGTGACGGCGACGAAGACCCTATCGGTTCGGCCGACCGACGTCGTGTCCGGTTTGCGGGCCGGGCTCGTCGCGGCCGATCGCTACCGGCTCGTCTTCGACTTGAAGCATCCGGCCCTGCCGGAGATCGTGATCGCCAACGAAAACGGTCGATCGAGCCTGGTGCTGCGGATCAAGCGCGCCGATCCGGCGACGTTCCAACAGGCGACCGCCTCCCGCGGACCGCTCGCGGCGTCGCTCGTCGCCGCAGCGCCGCCGTCGGCGGTGACGGAACCCACCTACACCGTCGTGATCGATCCGGGGCACGGCGGCGTCGACACCGGCGCGAAAGGCCGGAAGGGCACGCTCGAGAAGAACGTGAACCTGAAGTTCGCCGAAGCCTTGCGCGATGCGCTGCGAGCCGACGCGCGCATCAAGGTGTTGATGACCCGCGAGGACGACAGCTTCGTCTCGCTGACGGAGCGCTCGGACATCGCACGGCGGGCCAAGGCCAACCTGTTCATCTCGATGCATTCCGACTCGATCCGCTATTCGGACCTGCGCGGCGCCACGGTCTACACGCTCTCGGAGAAGGCATCGGACTCGCTGGCTGGCGACATCGCGGAAAGCGAGAACTCGGCCGACCGTTTCGTCGACCCGCAATGGCGGGAGAACAAGCCGGAGGTCTTCGACATCCTGGTGGAACTCATGCGCCGCGAGACCGAAAGCCTGTCGGATCACTTCGCCGCCGGGCTCGTGCAGGAGCTCGGTCGGCACGACATCCGCCTCATCCGCAATCCGAAGCGCTCGGCGGGGTTCAAGGTCCTGACGGCGCCCGACGTGCCCTCCGTCCTGCTCGAAGTCGGCTATCTGTCGAACGTCGAAGACGAGCAACTGCTGCTTGACGAAAGCTGGCGCAAGGATTCCGCGGCGGCGATCGCGGCGGCGGTGACGCGCTTCCTCCGCGTCGAGCTTGCCGATCAGGTCGCCGGCGAACGCTAGGCCGCCATGGACCGTCTCTCGTGACGTTTCCGCAACACCGCACCGCGTAAGCGCCACAGGCGCGAGACAGGCGACACGCACTCGCCGTATTTTCGCGGCATCGGCGGAACTCGAACGGCGCGATCGACCGGCGATCGGCGGACCTCCTCGTTTTGAAACGAAGGGTCCGCGCCTCGGCGTCCGTTTGGGGGCATAGATGATCAGACTGCTCGGCTACCTCTTCGGCATCGCCTGCGTTGGCTTCCTGCTGGTGGGCACCGCGGTCTCGGCCTACCTCAAGTCGATGGTCGAAGGGCTGCCGGACCATAACGCGATGGTGAATTATCAGCCGGAGGTCGCCACCCGCTTCCATTCCTCCGACGGCGCCCTGATGGCCGAATATGCCACGGAGCGCCGGCTGTTCCTGCCGATCCAGGCGATTCCGAAGCTCGTCAAGGACGCCTATCTCGCGTCGGAGGACAAGAACTTCTATGCCCATCCCGGCATCGACGCGCAGGGTCTCGCCCGCGCCGTAGTGGTGCAGCTCAAGGGCGGCCCGATGCAGGGCGGCTCGACGATCACGCAGCAGGTCGCCAAGAACTTCCTTCTCACCAACGAGCGCTCCATCGAGCGCAAGGTGAAGGAAGCGATCCTGTCGTTCCGCATCGAGCAGGCCTACTCCAAGGACAAGATCCTGGAGCTCTATCTCAACGAGATCTATCTCGGCTTCGGCTCCTACGGCGTCGCGGCGGCCTCTCTCGCTTACTTCGACAAGTCGGTGAACGAGCTGGAGATCCAGGAGGCGGCCTACCTCGCGGCGCTGCCGAAGGCGCCGGAGAACTACAACCCGTTCCGGAACGCCGACGGGGCCATCGAGCGGCGCAACTGGGTGATCGACCAGATGCAGCGCAACGGCTTCATCTCGGTCGCCAACGCCGACGCCGCCCGCGCCAAGCCGCTCGGCATCAAGCCGAACCGCTCGGGCACCTACATCGCCGATGCGGAATACTTCACCGAAGAAGTGCGGCGCAGCGTCATCGCGCGCTACGGCGTCAAGCAGCTCTACGAGGGTGGGCTGACGGTGCGCACGACGCTCGATCCGAAGCTGCAGGCCGAGGCGCGCCGCGCGCTGCACGAGGGGCTCGTCGGCTACGACCAGGCGCGCGGCTGGCGCGGGGCCTGGAAGACGATCGACGTCCGCGACGATTGGGGCAAGGCGCTCGGCGAGGTGCCGCCCTTCGCGGACGTGCCGGAATGGCAGGTCGCCGTGGTGCTCGATGCGGACGCCACCTCCGCCCGGGTCGGCCTGCAGCCGCCGCGCCTCGTGTCCGGCGCGCTCGGACCGGAGCGCGAGGTCGCGACCCTGTCGCTCGCCGACATGAAGTGGGCGCAGCGCGTCGTGATCGAGGGCGCCAGCCGGTCGGCCAAGGGCGCCGACGGCTTCCTTTCCCCCGGTGACGTGGTGTTCGTCGAGAAGACGTCCGAGAACGGCACCTATCGCCTGCGCCAGCCGCCGAAGGTGCAGGGCGCGATGGTGACGATGGACCCGCACACCGGCCGCGTTTTGGCGTTGGTCGGCGGCTTCTCCTACTCGCAGTCCGAGTTCAATCGCGCGACGCAGGCGATGCGTCAGCCGGGCTCCTCCTTCAAGCCGATCGTCTACGCCGCGGCGCTCGACAACGGCTACACGCCGGCTTCCGTCATCATGGACGGCCCGGTCTCGATCCCGGACGGGACGGGCGGCTATTGGGAGCCGAAGAACTACGACGGCGAGAAGGGTGCCGGGCCGTCGACGTTGCGCGCCGGCATCGAGCGCAGCCGCAACCTGATGACGGTGCGGCTCGCCCGCGACATGGGCATGCAGCTCGTGGCCGAATACTCCCAGCGCTTCGGCGTCTACGACAAGCTCGCGCGGTTCCTGCCGATGTCGCTGGGCGCCGGCGAAACCACGGTCATGCGCATGGTCACCGCCTATTCGGTCATGGCGAACGGTGGACGGGCCATCGAGCCGTCGCTGATCGACCGCGTGCAGGACCGCTACGGTCGGACGATCTACAAGCACGACACCCGCCAGTGCGCCGCCTGCAACTCCGATACCTGGAGCGACCAGCCGGAGCCGGAACTGGTGGACGAGCGCGAGCAGGTGCTCGACCCGATGACCGCCTACCAGATCACCTCGATGATGGAGGGCGTCATCCAGCGCGGCACGGCGACCGTCATCAAAGAGCTGAACGTGCCGATCGCCGGCAAGACCGGCACCACGAACGACGAGAAGGACGCCTGGTTCGTCGGCTACACGCCGGACCTCGTGACCGGCCTCTACCTCGGCTTCGACCAACCGGCGCCGCTCGGCAAGGGCCAGACCGGCGGCGGGCTCGCCGCGCCGATCTTCGTCGACTTCATGAAGGTCGCGCTGGCCGGCAAGCCGCCGGTGGCCTTCAAGGTGCCGGACGGCATGACGCTCGTGTCGATCAACCGCAAGAACGGCATGGCCGCGAAGGGAGAAGGCACGATCGAGGAGGCGTTCAAGCCCGGCACCGGCCCGGCGGACAGCTACCAGATCATCGGGGCGGAGGTCGCCGGTAACTCGGCCCCGGCGGTGATCAGCCGCGAAACGCAGGACGCCGTCGCGCAAGGAGCGGCCGGCGGGTTGTTCTGAGCACGCCCGCCACCTATTAGACGCTCCTTCCGGTTTGCAGGAGACGCCGCGGCATGCGCACCGAAATCGAATCCATGGTCGAGGAAATCAAGCAGGCCGTAAGCCTGCTGAGGAGGCATCTTTGACTGGGATGCCGCGCAGAAACGCCTGAGCGTCCTCAACGCGCAGGTCGAGAATCCGACGTTCTGGAACGACGCCGAGGAAGCCCAAAAGCTGATGCGCGAGCGTCAGCGGCTGGAAACCTCCATCGCCGGCATCAACGCGCTCGACCAGGGCGTGCGGGACAACGTCGACCTCATCGCAATGGGCGAGGAGGAGAACGACGTGGCGGTGGTGCGAGAGGCGGAGGACGCGATCCGGGCGATCAAGGCGGACGTCGACAAGCGCCAGATCGAGACGCTCCTGTCCGGCGAGGCCGACACGAACGACACCTACGTCGAGGTCCATTCCGGTGCCGGCGGTACTGAGAGTCAGGACTGGGCGCAGATGCTGCTGCGCATGTACATGCGCTGGGCCGAGCGGACGGCGATGAAGGTTGAACTGCTGGAAAGCCATGCCGGGGAAGAGGCCGGCATCAAGTCGGCGACGCTGCTGGTCAAAGGCCACAACGCCTACGGCTTCATGAAGACCGAGTCGGGCGTGCACCGGCTGGTGCGCATCTCGCCCTTCGACAGCCAGGCGAAGCGGCACACGTCCTTCGCGTCTGTTTGGGTGTATCCGGTCGTCGACGACTCGATCGACATCAAGGTCAACGAATCCGACTGCCGCATCGATACCTACCGGGCGTCGGGCGCCGGCGGCCAGCACGTGAATACGACCGACTCGGCGGTCCGCATCACGCACCTGCCGACCAACATCGTCGTATCGTGTCAGCAGGAGCGCTCGCAGCACAAGAACCGCGCGACGGCATGGTCGATGCTGCGCGCGCGCCTCTACGAGGCCGAGTTGCAGAAGCGCGAGGAGGCGGCCAACGCCGAGGCGGCGTCGAAGACCGACATCGGCTGGGGTCACCAGATCCGGTCCTACGTCCTGCAACCGTATCAGATGGTGAAGGACCTGCGGACCGGCGTGCAGAGCACGTCGCCGCAGAGCGTGCTCGACGGCGACCTGGACGAGTTCATGGAAGCGGCGCTCGCGCACCGCGTCCACGGCGGCGACGCGGAGGCCGGCGATATCGACTGAGCGCCGTCTCGGCCCGCTAGCCGAGACTTCTGATGCGGCGTCCCGCCCGTAGGTAGCGAGTGGGGTCGACTGCGTTGCTCCGATGGCGGACTTCATAATGAAGGTGCGGGCCGGTGGAGCGGCCCGTCGAGCCGACCTGGCCGAGCACGGTGCCCGGCCGCACCGTTTGTCCTTTTCGGACCGCGATGGCCGACAGGTGCGCGTAGCGCGTCGACAGACCGTTGCCGTGATCGATCTCGACCATTTGCCCGTAACCGCCGTTATCGCCGGCTTCCGCGACCGTTCCGGCGGCGGCGGCGGCGACGTTCGTTCCCGTGCCCGCGACGAAGTCGATGCCCGTGTGCATGGCGTTGCGGCCGAAGAACGGATCGGCGCGAACGCCGAAGTTCGAGCTGACCGCCGCGGAAGCCACCGGCGGCCGAAGGGGTAGGGTGGCCGAGGCGTCTTCGCGCGCTTGGAGGCGATCGAGCGCGTCCTCCAGCTCCGCGAGCCCCTGCTCGAAGCGGTGCAGGGGTGGAACCGGAACGAAGGGACCGCCGGTGCCGAACGTCGTCGATGGTTTGGACGTGGCGTCGATCCCTTCCGTGCGAAACACGCGATCGATCGCGTCGGAGCGTTCGAGCGCCTTCGCCGTCAGCGCGCTCAAGCCTTCGATCTGCTCGCTCTCCACCTCGTCGATGGAGCTGCCGATCTGCCGAATGAGGTCCGGGGTCGGGGCGCGATGGTCGTCGCTCGTCGCTTCGCGCTCCCCGTCGTCGTTCTTGCCCGGGCGATCGACGATCGAGAAGCGCGCCGACGCTGCGGGATCGGTCGCACCGACATAGGCGAGAGTTCCAGCCGACGACGTCGCCGTTGGGTCCGATCGCGTCGGACGAGCGGACGGAACCGGAACCGTCGCGTCGGGACGGATCAGGCCGTTCGACTTCGCGCGATCGAGCAGCGGCTGCAGCCTGGCATATCGTTCGGCGAGTTCGGCCTGCTGGTCGAGCAGGATGTCGACCTTGCTCGACACGCGTTTCTGATCGACGAAGCTGCGCGTCGTCAGCCGTTCGATCTCCGAGCGGAGCGAGGCGATGCGCAGCTCGTAGGCGTCGGAGAGGTCCGTGTCGGCCTGCGCGGCGGTCTGGACGCCGGTGGCGGCGAACGGATGGGCGCTGAGGGCGGTGCCGGCGGCGAGAACCGCGAGCGACAGCGCGGCAACCGTTCCGACGACGCCCGGCCGGATCGTGAAATGGCGGACGTCGTCACCGCGCGCGATGATCACCGTTGCCGGACAAAGGCGCCTGCCGAGAAGTTGCTGTCGTCGTGCCGTCGTCATCCGCCGAACCGCTCGATCGCGCTGCCGTCTCATGAGCGCCCGGCGATTACACCTTGTTAAGCTTAAGCAATCGTTTCCGCGGTCGACGACGGGAGCTCGACCGTCATCCGGCCGGGCCTTCGCTCAAACCTTTCGCGGCCGCGAGAACCTCCTCCGCATGACCCGGCACCTTCACCTTCGGCCAGATGCGAGCGAGGCGACCATCGCGATCGACGAGGACGGTCGTGCGCTCGACGCCCATGTAGCTGCGGCCATACATGCTCTTCTGCGCCCAAACGCCGGCCGCTTCGAGCAGCGTCCTGTTCTCGTCCGACAGCAGCGGCACGACGAGGCCGTGCTTGTCCCGGAACTTCGCATGGCTCGTCACCGGATCCGGCGAAACGCCGAGGACGCGAACGCCGATCGCGTCGAATTGGCTTTTCAGCGCCGAGAAGGCGACGGCTTCCTGCGTGCAGCCGGACGTGTCGTCCTTCGGGTAGAAGAACAGGACGAACGGCCGACCGGCGAGATCGCCGAGCGCGACCCTGTCGCCGCGATCGTCGGGAAGCGAAAAGTCCGCGAGCGTTTGGCCGGTCTCGATCATGATTGCGCCTTCCTTTTTCGCGAGAGCTTCCGCGTTCCCCGCCGCGAGCCCGACATGCCGATCTATCGTCCGCCAGCGTCGCGGGAGCAACCATCGCCGAGCGCTTGCCGCGCGAATCGCGGTTGATGATCGGGCGCCTCCTGCGGGGAGTGCTCGGGCTTTTCAGCGTCGGTCTGACGCTCGTGCTTGTCGCCGCCGCTGGTACTGTGCTGCTGTTCGGCAGCGGAAGCGGGCGTCGGCTTCTCGACGAGCAGACGGAGCGGGCGGCCGAACGCGTTCTGGGTGCGTCCTATGCCGCCGATCTGGGCAGGCAAAGCCTCGGTCTCGAACCCGACGGGCGCTTGGTCATGCGTTGGTCCGACGTCGAACTCAGCAAGATCGGCGCTGCCGAGCCGCAGCTGAGCATCGACGCCATCGCCGTCGGCTTCGATCCGCTGCCGTTGCTCGCTGGGCGCATGCAGGCGCGATCGCTGTCGGTTTCCGGCGTTCGGGTCGACATGACGGACCTGCCGGAGGCCGCCGGCGTCGCGACGGCGGCACAGGGGCTGGCGCCCGCCGAGGCCGGCGAGATGATCGCCTCCTCCACCCAGCCCGCGACTCAGCAGGGCCGTTTCCTGCCCTCGCTCGCCGAGAGCCTGCTGCGCCGCGTCGAGAGCCGCCTCGGCGGCGCTCAGCGCGTCGGCATCGACGAGGTGACCCTGTCCGACGTCCGGCTCGTCCTGCCGATCGCTCCGGGCGGAGGCCCCTTCGTCGCACGGATCGATTCGCTGCGAATGGACTTGGCGGACCCATCCGCCATGCGTCTCGCCGGCAGGATGAGCATCGACGGCGTATCGATCCCGCTCGATGCCCGCCTCCAGTTCGACCGGACGGCGAACCGGCTCGCGAGCGCGGAGGCGACGCTCGGTCCGATCCCGCTCGGGCTGCTGCTTCCGCCCGGCTCGCCGGCCGACAACTACGACCTGCGGCCGTTCGCGAGCACGTCGGATTTGATGCTCGGCGTTTCCATCGCAGCGGATGCGACAAGGCCGACGTCGAGGCGGTTGCGCCTGACCGCCGAGTTCGAATCGGGCAAGCTTCAGCAGGGCAGAGGTCATACGACCATCGACGCGGCGCGGGTCGAGGCGACCTACCTGGAGGGCGAGGACGCCATTGCCATCGGTCCGACGCGGTTCGCGGCGAGCGGCTTCGAAGCGGAAGTGTCCGGTCGCGTCCGTCCGCTCTACGACGGCGCCGGCGGCCGCTTCAACGGCTTCGGGGTCGCGCTTCGAAGCGACCGCTTGTCGTCTTCCATAGGCGTTGCGGCTGGTACTCCAAAGCACGCGCGACTCGCGCTCGAGGCGCGCACCAACATCGAAGCCAGGGCCGCGACCGTCGATCGGCTGGATCTCGCCGCGGACGACGGTTCCTTGCGCGGCACCGTTCGTTACGGCAACGGCCAAAACGGACCGGCGGTCGCTCTGCGCCTCGCGATCGAAAACCTTTCGGCCGACACGGTGAAGGCCTTCTGGCCGTTCGACGCGGCGGTCGGCGCGCGGCGCTGGATTTTGCAGAACGTCGGCGACGCGGGCCGGGTGCGCGACGGCGCCATCCATCTGACCGCGACGCGGGCGAGGATGAACGAGACGGCGCGACCGGGAGGCAGCGGCTTCCGGCCCGACGAGCTGGACGTTCGTCTCGACCTGGAAGGACTCGGCGTCCGCACGTTCGGCGAGTTGCCACGCCTGGCGGATGCCGACGGTTCCGTCGAGGTGCGCGGCTCCGACACGCTCGTCACCCTCGCAGCCGCGGCGGCGGAAGGAGCGCCCGGCGTGACCGTCGAAGGCGGCGTCGTCAGCTTCTCGCGGGTTCCGGAGCCCGGACTCGCGCAGACCGACGTCCGGATCGCGGGCAACTTCACCGGCGAGTTGGGCGACCTTCTGGCCGCGGCGGACCGATCGCCGCTCGTCATCGGCCCGTCCTTGCCGGTGGCGCGCGACGGTCTGATCGGACAGGCGAAGGCCGTCGCGGAGATCGATCTGCGGCTCGGCGAAACCCTGCCGAACGGGCGTCGACTCGGCGGCTGGCGCGTCGGGCTCGACCTGCAGGACGCCGGCGGCTCGCTGCCCAACGGTCGACGGCTGGCCGACGTCGCGGGACAGGTGACGATCAAGCCGGGAGAAATTACGGGCAAGCTTGCGGGCACCGTCGACGGAGCGCGAGGCGACGTGTCCGTCGCGCGGCGAGCGTCAGCAGGCGAACCGGCGGGTCCCCAGATCACCGCCCAGGTTGCGACGAGCGGTGCCGAACTCGCCAAGATGGCGCCCGCGCTGGGGGAGATCGTTTCCGGACCCATCGTCGTGGGGCGCGCGGGCGCCCCCCCCCCCCCCCGGGCGGCCCCC
>CAXUCL010000055.1:0-1618 GCA_964249395.1 uncultured Rhizobiaceae bacterium
CCTCCTCGACGCGAGCCGCGATCCGGCCGACATCCGCCGCCGCCTCGACGCCTTGGAGCGCCTGGCGCGCTCGCGCGGCCAGGCGGTCGGCGTCGCCTCCGCCTTCGACGCCTCGGTCGAGGCGATCGCCGCCTGGGCCAAAGAGGCCGAGCGACGCGGCGTCGTCATCGTTCCCTTGTCGGCCCTCGCCACCGACCCGGAAGCGCAGTAGGCGCGACGCCGAGGCGCCTGGTTCAACCGGCGGCGCTTCAGCGCTCGTCCCGGTCGCCCAAGAGCTGCGGCAACCGGTCCTCGATCCAGTCGGCGAGCGCGGCGACCTTCTCGGCGGCTTCCCGGCCGAGGGGGGTGAGCGTGTAGTCGGTGTGCGGCGGCACCACGTCGAAGGATCGGCGGATCACCAGTCGGTCCGCTTCCAGGTGCCGCAGCGTTTGCGCCAGCATCCGCTCGCTGACGCCCGCGACGCGGCGCTTGAGCTCGCCGAAGCGCATCGTGCCGTCGCCCAGCGCGATCAGCACCAGCACCCCCCAGCTCGACGTGACGTGGCGCATCACGTCACGCGACCGGCAACCCGGCTCGAACAGGTCGCCGCGCCGCAGACGGTCGGCAAGGGTGGGCGTCGCGTCGGTCGGGCTCATGCTCCATACTTACGCGAACGTACGTTCTTATCAAAGGTAAGCGTCGGCGCTATGGACCCGTCATGCCGCTCGGCATCCACCGGAGAACCGTTGCCATGTACGCCGTCACCGCAGCCACCGGCCAGCTCGGCCGCCTCGTCGTCGACGAGCTTCTGAAGACCGTTCCGGCGGACCGGATCGTCGCCGCCGTCCGCGATCCGGGCAAGGCCGCGGACTTGGCGACGAAGGGCGTCGTGGTCCGCGAAGCCGACTACGACCGGCCGGACACGCTGCGCGCGGCCTTGGCGGGCGTCCGCCGCGTGCTCTTGATCTCGTCCAGCGCCGTCGGGGTCCGCGCCCGGCAGCACCAGGCGGCAATCGACGCGGCGAAGGCCGCGAACGTCGAGCTTCTAGCCTATACGAGCATCCTCCACGCCGACACGACGCCCGCCAGGCTCGCGAGCGAGCACAAGGCCACGGAGGACGCCATCAGGGCGTCCGGCGTGCCGGCGGCGATCCTGCGCAACGGCTGGTACACCGAGAACCACCTGATGGGCCTGCAGCCGGCGCTGGCGCACGGGGCGACGGCGGGCGCGGCCGGGACCGGCCGCTTCTCCTCAGCGGCGAGGGCCGACTACGCGGTTGCCGCGGCCAAGGTGCTGCTGGCGGAGAACCAGGCCGGCCAGGTCTACGAGCTGGTGGGCGACGAGGCCTACACGCTCGCCGAGTTCGCCGCCGAGCTGTCGCGCCAGGCCGGGCGGCCGATCAGCTATCGCGACATGACCGAAGCCGACTACAAGGCGATGCTGCTCGGCGCCGGCCTGCCCGAGCCGCTCGCCGACGCCCTCGCCGACGAGGACCACGTCGCCCGCGGCGACACGCTGTTCGACGACAGCGGCACGCTCGGCCGCCTGATCGGCCGGCCGACGACGCCGATGCCGGAAACGGTCGCGGCGGCGGTCGCGGCGCAGGCCTGAGGCCGGTCGCGCGAGGACGTTCGCGCC
>CAXUCL010000055.1:1628-11802 GCA_964249395.1 uncultured Rhizobiaceae bacterium
TCATCGTGCTGGCCGGCGCGAACGGCGACCGCGGCGAGCGGATCGCGCGGGCCGTGGGCGCGCGCGGCGCGCAGGTGCGCGCCCTCGTCCGCGAGGGGTCCGGTGCCGACGCGCGCGCCCGCGTCGAACGAACGGGGGCGCAGGTCGTGCCGGTCGACTACGGGAGCGTCGACGCGCTCGCCCGGGCGTGCTCGGGCGCCGCGTGCGTCGTTTCCGCGCTCAGCGGACTGCGCGAGACGATCGTCGAAACGCAGTCGCGACTGCTCGACGCCGCCGTCGCCGCCGGCGTGCCGCGCTTCATCCCGTCCGACTTCTCGATCGACTACACGGCGTTGCCGGTTGGCGCCAACCGCAACTTCGATCTGAGGCGCGAGTTTCGCGAGCGGCTCGACCGGGCGCCGATCCGCGCGACGTCGATCTTCAACGGCGCCTTCGCCGACATGCTGGCGGGCCAGATGCCGTTGATCGTCCGGCCGATCCGGCGCGTGCTTTACTGGGAGGACGCGGACGCGACGTTCGCGCTCACCACCAAGGACGACACGGCGGCCGTCACCGCGGCCGCCGCCCTCGATCCCGAGGCGCCGCGCGATCTTCACGTCGCCGGAAGCGAGGTGAGCGCCCGCAATCTCGCCGGCATCATGGGCGACCTCACGGGCCGACCCTACAAGACGCTACGCGCCGGCTCGCTGAAGGGGCTCGCGCGCTTGATCGGGCTCCTCCGCCGCGTGTCCCCGCGACCGAACGACGTGTTCCCGCCCTGGCAGGGGATGCAATACGTCCACAACATGTTCAGCGGCCTCGCCCCGTCCGCGCCGCTCGACAACGAGCGCTACCCGGACCTTCGCTGGACGTCCGCGCGCGAGGTTCTCGCCCGGTGACGGCGTCTCAAGCGCGCCGGCGACGGTTGCACCCGCCCCCGCAGAGGCGGTAACGGCACGCGAAACGCTGCCACAAAGGCCCGACCGATGACCGCGCCGATCGGTTTCCAGACGCTGCCCTACCGCCCTTGCGTCGGCATCATGGTGCTGAACCGCGCGAACCAGGTCTGGGTCGGACGACGGTTGATCGAGCCGCAGGGCGAGATGGACGGGGCGACGGCGCTCTGGCAGATGCCGCAGGGCGGGGTCGACGACGACGAGGATCCGCTCGCCGCCGCCCGGCGCGAGCTGTTCGAGGAAACCGGCATCGAGACCGTGTCGCTGCTCGGCGAGTCGGACGGCTGGGTGACCTACGAGCTGCCGCCGCCGCTCGTCGGGATCGCGCTGAAGGGGCGCTATCGCGGCCAGCGCCAGAAGTGGTTCGCCTTCCGCTTCGAGGGCGAGGAGGCGGAGATCCGCATCGATCCGCCACCCGGCGGCCACGCCGCGGAGTTCGACGCCTGGGCCTGGAAGCCGATGGACGAGGTGTTGGCGCTCGTGGTGCCGTTCAAGCGCGCCGTCTACGAGACGGTGATCGGGGGGTTCCGCCGCTTCGAGCTGGTGTGAGGTGGGGGCGCCCTATTCGACGCGGAAGTCGACCCGCTCCAGCGTCTGGTTGTCGACCGACAGCCGCACGCGGTAGGCGCCGGCCGGCCAGCGTTCGCCCGGCCGCTGGATCGCGGTCCGCAGGAGGCGGCGCACCCGCTGCACGGGCAGCGAGACCTGGCTGATCCGGAAGTTCGGCGGGTTCGCCGGCCCGGTGTCGACCGCGAGCCAGGTGACGGTGACCACCGAGCCCGGCGCGACGTCCACCATGTCGGCGCGCACGAAGATCTCCGGCGTGTCCGCGGGAAAGCTCGCCTGCGCCGTCCCGTCCTCGCTCGTCGACACGACGACGTTGGCGAAGTCGGCGGCTTCGGCCGCGGCGAGCGGAGCGCAAACGGCGGCGAGGGCGAGAAGAGCGGAGCGAAGCGAGGGTTTCAAAGGCTTTGCGTCCTCTTGAAGCGCGACGGGACGGGCGGCGCCGCGCCTGTCCAAGCGCCGTGATTTCGACGAATGTAAGCCGACGCAGCGGCACCATCGGCTGACGCCGTTTCGGCAGCTGTGCGGGATCCTGATGAAATCAGTCGACGACCTCGCGCCGCTCGGGTCATGGACGGCATGGCATTGACCGACGGCTAGGCGATCACCGGCCGCGGCAAGCCGGTCTCGTCCGGAGCGCTTGCGGGGGGCGGCTGCGAAGCGCCGGCTACAGCCCCAGCGCAGCGCGGGCGTCCCGGAGGCTGGCGAGCTGCTGCTCGGCCTTCTGCCGCGCTTGCCCGTCCTTCGCGTCGGCGACGTCCTCTTCCGCGTCGCGGATGCTCTGGTTGAGCTTGGCCGCGTCCAGCTCCTCCACCGGCGTCGCGCGCTCGGCGAGCAGCGTGAAGCCGTCGGGCGAGATGTCGGCGAAGCCGCCCTCGACGAAGAAGCGCCGCTCGGCGCCGGCGGCGGTGGTGGCGACCACCACGCCGGGACGCAGCGTCGCCATCACCGGCGCGTGGCGGGCCATCACCGTCATGTAGCCTTCCGTCGCCGGCGCGACCACGGTGGTGACCTTCTCGGACACCAGGAGGCGCTCGGGCGAAACGAGCTCGAAGGAGAAGCTGTCGGCCATGGTTCTAGGCCGCGTCCGCCAGCTTCTTGGCCTTCTCCACCGCCATGTCGATGCCGCCGACCATGTAGAAGGCGGCCTCCGGCAGGTGGTCGTATTCGCCGTTCACCAGGCCCTTGAAGCTCTTGATCGTGTCTTCCAGCGGCACGAGCTGGCCCGGCGAGCCGGTGAACACCTCCGCCACGAAGAACGGCTGGCTGAGGAAGCGCTCCACCTTGCGGGCGCGCGCGACGGTGAGCTTGTCCTCTTCCGACAGCTCGTCCATGCCGAGGATGGCGATGATGTCCTGCAGCGACTTGTAGCGCTGCAGGGTCTGCTGCACCTTGCGGGCCACCTCGTAGTGCTCCTCGCCCAGGATCATCGGCGACAGCATGCGCGAGGTCGAGTCGAGCGGGTCGACCGCCGGGTAGATGCCCTTTTCCGAGATCGCCCGGTTCAGCACGGTGGTCGCGTCGAGATGGGCGAAGGAGGTGGCGGGCGCCGGGTCGGTGAGGTCGTCGGCCGGCACGTAGATCGCCTGCACCGAGGTGATCGAGCCCTTGGTGGTGGTGGTGATGCGCTCCTGCATCGCGCCCATGTCGGTGGCGAGCGTCGGCTGGTAGCCGACGGCCGACGGGATGCGGCCGAGCAGCGCCGACACTTCCGAGCCGGCCTGCGTGAAGCGGAAGATGTTGTCGACGAAGAACAGGACGTCCTGGCCCTGGTCGCGGAAGTGCTCGGCGACGGTGAGGCCCGTCAGCGCGACACGGGCGCGCGCGCCCGGCGGCTCGTTCATCTGCCCGTAGACCAGCGCCGCCTTGGAGCCGATGGCCGAGCCTTCGTGCTCGTGCGGGTCCTTGTTGACGCCGGACTCGATCATCTCGTGGTAGAGGTCGTTGCCCTCGCGGGTGCGCTCGCCGACCCCGGCGAACACCGAGTAGCCGCCGTGGGCTTTCGCGACGTTGTTGATCAGCTCCTGGATCAGGACCGTCTTGCCGACGCCGGCGCCGCCGAACAGGCCGATCTTGCCGCCGCGCGCGTAAGGGGCGAGGAGGTCGATGACCTTGATGCCGGTGACGAGGATCTGGCTCTCCGGCGACTGGTCGATGTAGGCCGGCGCCGCCTGGTGGATGGCGCGCTTCGACTCGAACTGGATCGGGCCGACCTCGTCGATCGGCTCGCCGATGACGTTCATGATGCGCCCGAGCGTGCCGTCGCCGACCGGCACCATGATCGGCGCGCCGGTGTCGAGCACCTCCTGGCCGCGCACCAGACCCTCCGACAGATCCATCGCGATGGTGCGCACCGTGTTCTCGCCGAGGTGCTGGGCGACCTCCAGGACGAGCCGGTTGCCGTTGTTGACGGTTTCCAGCGCGTTGAGGATCGGCGGCAGGTGCTCGTCGAACTGGACGTCGACGACGGCGCCGATGACCTGCGCGACGCGGCCCCGGAGATGCGGAACGGTTTGGGTAGTGTCGGACATGGAGCGACTTCCTCGGTCTGGCGTCAGAGCGCTTCGGCGCCCGCGATGATCTCGATGAGTTCGGTGGTGATCTGCGCCTGGCGCTGCCGGTTGTAGCTGATCGACAGGCGGCTGATCATCTCGCCGGCGTTGCGCGTCGCCGAGTCCATGGCGCTCATGCGCGCGCCCTGCTCGGAGGCGGCGTTCTCCAGGAGCGCCCGCAGGACCTGCACCTTGACGTTGCGCGGCGCGAGGTCGGCGAGGATCTCGGCCGGGTCCGGCTCGTATTCGTAGACGGCGGCGTTCGCGGCGGTGGCGAGCGCGGCGGCGTCGCCCGGCCTGCCCGCCGGCGTCCCGGCCGCGACGGTCGGGATGACCTGCCGGGCGGTGGGGACCTGCGTGATGACGTTCTTGAACTCGGAAAAGAAGATGGTGGCGACGTCGAACTCGCCGGCCGCGAAGCGCGCCATGACCTTGTCGCCGATCGACTCGGCCTCCGTGAAGCCGACCTGGCGGACGTCGCGCAGCTCGACGCGGTCGACGATCTTGTTCCCGTGGTCGCGGCGCAGCATGTCGGCACCCTTGCGCCCGACGGTCATGACCTGCACCCGCTTGCCGGCGCCTTCCAGCCGGCGGACGTGGTCGCGCACCAGCCGCACGATCTGCGCGTTGAAGCCGCCGGCCAGGCCCCGGTCGGAGGTGAACACGACGAGCAGGTGGGCGTCGTCCTTGCCCGTGCCGGCCATCAGCGGCGGCGCGTCGCCTTCGGCGGCGGCCGAGATGTTGGCGATCACGCTGCCCAACCGGTCCGAATAGGGCCGCGCCGCTTCCGCCGCCTCCTGCGCGCGGCGCAGCTTCGCCGCCGCGACCATCTGCATGGCCTTGGTGATCTTCTGCGTCGCCTTCACGGAAGCGATGCGGTTGCGCAGGTCCTTCAGCGAAGGCATGGAGGCGGGGGTCTCCGGTTCTCTCTCAAAAGGTCAGGCGAAGGATTTCGCGAAGGCGTCGAGCGCGCCCTTCAGCTTGCCCCGCGTGTCGTCCGAGAGCTGCTTCTCGCGGGCGATCGCGTCGAGCACGTCCTTGTGGTCGGAGCGCAGCGAGGACAGGAGCCCCTGCTCGAAGGGGCCGACTTGCGAGACCTGCAGCTTGTCGAGGTAGCCCTGCGTGCCGGCGAAGATCACCGCCACCTGCTCCTCGGTCTTCAGCGGCGAGAACTGCGGCTGCTTCAGGAGCTCGGTCAAACGGGCGCCTCGGTTCAAGAGCCGCTGCGTCGAAGCGTCGAGGTCGGAGCCGAACTGCGCGAAGGCCGCCATCTCGCGATACTGCGCGAGCTCGCCCTTGATGGAACCGGCGACCTGCTTCATCGCCTTGATCTGCGCCGCCGAGCCGACGCGGCTGACCGACAGGCCGACGTTCACCGCCGGGCGGATGCCCTGGTAGAACAGGTTGGTCTCGAGGAAGATCTGCCCGTCGGTGATGGAGATGACGTTGGTCGGGATGTAGGCCGACACGTCGTTCGCCTGCGTCTCGATCACGGGCAGAGCGGTCAGCGAGCCGGCGCCGAGCTCGTCGTTCAGCTTGGCGGCGCGCTCGAGAAGCCGCGAATGGAGGTAGAAAACGTCGCCCGGATAGGCTTCGCGGCCCGGCGGGCGGCGCAGGAGCAGCGACATCTGGCGGTAGGCGACGGCCTGCTTCGACAGGTCGTCGTAGCCGATCACCGCGTGCATGCCGTTGTCGCGGAAGTATTCGCCCATCGTGCAGCCGACGAACGGCGCGATGTACTGCATCGGCGCCGGATCCGACGCGGTCGCCGCGACGACGATCGAATAGGGCAGGGCGCCGCGCTCCTCCAAAACGCGCACGAACTGCGCGACGGTGGAGCGCTTCTGGCCGACCGCGACGTAGACGCAGTAGAGCCGCTCCTTTTCCATGGCCGCGTCGTCGTGCGCCGGCTTCTGGTTGAGGAACGTGTCGAGCAGGATGGCGGTCTTGCCGGTCTGGCGGTCGCCGATGACGAGCTCGCGCTGGCCGCGGCCGATCGGGATCAGCGCGTCGATCGCCTTCAGGCCGGTCGACATCGGCTCGTGCACGCTCTTGCGCGGGATGATGCCCGGCGCCTTCACGTCGACGCGGCGACGCTCGGCGCCCTCGATCGGGCCGCGGCCGTCGATCGGGTTGCCGAGGCCGTCGACGACGCGCCCGAGCAGGCCGCGCCCGACAGGCACCTCGACGATGGCGCCGGTGCGGCGCACCGTGTCGCCTTCCTTGATCTCGCGGTCCGAGCCGAACAGGACGACGCCGACGTTGTCGGACTCGAGGTTCAGCGCCATGCCCTGCACGCCGCCCGGGAACTCGACCATCTCGCCGGCCTGGCAGTTGTCGAGGCCGAAGACGCGCGCGATGCCGTCGCCGACCGACAACACCGTGCCGACCTCGGCGACTTCCGCCTGCGTGCCGAAGTTCTTGATCTGGTTCTTCAGGATGGCGGAGATTTCCGCGGCGCGGATTTCCATCAGCGGGCCTCTTTCAGCGCGAATTTCAGCGAATTGAGTTTGGTGCGCAGCGACGTGTCGAGCTGGCGCGAGCCGATCTTCACCACCAGGCCGCCGAGAAGCGCGGGGTCGAGCTTCTCGCGCACCGTCACGGACTTCCGGGCGTAGGCGCCGAGCGTTTCGCCGAGCTGCCGGCGCTGCTCGTCGCTGAGCGGATGGGCGCTCGTCACCTCGGCCTCGACCTCGCCGCGGTGCGCCGCCGCCAAGCGGCCGAAGGCGGGAACGATCGCGGGAAGCGCGAACAAGCGGCGGTTGGCGGCCAGGACCTTCAGGAAGTTGCCGGTGAGCGGGCTGGGCCGCGACGCATCGATGATCGCCGAAACGGTGCGGAGCTGGTCCTCGGCCGAAACCAGTGGGCTCCCGACGAAATGGCGGAAGTCGGCGTCCGCGTCGATCAACTGGCCGAACCCGTTCAGCTCCCGCTCGACGGCGTCGATCTGGTTCTCGTCGCGGGCGAGCTCGAACAGGGACAGGGCGTAGCGTTCCGCGACGCCGGACACCGGTGAGGACGACGTTGCCACGAAAAAGCGCTTCTCTTTCCTCGCCGCGTCGCCAGGGTTCGCGGCCACGAGCCGCAAATCGCTGCAACGCTTGGGTGATCCTCCCAGCCGATCGAGCGTCCCGGCTGTCCCGTTCGATCGGGGTTGCGGTGCGTCTAGCATAGGGTTTTGCGGTCATCAACGCCGCCGGCGCGCGTTTCGCGGCCCCCGCGCCGCGCCCGCCGCGGGTCAGGGCGGCACGAGACCGAAGGCGGCGCCGAGCGGCATCGCGGCGAGCGCGAGCTGGAGAGCCAAGAAGCCGACGTTGAAGGGCGTCGCCCCGTTGTCCGACAGGATCGACACGAAGCGGCCGAAGGCGGCGAGCGCCCAGGCGCCGCCGAGCATCAGCTGCACCACCGGCTGGTCGAACAGGAGCGCCGTCATCAGGCCCGTGCCGACGTAGAACCCGCCGACGGTCGAGCGCGCTTCCGCCACCGCCTCGGGCCGCAGCGGCGCGGGCTGCAGCTTCAGTAGTCGTAGGAACAAGCGCGGCGCGAACAAAGCGAACAGGCCGATCAGGACGGTGACCGAGCCCGCAATGAACGGCAGCCAGTCGGCGTTCGTCTGCGGCAGGTTGAATTCCATGGGGCGGCGGTCTCGGACGGGCAGCGCTGGTTACAGCGCAGCGCTGATTTCGGAAAGCGTTCTAACGAGCACACTTCTAGAAAGCAGGTCGAGCAGACCTTCGTTCTACAAGCGTTTGCACCACGGCCGCCTCGCGTCTTGAGCGCAGTGTCGTTTGTAGACTGCGCCGCCTGCGGAAAGCTTGATGTATATGAATGACACCGCGTTATCAGAAATCGATTGACACTGAAGAATAATATTGCTATAACCGCATTATTAGAATGCGGGGCCGTTATGGGACTGGTTTTAACGCAACACGCGAAATTTCGGTCCGGGAAGCGCTGCATCCCCACAGCCGTCATTGAGCAAATTCACGCTTTCGGCAGCGTAAGTCGCCGACGCGGGGCCGACAGTTTTTTCCTCGATCGCGAGGCCATGGAGTGGGCGGCCGACGAACTTGGTGGAACCGTTGTCCGCGGACTCGAACGTCACCTCGGAACCTACGTCGTCGTCGACGACCATGGCCAAGCGATCACGGTTGCCCGACGCAAACGGCGCGCCCGACGCTGATCATTCCTTTCATCGCAGGAGACAAGTTGACTTGGAAACGATCCTTCCTTCGTTCGCCGCATTTCGTTCAATCATCAAATCTCTGCCGTCTCGTTCCCCGTTGCTTAGCACGGTGAACCGTCAGGCCCTGACGCTCGCCGACGACGGACAAGTTTCAGTCCTCTATGCACCGTTCGAGCACAGGCCGGCCAGCGCTCGCTTGATAATCGTCGGCATCACGCCCGGCATAGTTCAGGCAGAGAAGGCACTCTTGGAAGCGCGCCGCTTGCTTTTATCCGGAGCCGCCGACGCGGACGCGCTCCGTGGGGCGAAGCTTACGGCCAGCTTCAGCGGCAGCCAGACCCGCGCCAACCTCGTCGCCATGTTGGACGCGATCGGCGCACACCAGCTGTTCGGTCTCGCGTCCACCAGCGAGTTGTTCAAACCCGGTAGCGAGTGCGTGCATTTCACGTCAGCCCTTCGGTATCCCGTCTTTGTCGCCGGACAGAACTACAACGGGTCGCCGCACATGATCCGAACGCCGCTCTTGCGCGCGACGATCGAACGTCATCTCGCCGAGGAGGTGGAAGCGTTCCCCGATGCGCTCTGGCTTCCGCTTGGTCCGAAGCCAGCGCTCGCACTGAACTATCTCGTCTCCGGCGGAAAACTGCGGGCCAGCCAAGTCCTTGACGGTATTCCCCATCCTAGCGGCCTAAACGGCGAACGGGTCGCCGCTTTTCTGGGGCGGAAAGCAGCTGAGAGCGCTTCGCCGAAAACGGACGTCGCTAAGCTCCTTGCGGCGTTTGCTGTCCTGAGAGACCGAATTGTAGGCATGAAAGGAGAGTCGGCATGAGGGACACATCGTTGCCAACCGGCATTCCATTCAGCAAGACAGCGATGATGGATGAACTCCGGCTCATCCTCCTCGTGCAAGCGACGCAAATCCTGGCGACCGGCGGTCCCGATGCGGCTCGCGCCTTCGTCGGCTTCGATCTCGCCAATTCGTATCTCGTTGTTCATGCGGCGGACGAGGCAATGGCCTCGAAGATCGATCTGTCTCGGTTCCGCGTTACGCAATATTTCGACATTGCATATGACTACGCGTTTCAGACGGATGCCCATTGGCAGTTCAACGACGGGATTTGGCATGAAACCGCTCCTCTAGGAGGAGTAATGGGCGGGTATGACGCTTCGGGATCGCAATCGCCTTACGATCGCCCTGAAAGCCGGTGCCGGCACGTCTTGGATATGACGCTCGGGCGAAAGCAACTGGACGAGGGTCACAACGTCGACATTCGCCAGCTAAGTCTGCTCGCTGGAATGAAGGAGGCCGCCGTTCGCACGGCGCTTAGCGCCGAGAAGATCAAAACCGAAGGAAGTCCCGCAGGTCTGCCTTCCGAGGTCGCCCTTAGATGGCTCGAGCGTCGGCGGGGCTTCATTCCGACCCGTCCTGTGCAGGAAGAGCACGTTTTGTGGGCGGAGAACTTTCAGCGTAGCAACAAACCGTTCGCAGAAGCTCTTCGAACGCTGTTCCAATCCCGTCAGCTTGTTCCAACCGATGTCGCGAGATCCGCGAAAGTCGAGCTGAATATCGTCGAGGACCTCCTGCAAGGTCCGGCGTCGTTGATAGATATTGGCTCCTTAATCCGAGTTGCGCATACTCTTGGTCTCGACAAGCCGCACTTCGCCGGACGGGCGATCGAAGCCGGGTTGCGGCAAGTCGAAAGCAGTTGAACGAATCGACTACAAAAAGCTCTGCGGGTCGACGTCGACCTGGACGTGCACCGATCCGCGCGGCGGCGGCGCTTGGGCGATCATGTCGCGCAGGTAGTCCTGCAGCTTCGCCTGGCGCGAGCCGATCACGAGCAGCCGGACGCGGTGGCGGCCGCGCAGGAGCGCCAGCGGCGCCTCGGCCGGCCCCAGCACCTCGATCGCGTCGGGCTCGGCCAAAGCCTTCTACG
>CAXUCL010000056.1:0-11750 GCA_964249395.1 uncultured Rhizobiaceae bacterium
GGGGCAACGGGCGCGCCGGCCTCTCCCGTGATGTAATACGCCTCGGTTCGCGCGATGGCGTCTTCGAGCGCGTTGCGGCGCACCGCCACCACGTCGTCGGCGAGCGGCGGGTTGGCGCTCTCGATCTGGCGCAGGATCGCGCCGCGCGCCTTGTCGTAGACCTTCGCGCGGAGCTCGGGCGTCGCGTTCGGCAACCCGTCGATCGTCTTGCGCAGAACCGCGCTCAAATCCGCCATTGCTGGTTGTTTCCGTTATTCCCGCGACGGGCCGGCCGACCCTTCGCCCGAAGAACGCCGGCGCCCGACGTATCGCAGCACGCCGTTCGCGACGACGAGCAGCGTGTTGTTTCAGTATGTCGAATTTCCGGCGCCGGCTATAAACCATTCCGGGGCCGACCGGAAGCATCGGCCGGGCGAGCGCGATCCGCCAAGCCGGTTTCGGTTCAGCTTCGCCGCCGCGGCTCGCGTCAGTCCTCGAACGGGTCGCGCACCAGGATCGTGTCCTGGCGCTCCGGCGACGTGGACAGCATGGCGACGGGACAGCCGACCAGTTCCTCGATGCGCCGGACGTATTTCACCGCCTGCGCCGGCAGGGCGCCCCAGGAGCGCGCCCCGGCGGTGGTCTCGTGCCAGCCCTCGAAGCTCTCGTAGACCGGCTCGAGCCGCGCTTGCGCGCCCTGGCTCGCGGGCAGGTGGTCGATCCGCTCGCCGTCGAGCCGGTAGCCCGTGGCGATGCGGATCTCGTCGAGCCCGTCCAGCACGTCGAGCTTGGTGAGGGCGAGGCCGGTGAGGCCGTTCACCGCCACCGCCTGGCGCACCAGCACCGCGTCGAACCAGCCGCAGCGGCGCTTGCGGCCGGTGACGGTGCCGAACTCGTGGCCGCGGGTGCCCAGGAACTCGCCGACGGCGTTCTCCTGCTCGGTCGGGAACGGCCCTTCCCCGACGCGCGTCGTGTAGGCCTTTGTGATGCCGAGCACGAAGCCCACCGCCGAGGGCCCGAGGCCCGAGCCCGCCGCCGCCTGGCCGGCCACCGTGTTGGAGGAGGTGACGAAGGGATAGGTGCCGTGGTCGATGTCGAGCAGCGTGCCCTGCGCGCCCTCGAACAGGATGCGCGCCCCGGCGCGGCGCTTGGCGTCGAGCAGCTGCCAAACGCGCGTCACGTGCGGCACGACCTCGCCCGCGACGCTTTGCAGCTCGGCGAGGATCGCGTCGGCCGGCACCTCCGCGACCCCGAGGCCGCGCCTGAGCGGGTTGTGATGGGCGAGCAGCCGCTCGATCCGCTCCGGCAGGACCGCGGGCTCGGCCAGATCCATGACGCGGATGGCGCGCCGCCCGACCTTGTCCTCGTAGGCCGGCCCGATGCCGCGGCGCGTCGTGCCGATGCGAGTGCCGGCGCTGGCGTTCTCGCGGAACGCGTCGAGCTCGCGGTGGATCGACAGGATGAGGCTGGCGTTGTCGGCGATCTTCAAGCTGTCGGGCGTGACCGAGACGCCCTGCTGCGCCAGGCGGTCGCGTTCGGCCACGAAGGCGTGCGGGTCGAACACGACGCCGTTGCCGATTACCGACAGCTTGTTCGGTCGCACGACTCCGGACGGCAGGAGCGACAGCTTGAACGACGTGCCGTCGATGACGAGCGTGTGGCCGGCGTTGTGGCCGCCCTGGAAGCGCACCACCACGTCGGCCCGCTCCGACAGCCAGTCGACGATCTTGCCCTTCCCCTCGTCGCCCCATTGCGAGCCGACCACCACGACGTTGGCCATGCGTTCTCCTCGAGCTTCGTCCGGCGCGCGGCGCGCGGCGCGTCGGCGTGTTTAGGCGATGTCGCGGGCCCGGGCGAGTCCGGCGCGGGCGACGCGGAACGATCGGCCGGGCCGTTCGTCTTGCCGGAGACGAAACCCGAACGAGAAACCGACCCATGACCGACACCAGCGTCAAGAAGGTGATGAGCGCCGCGTCGCCGCGCGGCCCCGAAGGCCAGCTCTACCTCGCCTCGGGCAAGCGCGTTTCGATGCGGATGTGGAAGGACGAGGAGCCGACCGACGACAAGGCGCCGCGCCGCAGCGACTACGAGGTGGTCGGCTACGCCGTGTCGGGAAAGGCGGAGCTGCACCTCGAAGGGCAGATGGTGACGCTCGAGGCCGGCGACTCCTGGCTGGTGCCGGCGGGCGCCGAGCACACCTACAAGATCGTCGAGAGCTTCACGGCCATCGAGGCGACGAGCCCGCCCGCGCAGGTCCACGGCCGCGAAGCCTCGTAGTCGCAAGCCCTCGAACGGATCGGGCGCCGGATCGGCTCCCGATCACACCTCGAAGCCGAGCAGCTTCGCCTGGTTGATGCCCTCGATGCGGCGCAGGTCGTTCAGCACCGCGTCGGCCACCGGCTCGTCGACGTGGACGATGGCGATCGCGTCGCCGCCCGTTTCGTCGCGGCCGAGATGGAAGTTCGCGATGTTCACGCCGTTGCGCCCGAGCGCCGTGCCGATGACGCCGATCATGCCCGGCACGTCGCGGTTGGCGATGTAGAGCATGTGCCGGCCGACCTCGGCCTCGAGGTTGATGTTCTTGATGCGGATGAAGCGCGGCTTGCGGTCGGCGAAGCAGGTGCCGGCGACCGAGCGCACCTGTTTCTCCGTTCGCACCGTCAGCATGACGTAGCCGTCGAAGACGCCCGTCTTGTCGCGCCGCACCTCCGAGATGCGGATGCCGCGCTCCTTCGCCATCACCGGCGCCGACACCATGTTCACCGTCTGCACGAGGGGCTTCAGAAGCCCCGCCACCGCGGCGCTGGTCAGCGCCCGCGTGTTCATGGCGGCGACCTGCCCGTCGAAGACGATCTCGATCTCCTTGATCGGGTCCTCCGTCACTTGGCCGACGAAGGCGCCGAGGACCTCGGCGAGCTTCACGAAGGGCGTCAGGAGCGGCGCTTCCTCCGCCGTGATGGAGGGCATGTTCAAAGCGTTGGAGACCGCGCCGGACACGAGGTAGTCCGACATCTGCTCGGCGACCTGCAGCGCGACGTTCTCCTGCGCCTCCAGCGTCGAGGCGCCGAGATGCGGCGTGCAGACCACCGTGTCGATGGAAAACAGCGGCGAGGCGGTGGCGGGCTCGGTCTCGAACACGTCGATGCCGGCGCCGGCGACCTTGCCGCTCTGGAGCGCCGCCACGAGGTCGGCCTCGACCACGAGGCCGCCGCGCGCGCAGTTGATGATCCGCACCCCGTCCTTCATCTGGGCGATGGCGGCGGCGTCGACGATCCCGCGCGTCCGGTCGGTGAGCGGCGTGTGGAGGGTGACGAAGTCGGCACGGCGGAACAGCTCGTCGAGCTCCGCCTTCTCGATGCCGAGCTGCGCGGCCCGCTCGGCCGACAGGAACGGGTCGAAGGCGACGACCTTCATCTTCAGGCCGAGCGCCCGGGACGCGACGATCGAGCCGATGTTGCCGCAGCCGACCACGCCGAGCGTCTTGCCCGTCAGCTCGACGCCGAGGAAGCGGTTCTTCTCCCATTTGCCGGCGCGGGTGGACGCGTCGGCCGCCGGCAGGTCGCGGGCGAGCGCGAACATCATGGCGATCGCATGCTCGGCGGTGGTGATCGAGTTGCCGAACGGCGTGTTCATCACGATGATGCCGCGGCGCGAGGCGGCGGAGATGTCGACGTTGTCGACGCCGATGCCGGCGCGGCCGACGACGCGCAGGTTCGTCGCGGCGGCGATCAGCTTTTCGGTGACCTTGGTGGCCGAGCGGATCGCGAGGCCGTCGTAGCGGTCGATGACGGCGAGGAGCCTGTCCTTGTCCTTGCCGAGCTCCGGCTCGTAGTCGACGGCGACGCCGCGGGTCTTGAAGATCTCGACGGCGGTCGGGGACAGCTGGTCGGAAACGAGGACGCGGGGTGCCACGATGGCCTCCTTGGGTGCGAGCGGAGCGCAGGAGGCTCCGGGACGAGGACGGGACGGTCGCGGCGAACCGCGGCGGGCGGCCCATGCGGGTGGGGCGGCGGCCGCCGGCTAGCCGCCGAGCGACATGGGCTTCTGGCCGGGCTCTTCGAGACCGAAGCGCCGGCGAACGAAATCGAGCCAAAGGCCGTAGGGACGGCCGAGAACCAGCATGAGAACGGCGAAGCTCAGCGAGCCCCGGAGCGCGGACGGAAGGTCCGCGCCGCCGGCCAGAACGATGCCGAAGTAGATCGGCACCTGGAACAAGAGCAGCGCCAGGCCGTCGGCGAGAAGGGTCCGCGACCGGGTCGACGGCCGCGCCTTGGCGAGGAACCAGGTGCGCCACAACCCGTAGGGCCGGGCGGTGAGAACCATCAGCACGGCGCCGATGCCGCGCGAAACGAAGATCTCGCGCCAGGCCATGCCAACGACGAACCGCTCGTTCAGCCCGCTCGTGACGGTGAAGAACAGGACGAGAGCGAGCGTGTCGGCCAGGAAGCTCCGGACTTGCAACGAAAGCCGCACCGCGAGCGCGTCCCCGCCCGGTCAGGCCGCCTCGGCGAGGCGGACCTTCTCGGTCGCGTAGGCCCAGGCGAGCCAGGGCATCAGCGCCTCGACGTCGGCGGTTTCCACCGTCGCGCCGCACCAGATGCGCAGGCCCGCCGGCGCGTCGCGGTAGGCGCCGATGTCGAAAGCGACGCCCTCTTGCTCCAGCCGCGCGGCGACGGCCTGGGCGAACAGCTGCTGCGCGTTCTCCAGCGCGTTCGCGATCGCGGGGTCGGCGAACCGCAGGCAGACGGAGGTATTGGAGCGAGTCGCCGGCGTCGCCGCCAGGAAGCCGAGCCACGGGTTGGCGTCGACGAAGCGCTCGACCACGGCGAGGTTCGCGTCCGCCCGGCGCTTGAGTTCCGGCAGGCCGCCGATCCGCTTGGCCCAGCCGAGCGCGTCGAGGTAGTCCTCGACGCACAGCATCGACGGCGTGTTGATCGTTTCGCCGCGGAAGATGCCTTCGATCAGCTTGCCGCCCGAGGTGAGACGGAAAAGCTTCGGCAGCGGCCAGGCCGGCGTATGGGTTTCGAGGCGCTCGGCGGCGCGCGGGGACAGGATCAGGACGCCGTGCGCCGCCTCGCCGCCCAAGACCTTCTGCCAGGAGAAGGTCACGACGTCGAGCTTGTCCCAGGGCAGGTCCTGCGCGAACGCCGCCGAGGTCGCGTCGCAGATCGTCAGGCCCTGCCGGTCCGCCGGAATGGCGTCGCCGTTCGGCACCCGCACGCCCGACGTCGTGCCGTTCCAGGTGAACACCACGTCGCGGTCGAAGTCGATTTCGGCGAAATCGACGATCTGCCCGTAGCTGGCTTCCAAGACGCGGGCGTCGGCGAGGCGCAACTGCTTCACCGCGTCCGTCACCCAGCCGGCGCCGAAGCTTTCCCAGGCGACCATGTCGACCGGGCGGCACCCGAGGAGCGACCACATCGCCATCTCCACCGCGCCGGTGTCGGAGGCCGGCACGATGCCGATGCGGTGAGCGGCGGGCACGCCGAGCACGGCGCGGGTGTCGTCGATGGCCTGCGCGAGCTTTCCCTTGCCGAGCTTGGCGCGGTGCGAGCGGCCGAGCGCGGCGTCGGCGAGCGCTTCCAGCGACCAGCCGGGCCTTTTCGCGCAGGGGCCGGACGAGAAGTGCGGAACCGCCGGACGTTTGTCCGGCCGCGGGGGAATGTGCATCGCGGCTATCCTTCCAGATAGAAGCGCCTCGTTGGGGAGGCGTGTCCCGCTGTGGGTGCTAGCGGCCGTCGATGTCGGCGTCAAGCCGAGGAATGTCGCAAAACGCCAAACGGCGGGACCGAGGCCCCGCCGCTGCAATGACGTGTCTCGGGCCGTCTAGAACAGCGAGTAGCGAATGCCGGCCTGGATGGTGTGACGGTCGAAGCCGTCGTCCTTGCCATCGCTGGCGAAGTCTTCCCCGTCGCCGCCGAACGCGTCGCCGCCGTCCACGTCGACGTAGCGATAACCGACGTCGAGCTTCAACGCCTCAGTCATGTCGTAGGACATGCCGGCGGTGAGCGCATAGGCGAAGCGCCAGCTGTTCTCGCCTTTCAACTCGTTCTCGAACTCTTCGGCCTGGTTCGGGCAGACGTTCCCGCCCGTGTAGCAGCGGCTTTTGACGTCGATGTCGTCGTAGTCGATGTTCACCGCGCCGACGCCGCCGCCGACATAGGGCGTGAAGCCGGCGAAGGTGCCGAGGTCGAGATAGGCGTTCGCCATAACCTCGATGGCCTCGACCTTGCCTTCGCTTTCCGTGCGGCAGCTGTACGAGCCGTAGATCTTGTCGTAGCAGTCGAAGTCGGCGACCCCTGCGTCGCTGCCGTCGAGGTCCGCCTTCCAGTAGTGCGCCGTCAGGTCGCCGCGGAAGTAGTCGGTGAACTGGTAGCCGACGCCGACGCCGGCGTTGACCGCGTCGTCGATCTCGAGGTCGCCGTAATCGGCCCGCTTGTAGTCGTAGACCGGGTCCAGCCAGGTTCCATGGGTCTGGTAGCGGCGGCTGTAGTCGACGTCGAGGTCGCTGTCGAAGTCGTAGGACACGTCGCCGCGCAGGTACCAGCCGGAACCGATCTCCACCGGCACCGGCTCGTAGGGTGCCGGCTCCAGGTCGGCGGCGCGCGCGGTGCCGAGGACGGCGAAAGCCGCCGTCGCCAGCAGCAAGGTGTTGCGGAGGTTCCTCATCGGCAGCTTCCCGGCCTGTCGCCCACGCGCCTGTCGGGCCGGGGTCGTTTCATCCTTCGGAAACCATACGGCGGAAGGTTTAAGACGAGATTAACCGCGTTTCTTAATCGATCCGGCCGGTTCTGGGGGCGAGCGGCGGAGCGCGGCGGCCGAAACGCCGACGGGCGCCCTTGCCGGAAAGCAAGGACGCCCGTCGCGGTCGATCGAGGCTTTGGATCAGTGGAACTCGTAGCGCAGGCCGGCGCGCACCGCGTGGACGTCGAAGCCGTTGTCGCGCGACTGGGTGCCCTTGGCGCCGGCGTCGCGGTCCTCCTCGTCGTAGCCGTAGGCGTCGCCGCCGTTGATGTGCGTGTACTTGTAGCCGACGTCGAGCTTGAGGGCGCCCGTCAGGTCGACCGTCGCGCCGGCCATCAGCGCGCTGGCGAAGCGCCAGTCGTCCTCGCCGTCGGTCTTGCCCGTTCCGGGCTCGTAGTCCGGGCCCGTGCAGGCATCGCATTCCTGCTTGTACTCGGAGTTCTTGTAGTCGAGGTAGGCCGCGCCGAAGCCCGCGCCGACGTACGGCACGACGCTCGAGCCGAAGAACGGCAGGTCGATGTAGGCGTTGGCCATCGCCGTCCAGACGTCGACATCGCTTTCGCGGTTGTAGCTGCAGTCCGACGGGTACGGCAGGCCGAGAGCCGTCTTCACCATCAGCGGGCACTCGGTCTTGGTCTTCACGTCCGGCCGCCAGAAGTCGAGCGTCGCGTCGGTGCGGACGAACTCGTTGAAGCGGTAGCCGGCGCCGACCCCGACGCTGACCGCGTCGTCGAGCTTGATCTTGTCGAAGCGGTAGGCGTCGTCGAACCCGCGGTTGACGAACCCGCCGTGCCCGTCGTCCTGGCCGATGTTGTAGAAGTCGTACTCGCCGCGGCTCCTGTCCTTGAAGACGTAGCCGACGTCGCCGCGCAGGTACCAGCCGGACGTGGAGACGATCGGCGCCGGCTCGATCGGCTCCGGCTCGATGACGTCGGCAGCGAAGGCCGGCCCCGCGGCCAACGCCATCAAGCCGAAAACGGCGCAAACCCTCGTGACAAACATGACGACCCCCGGCTGCGCCGCCATGGCCCCTTGCCGGCAGCGTCGAACACGGCAGCAACAGTCGCCGATTAACGTTAATCGTGGGTTAAACGAACGAGGCCATCGTCGCCGGACGCGCGAACAGGCGACGGCTGCGACCGATCGAGGCAAGTCGGCCCTAACCCCATACGCTTCGACAGGTCCCGTCGCCGTCGGAGCGGCGGATGATCCGATCGACCTTGGCCGGCGCGCCACCTGGCGACGCGCGTCGTCGGACCGGACGAATTGCAGCCGCGTGGAAAGACCTGCGGCGGTGACGCTCAGGCCGCCCGCATCAGCGCGCCGACGATGTCGTCCACCACCGTGCTGATGAGGGCCGGGTCGTCGCCCTCGGCCATGACGCGGATCAGCGGCTCGGTGCCGGACGGGCGGATCACCAGGCGGCCGGCGTTGCCGAGCCGGATGCGGCCGGAATCGATGGCGAGCCGCACCGGCTCGCGCTCCAAGGGCTCGCCGCCGGAGAAGCGGACGTTCTTCAGGATCTGCGGCACGGCCTCGAACTTGCGGCAGACCTCGGAGGCCGGCCGCTCGCTCCTGGCGACCACGGCCAGCACCTGCAGCGCCGACACCAGGCCGTCGCCGGTGGTGCCGTAGTCCGACAGGATGATGTGGCCCGACTGCTCGCCGCCGACGTTGTAGCCGTGCTGGCGCATGTGCTCCACGACGTGGCGGTCGCCGACCTTGGTGCGGGCGAGCGTCATCTGCCGCTCGGCGAGGAAGCGCTCGAGGCCGAGGTTCGACATGATGGTGGCGACGATGCCGCCGGCGGCCAGCCGCCCGTCCTCGGCCCAGGACTCGGCGATCAGCGCCATGATCTGGTCGCCGTCGACGATCTCGCCGCGCTCGTCCACGACGATCACCCGGTCGGCGTCGCCGTCGAGCGCGATGCCGATGTCGGCGCGCACCTCCCGCACCTTAGCGCAGAGCGCGTCCGGGCTGGTGGAGCCGCAGTGGAGGTTGATGTTGGTGCCGTTCGGGTCGACGCCGAGCCGGATCACCTCGGCCCCGAGCTCCCACAGCACCTCCGGCGCGACCTTGTAGGCGGCGCCGTTCGCGCAGTCGATCACGACGCGCATGCCGTCGAGCGTCATGTTGCGCACCAGCGTCCGCTTGGCGAACTCGGCGTAGCGGTCGCGGCCGCCGTCGTCGTAGCGCTTGGCGCGGCCGAGCCGGTCCCCTTCGGCCAGATAAGCGGACAGGTCGCGGTCGAGGAGGTCCTCGATCTCGGCCTCCAGCTCGTCCGACAGCTTGAAGCCGTCCGGTCCGAACAGCTTGATGCCGTTGTCCTCGAACGGGTTGTGCGAGGCCGAGATCATCACGCCGATGTCGGCGCGCATGGAGCGCGTCAGCATGGCGACGGCCGGCGTCGGGATGGGGCCCAACATCAAGACATCCATGCCGACCGAGGTGAAGCCCGCGCACAAAGCCGGTTCCAGCATGTAGCCGGACAAGCGCGTGTCCTTGCCGATCACGACGCGGTGGCGATGGTCGCCGCGTCGGAATGCGATGCCCGTCGCCATGCCGACCTTCATGGCGAGTTCGGCCGTCATGGGCCGGGTGTTGGCGCGGCCGCGGATGCCGTCGGTGCCGAAGTATCGTCCCATGGTTCCTCGCCCGGTGCGGCGAGAAGCCATAGCCGTGGCGCGTCTTCACGAAAAGTCACAAAGCATGTCAGCAGATTGCCGACCGGTCCGCCGCAACCGCCGGACGGCGCCAACGCGAAACAGGCGGCCCGTTTCCGGACCGCCTGTTTCATTCGTCGCCGCGAACGCCTCGCGCCTGTCAGGTCGTCGGCTGCGGCTCCAGCCCGCCCTCCGGCTTCGGCCGCGCGGCCGCGCCGGTCTTCGGCACCGTCGAGCCGCGCGAGGGCGGCGTGTCGTCGCCCATGTCGCGGGCGAGCGTCCGACCGGCCAGGAGGTCGCGCACCTCGTCGCCCGACAGCGTCTCGTATTCGAGCAGGCCCTTGGCGAGCATGTGCAGCTCGTCGATGCGCTCGTTCAGGATGCGCCGCGCCTTGTTCTCGGCGACCTCGACGATGCCACGCACCTCCGAGTCGATCAGCTTGGCGGTGTCCTCCGACATGTTCTGCTGCTGCGAGACCGAATGGCCGAGGAAGATCTCCTCCTGGTTCTGCCGGTAGCGCAACCGGCCGAGCTTGTCGCTCATGCCATATTCCATCACCATGGCGCGCGCCATGTTGGTGGCCTGCTGGATATCGTTCGACGCGCCGGTGGTGACGTTGTCGAGGCCGTAGACGATCTCCTCGGCGGCGCGGCCGCCGAAGATCATGGCGAGGCGCGCCTCCATCTCGTTCTTGCGCATGCCGTAGCGGTCGCGCTCCGGCAGGTTCATGGTGACGCCGAGCGCCCGGCCGCGCGGGATGATCGTCACCTTGTGCAGCGGGTCGTTGAACGGCTCGTGGATGCCGACCAGGGCGTGGCCGGCCTCGTGATAGGCGGTGAGGGCCTTCTCCTCCTCGGTCATCGCCATCGAGCGGCGCTCGGCGCCCATCATGACCTTGTCCTTGGCGTCCTCGAACTCCAGCATGGTGACGAGGCGCTTGGACCGGCGCGCCGCCATCAGCGCCGCCTCGTTGACGAGGTTGGCGAGGTCGGCGCCCGAGAAGCCGGGCGTGCCGCGCGCGATGGTCCGCAGGTCGACGTTCGGCGCCAGCGGCACGTTGCGGATGTGGACCTTCAGGATCTTCTCGCGGCCGCCGACGTCCGGGTTCGGCACCATGACCTGCCGGTCGAAGCGGCCGGGACGCAGGAGCGCCGGGTCGAGCACGTCCGGGCGGTTGGTGGCGGCGATCAGGATGATGCCCTCGTTCGACTCGAAGCCGTCCATCTCGACGAGGAGCTGGTTCAGCGTCTGCTCGCGCTCGTCGTTGCCGCCGCCGAGGCCCGCGCCGCGGTGCCGGCCGACGGCGTCGATCTCGTCGATGAAGATGATGCAGGGGCTGTTCTTCTTGGCCTGCTCGAACATGTCGCGCACGCGGCTCGCACCGACGCCGACGAACATCTCGACGAAGTCCGAGCCGGAGATGGTGAAGAACGGCACGTTCGCCTCGCCGGCGACGGAGCGCGCCAGCAAGGTCTTGCCGGTGCCGGGCGGGCCGACGAGCAGGACGCCGCGCGGGATCTTGCCGCCGAGACGCTGGAACTTCTGCGGCTCGCGCAGGAACTCGACGATCTCCTCCAGGTCCTGCTTGGCCTCGTCGACGCCCGCGACGTCGCCGAACGTGACGCGGCCGTGCGCTTCCGTGAGGAGCTTGGCCTTCGACTTGCCGAAGCCCATCGCCTTGCCGCCCGCGCCGCCCTGCATCTGGCGCATCAGGAAGATCCAGACGCCGAGGATGAGCAGGATCGGGCCGAACGACAGGAGCATCGACCAGATCGGGTTGACGTTGTCGGACGGGGCCGCCGCCTTGATCTGGACGTTCTTGCCTTCGAGGCGAGACACGAGGTTCGGATCGCCCGGCGAATAGGTCTGGAAGCCGGTGGCCGAGTCCACGAAGGCGCCGGTGATGCGCGGTCCCTGGATGGTGACGGACTTTACCCGGCCGCCGTCCACGTCGTTCAGGAACTGCGAATAGGCGACCTCGGTGGCGTTGCCGTTCTGCGCGCCGTTCGAGAACAGTTGGAACAGCGCGAGCAGCAGCAGGCCGACGATCGCCCACACCGCGAAATTGCGAAAGTTCTGGTTCATTTCAGGTCCCGGGCGTCCTGGCGCCAGCGCCGGAAAAGCGCGCTCCGAAGATAGGCGGCGGCGACAGGCTTGCCAACCGCGCCCCGTTGATTTGCGGCAATATGGTTCGCGTGGGGGACGGCCGATCGTCACGCCGACGGGCGACGATCCAAGTCCCTGTACAGGCGCCAGGACACGAGCTCGCGACAGGACAAGGCGGCGACCGGCGGATCGAGCTTCGACCGGAGCGCGGGATGGGCGGCGCGCGGACGGCTCGATGCGTCGAGGAGCACCGGCAG
>CAXUCL010000057.1:0-9388 GCA_964249395.1 uncultured Rhizobiaceae bacterium
GTGCGGAACCATCGACAACATCGGGTTCGTCAGGTCCTGCACCATCAGCGGCATCGCGTGCGCCCGCGCCCAGCACGCCGACAAAAGCGCGCCCGTCTGCGTTTTGCACGTCTTCAAAGCCACGCCGCTGTAGCCGCGCTCCCGCGCGCGGCGCACCGCGCGCCCGGGCAGCAGCCCGAACATCAGCACGGCGACGCAGCCGCCGAGCGTCGCGAGTAGCGGCGAGAGCGCCTTGTAGTCGATCGTCGGCGCCTGCGCGGCGGGCCGCAGCCTCAACCCGGTCACCGCGCGCGCGCAGCTGCTCGGCGGCATGATCTGGGGCATTTCCTCGGCGCTGCACGAGGCCACCGAGATCGACACCCGGCACGCTCGCTATACCAACGACAACCTGGCCGAATACCTCGTGCCGGTGAACGCCGACGTGCCGAGCGTCGAGGTGCTCTTCGTTCCCGAAACGGACACGCAGGTGAACCCGCTCGGCATCAAGGGCATCGGCGAGCTCGGCTGCGTCGGCACCAACGCGGCGGTCGCCAACGCGGTGTTCCACGCAACCGGCGTGCGCGTCCGCGACCTGCCGATCCGGGTCGAAACGCTGCTGCGAACCTGAGCGCTTCGCGCGCCTTCGCCCTGGGCTCGTGTCCTGGACCGACGGCAGAACCGCCCGCCGTTCGGATCGCGGCACGATCCTCGCGTCGCTCTTCGCGCTGTCGCGGCGGACGCGAGGCGGCGGTCTTCCGGACCCTGCGGCCTGGCGGCGTGCGGAAACCCCGTCGCGGGGCGCGGCCCCCCACACGTCGGAACGAGCTGAAGCGATGGATCCTCAAGACGGCGCGAAGCACCGCCCGTAGGGAACGGCTCAGCCTCCCCGGGCCTCGGCCGTCCTGCTTCGCGGCAGCGCGACGCGTCGGCGGAACTCGGCCGGGGTGCACGCGAAATGATCGCGGAAGGACCGGTGGAACTGGCTGACGGAGCCGAAGCCGGCCTCGAAGGCGATCGCGGCGAGGTCCTTGCGCGTCGACACCAGGAGCGTCTGCGCGCTCATCATGCGGTGACGCAGGATGTAGTGCGCGATCGTCATGCCGAGCGCGGCGCGAAAGCGCGTCATCGCGTAGTTCGGATGCAGGTTCGCCGCCCTCGCCACGTCGGACACGGTGATCGCCGAATGGCCGTTCTCGGCGATGAACCGGGTCATCTCGACGACCTTGGCCGGCAGGACCCCGGCCGCCGCGCGGCCCTCCGGATGCTGGCCGTCCAGCAGGTCGCGCCAGCCGGTGACGTCCAGCCGCTGGAGGATCAGAAGGACCTCGGCGGCCAGGAGTTCGGCCATCCGGTGGTCGGGACCTTGCGCGACGTCCGCGACCAGCCGCTGGAAGCGCGATGGGTCGAACCGGCCCGGTTCCGCGCCGACGATCAGCCCTCCGGCCAAGGCGGTCGAGCGGAGGGCGCCGGACAGCTTGGCGTTCAGGAACATCTCGAGCGGCACGTAGATGCAGACGAAGCGGCTGTTCGGGGAGACCTCCAGCGTGCGGTGCGGGATCGCGCCCCAGAACAGCGAAACGTCGCCGGTCCCGAGCGTCGCCCTCCGGCCGCCGTGCAGGTAGGTCACGTCCCCGTCGAGGATGTAGTTCAGCTCGACCTGACTGTGGGAATGGGAGGCGGACATCACGAAGACATCCTGCTCGGTGCTGACCATGAAGTCGTTGCCGGGCACGAAGAAGCTGTTGATCGGCAGGAACGGGCCGGCGGCGATGCCTTCCGCCGCCGCGATCGGCCCGGCGTCGCGTCGTGTCACCATGGGCTCCCCAGCCTTCAGACCTTAGCATCCGCGACATTTATCGCGTTGATAGCGACGACGGGCAAGCCCGTTGCGTTACTATCCGGACGGGCGGCGCCGCCGGACGGGAGAAACGAGCCGGCGGCCGCTTGCAAACCGGGAGGATGCGCCGTGACACGATCGAGACATGGATGGGCCTGCGCGGCCGCGACGGGCCTCGCCATCGCGGCCGGGGCCGCCCATGCCCAGGACGCCCCGTCCGGCGAAGTGCGGATCTGGAGCTGGGACGTCGCGGCGAAAGCCCTCGCGGCCGTCGTGCCGGCCTTCAACGAACGGTATCCGAACGTCAAGGTGACGATCGAGGACCTCGGCAACCAGCCGACCTACGATCGCGGCCTCGCGGCCTGCGCCGCGGGCGGCAGCGGCATGCCGGACATCTACCAGGTGGAGAACCAGGAGTCGGAAGTGTTCTGGGCGCGGTTCCCCGACTGCTTCCGCGACATCAAGGCGGCCGCGCCGGCGCAAGCGGAGCTGCTCGCTAGGTTCCCGGCCTTCAAGCTGACCGACCTCACCGTCGGCGACAAGGTCTACGCGATGCCTTGGGATTCCGGGCCGGTGGTCGTCTACTACCGGCGCGACATGTTCGAGAAGGCCGGCGTCGACGCGAACGCGATCGCGACGTGGGACGACTTCGTGGAGGCCGGCAAGAAGGTGGTCGCGGCCAACGGCGAAGGCGTGAAGCTCGCCTCCAGCAACGCCGACACGAGCTGGTTCCGCATGATCGCCAACCAGGCCGGCTGCGCCTACTTCGACGAGGCGGGCGAGACCGTCACCATCAACCAGCCGGGCTGCGTCGCGGCGATGGAGACCGTCGGCAAGATCGCGCAGGCTGGGCTGTTCCAGTCCGCGAACTGGGGCGAGACGCTGCAGGCGATCAACGGCGACAAGCTCGCCGCCGCGCTCTACGGCGGCTGGTACGAGGGCTCGCTGCGCAGCGCGGCGCCCGGACAAAGCGGCAAGTGGGGCGTCATGCCGATGCCGGCGCTCCAGAGCGGCGGCGACCGCGCGGCCAATCTCGGCGGCTCGGCCCTGGCCATCCCGCAGACCTCGCAGAATCCGGAGGCCGCGCTGGCCTTCGTCAACTTCGCGCTCGGAACCGCGGAAGGCCAGATCATCCAGCTGAAGGAAAGCGGGCTGGTGCCGACGCTGCCCGAAGCCGTCGACGACCCGTACGTCAAGCAGCCGCAGCCCTACTGGGGCGGGCAGCCGATCTGGGAAACCGTCATCGGAACGCTTCCCAAGATCAAGCCCGCCCGCGGCACGCAGTATTTCGCCGAGGCCGACAACGTGTTCCTCGCGGCCTATTCCGACTTCCTCGCCGGCAACGGCGAGGCGAAGGCCGTGCTGGACGGGGCGGCGGAGGAGATTTCCGGCGCGACCGGTCTGCCGATCAAGGAGTAGGCGTTTCCCGACCGGCGGCGCGTGTTTGGCGCCGCCGCCCCGGGTCCGCCATTCTCGCGGCTCGGCCGAGACCTTCGTTCAGGCGCGGTTCGGCGCTTCTCGCGCTGGACCGTCGCCGGAGAATGACCCCATGCGCAAAACCGGCACGCTCGTGCCCTACCAGTTCCTGACGCCCTACCTCCTCGTGTTCGGCGTGTTCTGGTGTTGGCCGCTCATCGAATCGGTGCTGCTGTCGTTCCAGAACACGCGCGCCAGCCCGTGGACGTACGACCTCGACGTGAACTGGCGGCGGCTCTGGTTCGACCGCCAGTTCCACGCCGCCCTGTCGAACACGCTTCTCGTGCTCGTGGTCCAGGTTCCGCTGATGCTGGCGCTCGCCACGGCGCTCGCGCTCGCTTTGGACGCGCCCTTCTTGCGGTTCCGCGCCTTCTTCCGCTTCGCGTTCTTCGCGCCTGTGGTGGTGAGCGAGGTCGCGTATTCCGTGATCTTCCGCCTCATCTTCAACGGCCAGTTCGGCGCGGTGAACCGGGGTCTGGAGTTCGTCGGGCTGCCGCGCGTCGATTGGCTCTACTCAGGCGGACCGGCGATGGCGACCCTGATCCTCGCCGTCACCTGGCGCTGGACCGGCTACAACGCCATCATCCTTCTCGCCGGCCTCCAATCGATCCCGAAAGACCTCTACGAGGCGGCCCGCATGGACGGGGCCGGTCCGGTGCAGCGATTCTTCCACGTGACGCTGCCGCAACTCGCGCCGGTGATCGTCTTCTGCCTCGTCCTGTCGGTGATCGGCACCATGCAGCTCTTCGCCGAACCGTGGCTGATCACGGACCGGGGCGGCCCGGGCGGCGCGACGGAGATGCTCGGCACCTACCTCTACAAGCAGGGCTTCATCAACCTGAACTTCGGCTACGCCTCCGCGATCGCCTACTCGATCGCCGCGCTCGCGGCCCTGATGGCGGCGCTGAACGTCCTCCTGGCGCGCGGGAAAGCCCGATGAGCGGATCGATCGAGCGTCGGGCGCGGCGCCGGGACCTCGGGCTGACGCTCGCTCTCCTGCCGGTCGCCGCCGTGTGGCTCGCCCCGCTCTACCTGATGGCGGTGTTCGCGACGCAGCCGGACGCCGCGATCTTCTCGGCCACGACGCCGCTCCTGCCGGGCGGCGAGTTCGCCGCGAACGTCGCGCGCGTCGTCGAGCTGGCCGCCTTCGACCGCGCGCTCCTCAATTCGGTTTCGATCGCGCTCGTCTACGCGCTCGTTTCGGCCACGCTCACCAGCATGGCCGGCTACGCCTTCGCCCGCTACGAGTTCGCCGGCAAGCAGGTCCTGTTCGGGCTGCTCGTCGCGACGCTCACCGTCCCCTACGCCGTCGTGATCATCCCGCAATACGTGCTCGTCGCCCGCGACCTCGGCCTCGCCAACACGCTGGTCGCGGTGATCGTGCCGCCGCTCTTCAACTCGCTCGGCGTCCTGTTCATGCGCCAGACCTTCGCGTCCCTGCCGCAGGACATCCTGGACGCCGGGCGGATGGACGGGGCGGGCGAGTTCCGGATCTTCTTCCACATCGCGCTGCCGCTGGTGCGGCCCTCGCTCGCGGCGCTTCTGATCATCCTCTTCCTGGCGGCCTGGAACAACTATCTCTGGCCACTGCTGGTCGCGACGGAGCCGGGCGCGCGCACCGCGCCGGTGGCGCTCGGGAGCATCGTCACCAGCAACACCAGCATCCCGCCCTGGGGCGCGATCATGGCGGGGGCGGCGGTCCTGACGCTGCCGATGGTCGCCGTGTTCCTGCTCCTGCAGCGCCATTTCGTGTCCGGCATCGCCGCCGGGGCGGTGAAGTAGCCGCGGTCGGCCGACGCCGCGGCCCGCGATCCCGCGGCGACGCACACCCGTATTCCCCAGACGAGGCTTTCCATGATCAGGCGCGCGCTCGGCGTTTGCTACTATCCCGAACACTGGCCGGAGGCTTGGTGGGCGGAGGACGCCCGCCGCATGGCCGGGATCGGCCTGTCCTTCGTGCGCGTCGGCGAGTTCGCCTGGTCGCGGCTGGAGCCGAAGCGCGAGGCCTTCGACTTCGATTGGCTGGAGCGGGCGATCGACGTCCTCCATGCGGCAGGACTCAGGGTCGTGCTCGGCACGCCGACGGCGACGCCGCCGAAATGGCTCGTCGACGAGATGCCGGACATGCTCCAGGTCGATCGGGAGGGGCGCCCGCGCCGCTTCGGGTCGCGCCGGCACTACTGCTTCTCGCACGAGGGCTACCGGCGGGAATGCGCGCGGATCGTGACGGCGCTCGCGACGCGCTTCGGCCGGCATCCGGGCGTCGTCGCCTGGCAGACCGACAACGAATACGGCTGCCACGACACGGCCGTGTCCTATTCCGCCGCGGCGCTGCAAGGCTTCCGCGACTGGCTGGGACGCAAGTACCAGTCGCCCGAAGCGCTCAACCGGGCCTGGGGCAACGCGTTCTGGTCGATGGACTACGACAGCTTCGAGGCGATCGACCTGCCGAACCTCACCGTCACCGAGCCGGCTCCGGCCCATCTCATGGACTTCCACCGGTATTCCTCGGACGCGGTGGTCGCCTTCAACCGCCTGCAGGCGAACGTCATCCGCCGCTTGTCGCCGAACCGCGACGTCGTCCACAACTTCATGGGACGCACCCTGTCCTTCGACCATTTCGCGCTCGGGGCCGATCTCGACGTGTCGAGCTGGGACTCCTACCCGCTCGGCTTCCTCGACACGTGGGCCGACCGCGACGACGCGTTCAAGGCCCGCTTCGCCCGCGCGGGCGATCCCGACCTGCAGGCCTTCCACCACGACCTCTACCGCGCGACGGGCGGCGGGCGCTGGTGGGTCATGGAACAACAGCCGGGGCCGGTGAACTGGTCGTCCCACAACCCGGCGCCGCGGGCGGGCATGGTGCGCCTGTGGACGCACGAGGCCTTCGCGCACGGCGCCGAGGTGGTCAGCTACTTCCGCTGGCGCCAGGCACCGTTCGCGCAGGAGCAGATGCATGCCGGACTGCTGCGGCCCGACAGCCGGCCGGCGCCCGGCCACGACGAGGCGGCGGCGGTCGCGCGGGAGATCGCCGCGCTCGACCTGCCGATGCCGGCGCAGGCCGACGTCGCGCTCGTGTTCGACTACGCGTCCGCCTGGGCCTGGAGCATCCAGCCGCAGGGGCGGGAGTTCGACTATTTCTGCCTCGTGCAGGACCTCTATAAGGCGCTGCGGCGGCTCGGCCTGTCGGTCGACGTCCTCGACGCCGCCCGCGCCGACCTGTCGCCCTACCGCATGGCCCTCGTGCCGGGGCTGTTCAGCTGGAACGAGACGCTTCTTCGATCGCTCGCGGCGTTCGAGGGCGAGGTGCTCGTCGGACCGCGCACGGGCTCGAAGACGGCGGATTTCGCCATTCCCCCGTCGCTTCCGCCCGGCCTGCCCGCGCCGCTGGACGGTTTGAAGGTCGCGCGCGTCGAAACGCTGCCCGAAAGCGTGCCGGTGCCGATGGCGTCCGGCGAGGGCAGCTTTCGTTTCTGGCGCGAGGTGCTGGACGGCGTCGCGCCCGAGGACGTCGCGCTGGCTTGCGCCGACGGCGAGGCCGCGCTCGTGTCCGCGGGCGGGCTCCATTACCTGGCCGGCTGGCCCGACGCGACGCTGGCCTCCGCGGCTCTCAAGCGGCTGGCGGAAAAGGCCGGCCTCGAGACGCTGGACTTGCCGCCCGCCCTGCGCATCCGCCGCTCAAACGCTCTCGTTCATTGCTTCAACTACGGCGACGAGGCGCTGCACCTGCCCGATCACGGCCTGCGCGGCACGCCCGTCCTCGGCGAACTCGACCTCGCTCCCTCGGGCGTCGCCATCCTGCGCGCCTCGTGACCGGCTGGAACGCTCGGCGAAGTCCGCAAGGGAGGGCGGGTATCGAGGACGCGCCGCAGACGCACGGGCGTCCTGGAGCGGCCTCGCCGATCGCGGCGCCGTTTTCTCATCCGATCCGGTGGATCGTCGGGACCAGCGCGTTTCCCGCGAGGCGAAGGGTCGCGAGCGTGATTGGCAGATTGAAGCGTCGGGGTCCGGCGCTTCCGGGGTTCAGGTAGAGGACGCCGCCGACCGTTTCCGCGCCGGCCCGGTGCGAATGGCCCGAGATCACGGCGTCGCAGCCGTCCGCGGCCGCTTCGGAGCCGGGAGCGTTGCGATCGTGGACGACGAGAAAACGCCTGCCCTGCCAGTCGACGCACGCCGTTTCCGGGAACGCTCGCGCCCACGGCGCGCGGTCGACGTTGCCGCGTATCGCGGTGACGGGCGCGATCTTTGCGAGCATCGCGACGATCTCCGGCCCGCCGATATCGCCGGCATGGACGATGCACTCGACCCCTTCGAGGAGCGACAGGGCTTCGGGCCGGAGCAAGCCGTGCGTGTCCGAGATGATCCCGATGAGCGGCATGGACGGGGCTGGGCCTCGGATCGGTGCGACAGGGTGTTCGGCGCGGCGACCGCAGCCGTCACGTGCCGCAGAACGTCCGGTAGGCCGCTTCGCGTTTCGGAGGCAGTTCGGCGTAACGGGCGACGTCCGGGCGGTCCTCGAACGGCCTCGCCAGCGCCGCGTGCAGGCGCTCGAAGGGCGAGAGATCCCCGGCCATGGCCGCGGCCAGCGCTTCCTCGACGCGGTGGTTGCGCGGAACGATCGCCGGGTTCACCGCGTCCATCGCGGCGCGGCGCTCGGCTGGACCTTTCGGCTCGGACGCCAGGCGCGCGCGCCAGCGGACCGCCCACTCGTCGAAGGCGGCCGGATCGTCGAAGAGGACGCGCAGGGCCGGGTCGGCCGCGTCGCCCTCGGCAGCTCGGCCGAGACCCCGGAACGTCAGCGTGAAGTCGGCCTTGCCATGCGCCATGCGCGCGAGGAGGTCGCGGATCAGCGCGGCGTCCTCCGGCTGCGGCGTCGCCAGACCGATCTTGGCCCGGAAGCCGTCAACATAGGCGGCGTCGAACGCGTCGCCGAAGCCGGCGAGGATCGCCTCGGCGACCTCCACGGCCCGCTTCCCGTCCGGATCGAGCAGCGGCAACAGGCACTCGGCCAGGCGCGCGAGGTTCCAGTGCGCGATCGCGGGCTGGTTCGCGTAGGCGTAGCGCCCGTGCCGGTCGATCGAGGAGAAGACGGTCGCGGGGTCGTAGGCGTCCATGAAGGCGCAGGGTCCGTAGTCGATCGTCTCCCCGGCGACCGACATGTTGTCCGTGTTCATGACGCCGTGCACGAAGCCGACCTGCATCCAGCGCGCGACGAGCGCCGCCTGACGCCCGACGACGCCCGCGAGCAGCGCAGCGTAGGGATTGGCGGCGGCGGCCGCTTCCGGATCGTGCCGCTCGATCACGTAATCGGCGAGGCGGGCGAGCGCGGCACGGTCGCCGCGCGCGGCGAAGAACTGGAACGTGCCGACCCGCACGTGGCTGCTGGCGACGCGCGCGAGCACCGCGCCCGGCAGGGGCGTTTCCCGAAACACCGGCTCGCCCGTCGCGACCACGGCCAGCGCCCGCGTCGTCGGAATCCCGAGCGCGGCCATCGCTTCGCTGACGAGGTATTCGCGCAAGGTCGGCCCGAGCGCGGCCCGGCCGTCGCCGCGGCGCGAGAAGGGCGTCGGGCCGGACCCTTTGAGCTGGATGTCGCGGCGACGGCCGTGCTTGTCGACGACCTCGCCGAGGAGGATGGCGCGCCCGTCCCCCAGTTGCGGCACGAACTGTCCGAACTGGTGCCCGGCATAGGCGCAAGCGATCGGCTCGGCCCCCGCCGGGACCCGGTTGCCCGCCAGCACCGCGGCGCCCTCGGCGCCGTTCAAGGCGTCCGCATCGAGCCCGAACTCGGCGGCGAGCGGCCGGTTCAGCTTGACGAGCAGCGGTGCGGCGACCGGCGTCGGCGCGGTGAAGCGGTGAAAGGCGTCGCCGAGACGCGCGTAGGAGTTGTCGAAAGAAAAACGCACCGCCATCCGTCCCGCATCGCTCCAACCGCATTGTCGGCCGCCGGACCCGGCCGCACGCGAGGAAAGGTGGCGCCGTCGGGACGAGATTGCGAGAGCCGCAGTTGTCCAGCGGGGGGTGCGCGGGGGCACATGGGGGGAGCGCCGCGCCCCCGGGCGGCGGTTCGAGGGGCAGATGAGCGATCGCTGCCAG
>CAXUCL010000057.1:9398-11608 GCA_964249395.1 uncultured Rhizobiaceae bacterium
GGGGGCCCCCGGGGGGCCGGCGGGGCAAAATGGGGGGCTCTCCGACGCGCCCGCGAGCGCCGGTTCGATCGGACCGCAGCCTGGTCGGTGCAGGAAATCCGGCGCGTGGCCATGCGGTTGGCTCGGCGCCGCATCCGCCCCGCCCCAGTGTCGCCCGGTTGCTCTCGCGACGAGCTGACCAGGCACGAACCGCCTTGCGTTCTGCTAGGCATGAAGGGGCGCTTCCGGGCGCCCTTCCACGTTCAGGATCGGCCGTCGCGTCGTTTATCCATTTGGTTGAGCAGATCGCTTATGACACGACCTTCGGGACTCTCACCACCTCCATATCTGCCGCGCCAATAGCCGAGGATGCCAACTAGAACACTTAGCGAGCTGGAAATTAGAAAGGCCAGCAGGGAAGCGTTGTCGCTGTCGACGAGATAGCTTCCAAGGCTCGTCAACCCGAACACGTTTAACCAGCCAATGAGGTTCTCCCCGGCTGTCTTTGGCGAGATCGCGATCAAGGCGATGAAGATTGCGGCGAGGGGAAACACAAGGTTCGATAGGAACTTCAGAAGGTCGAACTTCACCAACTTTCGAGCCCTGTTCTGAACATCAACCACACGACTTGTGCCATGCTGAAGCGGCTCGAGGGGCCGAAGTAGGGTGAGATACCGCGTGGATTATACACGCGCCTGTAACACATGCGGTTTTCCACAATCTGCTATGTTGGTGTTTCCATCTCCGAAACAGCCAAGCGCTGGGGCGCCAGGATTCGAACCTGGGAATGGCGGTACCAAAAACCGCTGCCTTACCACTTGGCGACGCCCCATCGCGCGCGGGCGTCGCCCCTATAGCCCTTGCGCCGACCCGGCGCAACGCGCCGTCCGACCGCGTCCTGCGGCGTTCACGTCGCGCCGAAACACGCCTTGCGAGCCGGCAGGCACCCCGCTATAAGGCCGCCACCGCCAAAGGCGGAGTGTAGCGCAGCCTGGTAGCGCACCTCGTTCGGGACGAGGGGGTCGCAGGTTCAAATCCTGCCACTCCGACCATTCGACCCATCGCGTCCACTCGGACCATCGCGCTGTCCGGGTGTTGTTCGGCTCGCCGGCCGGGCCGCGAGAACTGCGAAAGGCGACACGGCCGGGCCTACATCAGCCCGAGGTCGCGGCAGCTGCCGTAGATGTCGATGAAGCGGCCGTTCGCGCCGGCCAGCCGGTTCGGCGAGAAGCGCAAGGTCCCGAACTCGTCGAAGCGCGCCGTGCCGTCGAACAGCTTCATGCCGGTCTGCGCGTCGTCCGGGTCGCGCACGCTGACCAGGCCGCACACCGCCAGGCTCGCGTCCCGCTGCCGGCGCGCGCCGATCGGCCCGAACACCAGCGTCCGCCCGTCGGTGAACGCCGCCGAGAAGTCCCGCTTGACGTCGGACAGGTTCTCCGGCGACAGCTTGTAGGGCTCGGTCCGCGCCGGTTCCTCCTGCACGCCGAAGCGGAAGATCTCGGCGCTCGGCAGCGGCATGCCCGCCATGTCGATGCGCGGCAGGCGCGCGCAGGCCGGCAAGACGGTGACGCACAGGATGACGAGCGCGGCGCGACGGGTCATGGAAACGTCTCATCGCCAATCCGGGCCGAATGTAAAGCGTCGCGTTCGCGGCCGGAAACACGATCGATGACGGCGCGACAGGCCCCGTGATGACCGCGGCGCCCGTCGCCGCCCCGGAACCGGAACGGGACAGCTCCCTGATGCCGCCGACCCTCGACGTTTGCGATCCGAACGACCCGCGCATCGAGGCCTATCGCGCCATCCGCGAGCGCGACTTGGTGCGCGGCGCCGGCTTCATCGCCGAAGGCACCGTCGTGGTGGAGCGGCTCCTCGCCTCGCCGTTCCACCGGGCGCGCAGCCTGCTCGTCCTGCGCAACCGCCTCGACGGCGTTCGAAACGTGCTGGCCGCCTGTCCGGCGGACGTGCCGGTGTTCGTCGCCGACCGCACCGTTCTCGACGCGATCGCGGGGTTCCCGATGCACCGCGGCGTGCTCGCCCACGGCGTGGCCGCCGCGCCGTTGACCGACGACGACCTATGCCGCCGCCTGCGCGCGGTCGCGGCGTCGAACGGCGTCGCGGTGGCGGCGATCGGCCTCGGCAACCACGACAACGTCGGGGCGCTGTTCCGCAACGCGAGCGCCTTGCGGTAGAGCGGATCGCAGCACGTCTCGTCGAGCAGCGCGAAGCCC
>CAXUCL010000058.1:0-11584 GCA_964249395.1 uncultured Rhizobiaceae bacterium
CCAGGCGGGCGCGCCGGCCTGGGACCACGCCCGCCTGGAGCTCGGCGACGACAGGAGCCTCGACCTGCCCGCCACCAGCCACTTCGCGGTGCGCGACCGCGATAACAACGTCGCCTCGGTGACCACCACCATCGAGAACGGCTTCGGCTCGCGCCTGTTCGTGGAAGGGTTCCTCCTCAACAACGAGCTGACCGACTTCTCCTTCGCGACGCACAAGAACGGGTCGCCGATCGCCAACCGCGTCGAGCCGGGCAAGCGGCCGCGCTCCTCCATGGCGCCGACGATCGTCCTCCAGAACGGCGAGCCGGTGCTGGCGATCGGCTCGCCCGGCGGCGCGTCGATCATCGGCTGATCGCGGTGCTCGACTGGGACATGGACTTGAGCGCGGCGCTCGCGATGGGGCACCTCGTGCATCGCGGGCAAGTCTACGAGATCGAGCGCGGCACGGCGGCGGAGCGCCTGGAGCCGGCGTTGCAGGCGATGGGCTTCGCGACGAAGCTCACGGACCTCACCTCCGGCCTCCACGCCATCCGCATCGCGCCGGACGGGTTGGAGGGCGCGGCCGATCCGAGGCGGGAAGGGGTGGCGGTGGGGGATTGATGGGGCGACCGGTTCGCCCTTTCCCGGCCGACTGATCGGAAGGAGCGCCGACGCGATGCAGATGGTCTTCCCGCAGATCAATAGCTGAGCTACCAAACAATGCTTAAGATGCTGCCGTGGATTGGACCGCCCATGACGACCTCGTCGTCGAGATCCATCCGGCCGATGGGCTGCACATCAGCCGTCTCGTCACCGAGCGTCCGCAAACGCTGAAAGGCATCGCCGACACCTTCACGGCGGCGGTCTTCGAAGCGTTCGGGCGGGGATCAGGTGAAACGTAGGCGAGCAGGCGCCTTCCCTCTCCCGAACCGGGAGAGGGGTCCGATGGACGGGCGAGACGAGCGGCTCGCCCCGGAGGCCCGAAGGGTCGGGTGAGGGCGTGCAGGGCGCTGCCATCGGACTTGGCGCTCTGCACACCCTCATCCGCCTACCGGCACCTTCTCCCGATTCGGGAGAAGGACGCGGCGTCAGCGCGGCCGCCAGTCGCAACCCTGGTGCTCGTCCAGCCGCGGGGCGGGGCGGTCGAGGCTCAGCGAGCTTTCCCCGAAGCGGATCGGCGTGCGCAGGCCCGGCACGCCGCCGGGCGCGATCTGCATGCCCCGGTGGATCACCTGGGGGTCCGCGAAGGCGTCGGCCACCGTGTTGATCGGGCCGGCCGGGACGCCGGCGGCTTCCAGCTCCGCCAGCAGCGCGTCGCGCGTCCAGCCGGCGATGGAGGCGGCCAGGATCGGCACGAGCTCGGCGCGGTTGGCGACGCGCGCCTCGTTGGTGGCGTAGGCCGGATCGCCCGCCAGATCGGCCCGGCCGAGGATGCCGGCGAGCCTGCCGAACTGCCGGTCGTTGCCGCAGGCGACGATGAGGTGGCCGTCGGACACGGCGAAGCTCTGGTAGGGGACGATGTTCGGATGCCGGTTGCCGAGCCGCGTCGGCGCCTCGCCGCCAACGAAGTAGTTCAGCGCCTGGTTGGCCAGCACCCCCGTCATGCAGTCCAGCAGCGCCATGTCGACGTGCTCGCCGCGCCCCGTCCTCTCGCGTCGCGCCAACGCCGCCTGGATCGCGATCACGCCGTAGAGAGCGGTGAAGATGTCGGCGAAGGCGACGCCGACCTTCTGCGGCGGCCCGTCCGGCGCGCCGGTGAGGTCCATGATGCCGCTCATCGCCTGGATCATGAAGTCGTAGCCGGCGCGCCCCGCATAGGGGCCGTCCTGGCCGAAGCCTGTCACCGAGCAGGTGACGAGGCGCGGGTTCAGCGCGGCCAGGCTCGCGTGGTCGAGCCCGTAGCGCGCGAGGCCGCCGACCTTGAAGTTCTCCACCACGACGTCGGCGTTTCGCGCCAGCGCCTCGACCGCCGCGCGGCCCTCCGGCGTCGCGAAGTCGATCGCGACCGACCGCTTGCCGCGGTTGCAGCTGTGGAAGTAGGCCGCGGCGCGCTCGCCGTTCCGCTCCACGAAGGGCGGACCCCATCCGCGCGTGTCGTCGCCGGCGGGGCTTTCCACCTTGATCACGTCGGCGCCGAGATCGGCGAGCGTCTGCCCGATCCAGGGGCCGGCGAGGATGCGCGCGAGTTCGAGGACGCGCAGGCCCCGGAGCGGCGGCTCGCCCGCCGGCATTTTAGTCGACGAAGGCGCGTTCGACGACATAGGTGCCGGGCTTGGCGTTCGCGCCTTCCACCAGGCCGAAGCGCTCCAGCATGGCGGCCGTTTCCTTCAGCATCTCCATGGAGCCGCAGATCATCGCGCGGTCCACCGCCGGGTCCAGCGGCGGCAATCCCAGGTCCTCGAACAGCTTGCCGGTTTCCAGGAGCGTCGTGATGCGCTCGCCCTTCGCCTCGCCTTCCCGCGTCGCGGTGGAATGGAGGAGCAGGTTGTCGCCGACGAACTCGCGCATCAGCTCGTCCGCCTTGATCCCCGCCACCAGCTCGCGCCCGTAGGCGAGCTCGTCGGTGAAGCGGCAGGTGTGGGTGAGGATCACCGTTCCGAACTTCTCGTAGATCTCCGGGTCGCGCGTGACGGACGCGAAGGGTGCAATGCCGGTGCCGGTGGAGAGGAGGTAGAGGTGCCGGCCCGGCAGCAGCGCGTCGGCCACCAGCGTGCCGACCGCTTTTTTCCGCATCAGCACCGTGTCGCCCGGTTGCACGCGCTGCAGGTGCTCGGTCAGCGGGCCGTCCGGCACCTTGATCGAGAAGAACTCCAGGGTCTCGTCCCAGGACGGGCTGGCGATGGAATAAGCGCGGTAGACCGGCTTCTCGGCGTTCGGCAGGCCGATCATCACGAACTCGCCGGAGCGGAAGCGGAAGGCGTCCGGCCGCGTCATGCGGAAGCGGAACAGCCGGTCGGTGTAGTGCTGCACCTCCGTCACCGTTTCGGCGTAGACGCCGGCGGGGATGGGATGGGCGGGCGCGGCGGCGGCGGTCAGCGTGTCGGGCGCGAAGGCGTTCATGGATAACGGCGGCCTGTTCTCGGCGGGGCTCGGCGGTGATCGGGCGGCAGATAGGAAGCGGAACGGCGAAACGAAAGCCGCCCCGGCGGTCGCCCTGCGCTTTGCCCCGATCCCGTTTCCGGAGCGAGGGCGGATTTGCTCAAACCAGCACCGGACGGGGAATTTTCACCGGCGCGGCGAAGACGCGGCGGTAGCGCTCGATCTCTTCCGGCCGCCCCGTCGCCTTGGCGGGGTTGTCGCTGAGCTTCACCGCCGGCCGGCCGTTGGCCGCCACGACCTTGCACACCAGCGAGATGGGCGACAGGCCGCTGCCGCCGTGCGGCTCCAGGCCGCGGAAGTCGTTGGTGAGGTTGGTGCCCCAGCCGAAGCTCATGCGCGAGCGCCCGTCGAAGTGGCGGTAGGTCTCGACGATGCCGTCGACGTCCATGCCGTCGGAGAACACCAGGAGCTTGTCGCTCGGGTCGATGTTGCGGCTCTTCCACCAGTCGAGGATGCGCTCGCCGCCCTCGATCGGCGGCGCGGAGTCCGGCCGGAAGCCCGTCCAGCGCGTCAGCCAGTCCGGCGCGTCGCGCAGGAACGGTTCGGTGCCGAAGGCGTCGGGGAGCACCACCAGGAGGTTGCCGCCGTAGTAGCTCTGCCAGTCGCGCAGGATCGCGTAGGGCGCCTGGCGCAGGGCGGCGTCCGTGGTGGCGAGCGCGCCCATCACCATCGGCAGCTCGTGCGCGTTGGTGCCGATCGCCTCGACGTCGGTGTCCATGGCGAGCAGCACGTTGGAGGAGCCGATGAAGTTGTCGCCCAGGCCTTCCTTCAACGCTTCCACGCACCAGCGGTGCCACAGAAAGGAGTGCCGGCGCCGCGTGCCGAAGTCGGAAATGCGCAGGTTCGGCAGCGCCCGCAGCCGCTCCACCTTGCCCCACATCTTGTTCTTCGCCCGGGCGTAGAGCACGTCGAGCTCGAACCGGCCGTAGTCCTTGAGGGCGGCGCGCGAGCGCAGCTCGTTGATCACCGCCAGCGCCGGGATCTCCCACATGGTGGTGTGCGTCCAGCTCCCGTGGAACACCAGCTCGAACTGCCCGTCGACGCGCTTGAGCTCGTAGGGCGGCAGCTCGAAGTCCGCCAGCCATTCCAGGAAGGCGGGCCGGAAGATCTGCGTCGAGCCGTAGAACGAGTTGCCGGCGAGCCAGATCTTCTCGCGCTTGGTGAGGCGCACGGTGCGGGCGTGGTCGAGCTGGGCGCGCAGCTCCCCCTCGTCGATCTCGGCGGCGAGACGGACGCGCTCCGTGCGGTTGATCAAGGAGAACGTCACCCGCGTGTCGCGGTGCAGCCCCCAGATCATCTGCAGCATCAGGAGCTTGTAGAAGTCCGTGTCGAGCAGCGAGCGCACGATCGGATCGAGCTTGAACGTGTGGCTCCAGACCCGCGTGGCGATGTCGGTGGCGATCATGGCCGAACCTTCGTTGCGCTTCGGCTCCGCGACCGCGTCTCGCCCGGTGGGGCGTGGGCAACCGGCCGGCCAAACGGCGACGCTCATTAACCGAGCCGCGCGATTCGGCCAAGCGGCGGACGCAGCAGGCGCGTCTTCGCGCGACGCGGCGGGAACAAAACGCGGGCCGGACGCCTTTTTCGCCGCAAGGGAACGCTCGGGCGATCGCTGCCCGGCCCCGGGTCATGCCGCGACAGCGGCCACGTCACGTTGAGGAGATTCACCCATGAAGTCCAGATTGCTCGCCGCCAGCATCGTCGCGCTCGGCCTCGTCGCCGTCGCCGCTCCCGCGATGGCGCAGGGCATCGAGATCGGCCGCGACGGCGTCCGCCTCGTCGATCCGCGCGTCGAGCGGGACCGCGAATACCGCCGCGACCGGGATCGCGACGACGACGTGCGCGCCGGCATCTCGCAGCGCGAGGCCGTTCGCATCGCCCGCCGCCAGGGCCTCGACGACCTCGACAGCGTCACCGAGCGCCGCCGCTCGTTCCGCGTCGTCGGCGCCGACCGCCGCGGCGACGACATCCGCGTCGACATCGACAAGACGAGCGGACAGGTCATCTCCGTCCGCTGAACCGTCGCGTCGAACATTCGAAACAGAAACGGCCCTGCCCCCGCGGGGCCGTTCGCGTTCGGGGGTGCGCCACGCTCGGGTCCCGCTTAACGCGATCTTGAAACAACGCGTCCAGTGTCGGACGCATGACCGCCCCCATCCCCTCGCCGGACAGTCGACCCGACGACGCGATGGCGGCGGACACCTTCGGCATCGCGCTCGAAAGCGCCGCGCTCGGCGTTTGGGACGCCGACCTCGTCACCGGACGCTGCACCTATTCCGCCCAATGGAAGCGGATGCTCGGCTACGAGCCGCATGAACTCGCCGACGACGATCCGGACCTTTGGCTGCGGCTGATCCACCCAGACGACCGTGACCGGGCGGTGGCGAGCGGCGAACAACACGTGGCGGGCCTCAGCGAGCGGATCGAAACGGAGTTCCGGCTTCAGCACCGCGACGGCCGCTGGATTTGGGTGCTCGACCGCGGCCGCGTCGTCAGCCGCGACGGTGCCGGCCGCCCGACCCGGCTGGTCGGCGTCCAGACCGACATCACGCGGCAGAAGCAGGTCGCGCACGACCTCGCCCTGCAGAGCGAGCGGGTGCAGCTCGCGCTCGACGCCGGCGGCATCGGCCTGTGGCGCTTCGAGTTCGAAACGGGGCGCGTCTTCTGGGACGCGCGCATGCGCGAGATCCACGGGATCGGGCCGGGACCGGACGAGGTGCCGCGCGACACTTGGCACCGCCGCCTCCATCCCGACGACGCGGCCGAGGCCGAACGGCGGAACGAGCTGACGATCACCACCGGCGCGCCGATGCGGACCGCCTACCGCATCGTCACGCCGGCGGGCGAGGTGCGGCACGTCCAGTCCCTCGCGCGCCTGGTGCAGCGGGACGGCATGCCGCCCTGTCTCATCGGCAACATCTGCGACGTCACCGAGCAGGTGGAGAGCGCGCTGGCGCTGGCGACGGAAAAGGAGCGGCTGCGCACCACGCTGCACTCGCTCGCCGACGCCGTGATGGCGACCGACGTCGACGGACGCCTCGTCTACGCCAATCCCGCCGCCCTGCGGCTCGTCGGCCGCGAAGACCCGTCCGGCGCCCGTCTCGACGCGCTCCTGCCGCTGGTCGACGAGGCCACCGGCGCCTTTCTCGAACCCGCGACGCGCGTCGCGATCGCCGAGCAGCGCACGGTGGAGCGGCTGGACGTCGCGCTCGCCGGACCCGAGCCCCGCGCCTTGCGCGAGGTCGCCTCGCCCGTTCTCGACGCGGCCGGCGCGGTTGTCGGCGCGGTGCTCGTCCTGCAGGACGTGACGGACGCCCGCCGGGCGCGGCGCGACCTCGAATACGCCGCCCGCCACGACGCGCTGACCGGCCTCCTCAACCGCTCCGCCTTCGAGACGACGCTGGCGCAGACGCTGGCGCGCGCCTCGCCGGGCGCTCCCGTCGCGCTGGCCTATCTCGACCTCGACCGCTTCAAGGTGGTCAACGACACGGCGGGGCACGCGGCCGGTGACGCGCTGTTGCGGCTCGTCGCGCGGGGGATGCGCCGCTTCCTGCCGGGACACGCGACGCTGGCGCGGATCGGCGGCGACGAGTTCGCCGTCCTTTACCCGGCGAGCGGCACGAGCGAGGCGGTGGACGTCGCGTCCCGCCTCCTCGCCGCGGTCGAGAACGAGACGCTGGTCTGGAACGAGCGGAGCTACCGCGTCCACGCCAGCATCGGGGTCACTGTGGTCGACGCGCCGTCGTGCTCGGTGGAAACCGCGTCGGCGCAGGCCGATGCCGCGTGTCTGGCCGCCAAGCACGGCGGCCGCAACCGCTGCTCGGTGTTCGCGCAGGGGCCGGGCGCCGCCGAGCGGACCATGCGGGAGGTCAAGCTCGCGTCCGAGCTGACCGACGCGCTCGGCGAAGGCCGCCTCGCGCTCCACGCGCAGGAAATCCGCGACCTCGGGCGCGAGGACGGCGGCGTCCACGTCGAGGTGCTCTGCCGGATGGTTGGCCGCGACGGCGCGATCATTTCGCCGAACCAGTTCATTCCGGCCGCCGAGCGGTTCGGCCTGATGGGCATGCTCGACCGCTGGATCATCGAGAACGCCGTGCGGAGCCTCGCCATGCCCGGCGCCCGGCGCGACCTCGTCGCTTCCGTGAACCTGTCGGCGCAGTCGCTCGGCGACGCCGAAACGTGGCGCTTCGTCCGCGACACCTGCGCCGCCCACGGCCTCGCGCCGACGCGGCTCGCCTTCGAAATCACCGAAACCGCCGCGATCGGCAACTTCGACGCGGCGGCGGACTTCGTCCGGCAGGCGCGAGAGGCGGGCTGCGGGATCAGCCTCGACGACTTCGGGTCCGGCCTGTCGTCGTTCGGCTACCTCAAGCGCTTCGCGATCGACCGCATCAAGATCGACGGCGCCTTCATCGACGGCCTCGCCGGCGACCGCTTCAACCAAGCGGTGGTCACGTCGATCCGCAGCCTTGCGCGGGAACTCGCCGTCGAGGTGGTGGCGGAGCGGATCGAGGACGCGGCGACGGTGGAAGCGCTGCGCTCGCTCGGCGTCCGGTTCGGGCAGGGCTACTTCTTCGACCGGCCGCGGCCGCTCGGCGAGTGGCTGCACACGGCGGCGGCGGTTCGGCGGCGCCAAAGGACGGCCGGCGTCGCCCGCTAGGCGTCAGCCTTGCGGTTCGGCGGCGTCCGGGTCCATCCACATCACCTCCCAGATGTGGCCGTCCGGGTCCTCGAACGAGCGTCCGTAAAGGAAGCCGAAGTCCTGGACCGGCGTCGGGTCCGGCGCGCCGCCGGCTTCGATCGCCTTCGCCGTCGTCGCGTCGACCGCGGCGCGGCTGTCGGCGGACACGCAGATCAGCGTCTCGCTCGCGCGTCGCGCGTCGACGATCGGCTTGCTCGTGAACTCGGCGTATTTGCCGTGCGTCAGGAGCATCGCGTGGATGGTGTCGGAGAACGCCATGCACGCCGCCGTGTCGTCCGAGAAGCGCGCGTTTCGCACTGCGCCGATCGCCTCGTAGAACCGCACCGAGCGGGCGAGGTCGGAGACCGGCAGGTTCACGAAGATCATCTTCGGCATGACGGCGTCCTGTTCGTTCGACCGACCTCGGCCATAGCCCGGCCGCCACGGGAACGCGAGACCGGCCACCGCGCGCCGGACTGCCGGCCGGCGTTTGCCCAATTATGGTGCACTGCAAACGCGCGGAAACGATTTACGCAGATGTCGCTGCCGCGGCGCAAAAAGGCGCTTTCTGAACACGACTTTCGGTGCTTATAACTGACGTTCGGATAGGGAAGGGACGCGCGGCCGAACGCGCGACGTGTCCCGCAAGGTTTTCAGCGATCACGAACGGAGGATCATCCATGCAGCGCCTTCTCGCATCCACCTGCCTCGCGCTCGGCCTGCTCGCCGGCGCCAGCGGCGCGGCGACGGCTGCCGAATGCGGCGACGTCACGATCGCCACGATGAACTGGCAGTCGGCGGAGGTCATGTCGAACATCGACAAGATCATCCTCACCGAGGGCTACGGCTGCAACGCCGAGATCACCACCGGCGACACGGTGCCGACCATCACCTCCATGGCCGAGAAGGGCCAGCCCGACATCGCGCCGGAAGGCTGGGTCGACCTCCTGCCGGACGTCGTGCAGCGCGGCATGGACGAGGGCAAGATCGTCACCGCCGCCAAGTCGCTGCCGGACGGCGGCGTCCAGGGCTGGTGGATCCCGAAATACGTCGCCGACCAGCATCCCGAGATCAAGACGATCGGCGACGCGCTGAAGAACCCGGCGCTGTTCCCTTCCGCCGAGGACCCGAGCAAGGGCGCCATCCACAACGGCCCGCAGGGCTGGGGCGGCACGGTGGTGACCTCGCAGTACTACAAGGGCTTCGAGGCCGAGAAGGCGGGCTTCACCCTCGTCGACACCGGCTCGGCCGCCGGCCTCGACGGCTCCATCGCCAAGGCCTTCGAGCGCAAGGAACCCTGGCTCGGCTACTACTGGGCGCCGACCTCCATCCTCGGCAAGTACGAGATGGTGAAGCTCGATCCCGGCGTGCCGCACGACGCGGCCGAATGGAAGCGCTGCAACTCGGTGGCCGATTGCCCGGACCCGAAGCCGAACGCCTGGCCGGTGGACCGCGTGTTCACGCTCGTCGCCAAGCCGTTCGCCGAGCGGGTCGACCCGCCGGTGATGGACTACCTGAACAAGCGCTCCTGGTCGAACGAGACGGTCAACAAGCTGATGGCCTGGATGACCGACAACCAGGCGACCGGCGCGGACGGGGCCGAGTACTTCCTCAAGAACAACGAGGACGTCTGGACGAAGTGGGTGAGCCCGGAGGCCGCCGCCAAGATCAAGGCCTCGCTTTGATCGGCTGAACAGCCGGGCGGCGACCCGACCGGGACGTCGCCCGCCGCTCGCCGCCGCCGCCGCCGCGCGGACGTCGCCGGTCTTCGATCGTTTCGGGAAGGGTTCGCGATGGATTGGCTTGTCTCCTTTCCGCACATGCCGGACGGGATGCTGCGGGACCTGAAGAAGGCGATCGACGGCGGCTTCCGGGCGTTCACACGCGGCTACGGCGACGCGATCGAGAATGTGTTCGCGCCGCTGCAGGTGTTCCTGATCTGGGCCGAGCGCCTTTTGACGCAAACGCCGTGGCCGATCGTGATCCTCGCGATCGCCGCGATCGCCTGGGTGGCGAGCCGCTCGGTTCGGATCACCCTCGGCACGGTCGTGACGCTGCTGCTCATCGGCTGGTTCGGCATGTGGACCGACACGATGCGCACGATCTCGATGATCTTCGTGTGCACGGTGATCGCCATTCTCGTCGGCCTGCCGCTCGGCATCCTGATGGCGCGCTCGGACCGACTGCGCGGCGCGGTGAACCCGGTGCTCGACGTAATGCAGACCATGCCGAGCTTCGTCTACCTCATTCCGGTGGTGATGCTGCTCGGCATCGGCCGCGTGCCGGGCGTCATCGCGGTGGTGATCTACGCCGTGCCCCCGATGATCCGCTTGACCGACCTCGGCATCCGCCTCGTCGACCGCGACACGCTGGAAGCGGCCGACGCCTTCGGCTCGTCCTCGTGGCAGAAGCTGTGGAAGGTGCAGATGCCCCTCGCCTTGCCCACCATCATGGCCGGCATCAACCAGACCATCATGATGGCGCTGGCCATGGTGGTGATCGCCTCGATGATCGGCGTGCAGGGGCTCGGCCAGCCGGTCCTGCAGGCGATCTCGAACCAGTATTTCACGCTCGGGCTGTTCAACGGCCTCGCGATCGTCGGCATCGCCATCATCTTCGACCGCGTCAGCCAGGCCTACGGCCGCCGCCTCCAGAAGCACCGGGAGACCGTGCATGGCTGAGGCGGGCCCCGCCCCCGGCATCGAGATCCGGCACCTCTACAAGATCTTCGGACCGCGCGGGGCGGACTTCGTGGACGCCGTGCGCGGCGGCATGACGAAGGCCGAGCTGAACGCCACCGCGAGCCACGTCCTGGGGCTGCGCGACATCAACGTGTCCATGCCGGGCGGCGCCATCCAGGTGATCATGGGCCTGTCGGGCTCCGGCAAGTCGACGCTGATCCGGCACGTCAACCGCCTGATCGACCCGACGAGCGGCGAGGTGATCGTCGACGGCGTCGACGTGGTGAAGCTCGGCGCGAAGGACCTGCAAGCGTTCCGCCGGCACCGCACCGCGATGGTGTTCCAGAAGTTCGCGCTTCTGCCGCACCGCACCGTCCTCGACAACGCGGTCTACGGGCTGGAGGTGCAGGGCCTGTCGAAGCCCAAGCAGCGCGACGCGGCGATGCGCTGGCTGGAGCGCGTCGGGCTGCGCGGCTTCGAGGCGAAGTATCCGAACCAGCTGTCGGGCGGCATGCAGCAGCGCGTCGGGCTGGCGCGGGCGCTCTGCAACGACGCGCCGATCCTCCTGATGGACGAGGCCTTCTCGGCGCTCGACCCGCTGATCCGCACCGACATGCAGTCCGTGCTGCTCGACATCCAGGGGGAGATCCGCAAGACCATCGTGTTCATCACGCACGACCTCGACGAGGCGCTGCGGCTCGGCGACCGCATCGCCATCCTGCGCGATGGCGAGGTGATCCAGCAAGGCACGGCGCAGGACATCGTGCTCCACCCCGCCGACAACTACATCGCCGAGTTCGTGCGGCACGTGAACCGCGGCCGGGTGATCTTCGTGGAAGGCGTCATGGCGCCAACCGGCGACAAGCCGGCCTCTCGCGCGACCGTTCCCCTCGGCACGACGCTGGAGGCCGCCGCCGACGTGCTGTCGCGCGCGCCGGAAGACGCAGTGGACGTGGTGGACGCGGGCGGCGGGCGCGTCGGGCGCGTCACGCTCCGCCAGATCGTTTCCGCCATGGTCACCCCGCACGGCGGGGGGGCGCACACGCCGAACGCGCCCGACCCGCACGCCGTCGAAACGGACGCGATGGTCGCCGCCGCCCCGCCGGTCCACGACGACAGCGTGCCGCCGCTGGAAAGCATTGGC
>CAXUCL010000059.1:0-2289 GCA_964249395.1 uncultured Rhizobiaceae bacterium
GACCGGGCCCAGCCGAGCAGCTCGGCTCCGCGGGCGCCGACGCGCTGGCGACGTTGCCGGCGGACGCCGCCGCGATTGGCGACGGCCTTTACTGATCCTTGACGGCGGGCGGCACCGTTAATGCCTTGTTCACCATGCGGAATTGAACTTCATTTGAATCGAAATCTTGCGGAAACCAGCGGGGCGCGGGCGCATTCGAAGGTCATGTCGATCCCGTCCCGTTCCCCCACCTGCACGGTTCTCGTCGTCGAGGACGATCCGCTCCTGCGGCTCGACGCGGTGGACCTCGTCGAGGACGCGGGCCTCGTCGCCGTGGAGGCCGCCAACGCCGACGAGGCGCTGCGGATCATCGAAGGCGACCCGACGGTCGGCGTTTTGTTCACCGACGTCGACATGCCGGGCTCGATGGACGGGTTGACGCTCGCCCACGCCGTGCGGCGCCGCTGGCCACGGATCGCGATCCTGATCACGTCCGGCCACCTGCGCGGCGAGCGGGCGGCGCTGCCGGCGAACGGGCAGTTCTTCGCCAAGCCCTATCGTCCGGCGCTCGTTCAGGCGGCGCTGACCCGCGCCGCCGCGGCGTGACGCCCGCGCGGTGGGGTCGAACCGTCAGGTCCTGCTGTCGCCGTCCACGACGTGGGTTTCCGGCCGGTCCGCGCCGTCCGCCACCTCCTCGTGCCACTGCCCCTCGGCGTCCTGGTAGGCGATGCCGTCGGTTTCGCCGGCGAGGCTTTGGCGCTGCGCGGCGTCGCGGGCGGCAGCGAGCGCGTGGTCATGGGTCGGGAAGGTTTCCGAGAAGGCGCCGGCGACCTTGTAGGCCCAGCCGCCGTCGTGCTCGACGATCTCGTAGTTCAGTTCGCTCATGTCCGCCTGGCCTTTTCCGGAAGCTTCGTTCAATCAGAGGTCGGGCGCACCGGCCCCTTCGGCAAGGGCGAGAAGCGCCGCCGGCAGTTCGTCGAGCCGCTCGATCGCGGCGTCCGCGCCGAGCGCCTCGGGCGTCAGCTCGGTGTAGCCGCCGGCCACCGCCACCACGGGCATGCCGGCGGCGCGCGCCGCCCCGACGTCGTTCTCGCTGTCGCCGACATAGACCGCGTCGCCGGGCGCCAGCCCCAACGCCTCGCAGGCGTGCAGCAGCAGGCCGGGATCGGGCTTCGTCGGCGGCCCGGCGTCGCCGCCGACCACCACCGCCATCAGGTCGAGCAGCCCGAAATGCTCCAGCACGGTGCGCGTCGCCTCGCCGGGCTTGTTGGTGACGACGCCGATGGGAACGCCGCGTGCGTGAAGGTTGCGCAGGAAGTCCGACACGCCGGCCATCAGCGCGGTTTCGGCCGTGGCGCGCGCCTCGTAGATCGCCAGATACCGCGCGGCGACGCGGTCGCGCTCGGCGGGCTCCAGGTCGAGGCCAAGGAAGGCGTAGGCGCGCTCCACCAGCACCGGCACGCCGCGGCCGATCATCCGCGTCACCGCTTCCAGCGTTAGCGTCGGGTGGCTGTAGGATTCCAGCGTCTCGTTCAGCGCCGCGCAGATGTCCGGCGCCGAATCCACCAGCGTCCCGTCGAGGTCGAAGAGCACGGCCCGCGGCCAGCCGCTCGGCTTCAAGCGACGACTCCGCGAGCGGGGCGGCGGACGGTCGGGGTCTCGGTCATGGGCCTTCCTTTCCTTTTCAAGCGCGCCGGTCACCCGGCCGACGGCTCCAGCATCGCGAGCGTCAGCCAGCGCGCCGTCAACGCCGGCTTGGCAGCGCCCTCGATCTCGACGCTCGCCTCCCAGGTCGACTGCACCGACGCGGCGCGCTCATGGAGGCCGACGAGGCGGAAGCGGCCGCGCACCCGCGCGCCGCTGCGCACCGGCGACACGAAGCGCACGGCGTCGAAGCCGTAGTTGACGCCCATCCGCGTTCCTTCGATACCCGGCAGCGCGTCGAAGGCGAGCGGCGACAGGAGCGACAGCGTCAGGAAGCCGTGCGCGATCGTGCCGCCGAACGGCGTCTCCGCCGCGGCCCGAACCGGGTCGACATGGATGAACTGGTGGTCGCGCGTGGCCTGCGCGAAGGTGTCGATGGTCGGCTGGTCGACGAGGAGCCAGCCGGACACGAAAGCCTCGCCGTCCAGGAACTCGCGGTAGTCGCGCAAGGGCACGAGGCGCGCCCGGATCGCCGCTTCAACGGCGGCCGCGGTGTTCGGCACGTGGGGCGTCTCGCTTGGAACCCTTCGATTGCCGTCACATAGCGCCGGCGGCTGCCGGGAACACCGGGGCCAGTGGCTGCCGGCGCGGCGCGGCTTTCAAGGC
>CAXUCL010000059.1:2299-4841 GCA_964249395.1 uncultured Rhizobiaceae bacterium
GCGGCGGGGCGGGGCGGATCGCCGGGAGCGCCGCCACCACCAGCTCGTGCATGCCGGCCGTGTCGCCGCTCGCCGCGCGGGCGAGCAGCTTGTCGCGCATGCGCGGGTCCCAGAACTTGTTGATGTGGTCGGCGACGTTCGCGGTGTGCCGCGCCCCGCTCGGGTTGGACGCGCAGAACCGGGCGATCTGGTTCGCCATCTGCACCAGCTTGTCGTCAGGCCGCTGCATGGTCCCGGCTTCCCTCGTCGACGGCGCCGGAAACGCGGCGCGGATGGGTGAACAGCTCGAACTCGGGTCCGCGCACGACGGCGACCAGCGTCACGCCGGCGCGCGCCGCCGTATCCACCGCGAGCGCCGTCGGCGCCGACACGGCGGCGACGAGGCTCGCGCCCATCACGGCGCACTTCTGCACGAGCTCGACGGACACGCGGCTGGTGAGCACCACGAAGCCTGCGCCCGGATCGACACCTGTGCGGGCGAGGTGCCCCGCCACCTTGTCCAGCGCGTTGTGGCGGCCGACGTCCTCGCGCACGACGATCAGTCCCTCGTCGGGCCGGAAGAACCCGGCGGCGTGGACCGCGCGCGTTTCGCGCCCGAGGCGCTGCCCGAGCGACATTGCTTCCATCGCCTCCGCGATCAGGGCGGGCGGGAAGCGCGGCTCGACGCGCACGACGGGCAGCGGCGGCGCGGCGAGCTCCAGCGATTCGACGCCGCACAGGCCGCAGCCCACCGGCCCGGTCATCTGCCGCCGCCGCGCGACGTAGGTGCGGGCGCGCTCCGGCACGAGGCGGAACTGGCAGTCGAGGCCGGCGTCGGTTTCGACGACGTCCAGATGCTCGACCTCGCCGAGGGTCGAGACGATGCGTTCGGCGAGCGCCAGGCCGAGGGCGAGGTCCTCGACGTCGCGCGGGGTCGCCATCATCACCGCATGCGTCGAGCCGCCGACGGTGATCGCGATCGCGACCTCCTCCGGCACGACGCGCTCGGCGGACGCGAAGCGGCCGTCGCGGAACGCGAGCGCGGGCTGGCGGCGGGAGGGGGGGTTCGAGGACGTCATGGCGTCGACATTGCACTGAGATCGGCGAGTGGCCGCATCCCCCTCTCTCGAGTCGGGAGAGGGTGCCCCGAAGGGGTGGGTGAGGGGACGCAGCCGCAACGCCGGCCAATGTCCGCGCCCTTCACTCCCTCATCCCCCTGCCGGGACCTTCTCCCAACTCGGGAGAAGGAAGGCGACTTCGATGCCTTCGCCCTCACTCCGCCGCTTCCGCCGGCAGGACGCGGCGGCTCGCCTCGGTGAGCTCGCGGTAGTCCGCCTGCCAGTCGCTCGGGCCGTTGGAGGGGGAGACCTGCACCGCCGTCACCTTGTATTCCGGGCAGTTCGTCGCCCAGTCGGAATGGTCGGTGGTGATGACGTTCACCTGGGTCAGCGGGTGGTGGAAGGTGGTGTAGACGACGCCCGGCGCCACGCGGTCCGTGACCAGGGCGCGCAGGGTGGTCTCGCCGGCCCGGGACCGCAGCTTCACCCAGTCGCCGTCGCGCAGGCCCCGCTCCTCGGCGTCGTGCGGGTGGATCTCCAGCCGGTCCTCCTCGTGCCAAACCACGTTCTGCGTGCGCCGCGTCTGCGCCCCGACGTTGTACTGCGACAGGATGCGGCCGGTGGTGAGCAGCAGGGGAAAGCGCGGCCCGACGCGCTCGTCGGTCGGCACGTATTCGGTGACGACGAAGTTCCCCTTGCCGCGCATGAAGGCGCCGACGTGCATGATCGGCGAGCCCTCCGGGTGGTTCTCGTTGCAGGGCCACTGCACCGAGCCCTTCTCCTCCAGCAGCGCGTAGGACACGCCCGCGAAGGTCGGCGTCACCTGCGCCACCTCGTCCATGATGGCGGAGGGGTGCCTGTAGTCCATGTCCATGCCCAGCGCCTGCGCGAGGCGCTGCGTCACCTCCCAGTCGGCCAGGCCGTTGCGCGGCGCCATCACGCGGCGCACGCGGTTGATGCGCCGCTCGGCGTTGGTGAAGGTGCCGTCCTTCTCCAGGAAGGTCGAGCCGGGCAGGAACACGGTCGCGTAGTTCGCCGTCTCGTTCAGGAACAGGTCCTGGACGATCAGGAGCTCGAGGGCGGCGAGGCCGGCCGACACGTGGCGGGTGTCCGGGTCGGACTGCAGGATGTCCTCGCCCTGGACGTAGAGGCCCTTGAACGTGCCGTCGATCGCCGCGTCGAACATGTTGGGGATGCGCAGCCCCGGCTCGGAATCGATCTGGACGCCCCACAGGCTCTCGAAGGTCTCGCGCACCTCGTCGCGGCTGACGTGCCGGTAGCCGGTGAACTCGTGCGGGAACGAGCCCATGTCGCAGGCGCCCTGCACGTTGTTCTGGCCGCGCAGCGGGTTCACGCCGACGCCGCGCCGGCCGACGTTGCCGGTGGCCATGGCGAGGTTGGCGATCGCCATCACCGCCGTCGAGCCTTGAGAATGTTCCGTGACGCCGAGGCCGTAGTAGATCGCCCCGTTGCCGCCCGTCGCGTAGAGCCGCGCCGCGCGGCGG
>CAXUCL010000059.1:4851-11517 GCA_964249395.1 uncultured Rhizobiaceae bacterium
GTGCACGAGGTCGGCCGGCACGCCCGTCGTCGCCGCCACCGCTTCCGGCGAGCGCGACGGGTCGGCCACGAACTCAGCCCAGTCAGTGAACGCGTCCCATTCGCAGCGCTCGCGCACGAACGTCTCGTCCGCCAGACCCTCGGTGACGATCACGTGGGCGAGCGCGGTCAGCACCGCGACGTTGGTGCCGGGCTTCAACGGCAGGTGATAGTCGGCTTCCACGTGGGGGCTGCGCACGAGGTCGATGCGGCGCGGGTCGACGACGATGAGCTTGGCGCCCTGGCGCAGGCGCTTCTTCATGCGGCTGGCGAACACCGGGTGGCCGTCGGTCGGGTTGGCGCCGATCACCAGGATGACGTCGGCGTCCTCGACCGAATCGAAGTCCTGCGTGCCGGCCGAGGTGCCGTAGGTGGTGCTGAGGCCGTAGCCGGTCGGCGAATGGCAGACCCGGGCGCAGGTGTCGATGTTGTTGTTGCCGAAGCCGGCGCGCACCAGCTTCTGCACGAGGTAGATCTCCTCGTTGGTGCAGCGCGACGAGGAGATCGCCCCGACGGAGCCGCGCCCGAAGCGGGCCTGGATGTCGCGGATCTTGGCCGCCGCATGCGCGAACGCCTCGTCCCAGGAGACGACGCGCCACGGGTCGGTGTGCTTTTCCCGGACCATCGGGTGGAGCACGCGGTCCGGGTGCGTCGCGTAGCCCGTGGCGAAGCGGCCCTTGACGCAGGAATGGCCGCGGTTCGCCTTGCCGTCCTTGTAGGGCACCATGCGGACCAGCTCCTCGCCCCGCATCTCCGCCTTGAACGAGCAGCCGACGCCGCAGTAGGCGCAGGTCGTCACCACCGAGTGCTCGGGCAGGCCGATCTGGATGACCGACTTCTCCTCCAGCGTCGCGGTCGGGCAGGCCTGGACGCAGGCGCCGCAGCTCACGCATTCGGAGGAGAAGAAGTCGTCGGTCGCGGTGCCGGCCGAGACGTGCGAGCCGAAGCCGCGGCCTTCGATGGTCAGCGCGAAGGTGCCCTGCACCTCCTCGCAGGCCCGGACGCAGCGCGAGCAGACGATGCATTTGGCCGGATCGAACTGGAAGTAGGGGTTCGACTGGTCCTTCGCTTGTGCGAGGTGGTTCTCGCCGGCCGGGTCGTAGCGCACCTCGCGCAGGCCCACCGCGCCGGCCTGCGTTTGCAGCTCGCAGTCGCCGTTCGCCGCGCAGGTCAGGCAGTCGAGCGGGTGGTCGGAGATGTAGAGCTCCATCACGCCGCGGCGCAGGCGCTTCAGCCGCTCGGTCTGGGTGGACACGCGCATGCCGGGCAGCACCGGCGTCGTGCAGGAGGCCGGCGTGCCCTGGCGCCCGTCGATCTCGACGAGGCACAGGCGGCAGGAGCCGAAGCTGTCCAGCATGTCGGAGGCGCAGAGCTTCGGGACCGCGATGCCGGCCTCGGACGCGGCGCGCATGATCGAGGTGCCGGCCGGCACGGTGACGGCGAAGCCATCGACGGTGAGGGTGACCTGCTGCTCCGAGGCGGAGCGCGGCGTGCCGTGGTCGATTTCGCGGACAAGGCTCATGACATGGACCTTCTGACATCGGCGTCCGAAGAGCGCCGGCGATTGGTCTTCTTCTCCCCAGCGGGGAGAAGGTCCGGCAGGGGATGAGGGGCCGGCGAAGCCGAGCGGCGCTGGCGGATAGAAGCCGACGTCCCGGCCCCCTCATCCGGCCGTCGCTTCGCGCCGTCCACCTTCTCCCCGCAGGGGAGAAGAATAACGCCCCATCCTGCGAACGACGCCGTCACTCCGCCGCCTCCCGCAGGGGGACGCCCCGGTCGAAGTCCGCCGGGAAGTGCTCGATCGCGCTCATCACCGGGTAGGGCGTGAAGCCGCCCAGCGCGCAGAGCGAGCCGAACTTCATCGTGTTGCAAAGGTCTTCGACAAGTTCGAGGTTCTCCGACACCCGGTCGCCAGCCAGCACCCGGTCCATCGCCTCGCGGCCGCGCACCGCGCCGATGCGGCAGGGCGTGCACTTGCCGCAGGATTCCACCGCGCAGAACTCGAAGGCGAAGCGCGCCTGACGCGCCATGTCGGCCGTGTCGTCGAACACCACGACGCCGGCGTGGCCGATGAGGCCGCCGGCGCTCGCGAACGCCTCGTAGTCGAACGGCGTGTCGAACAGCGCGCGCGGGAAGTAGGCGCCGAGCGGGCCGCCGACCTGCACCGCCTTCACCGGCCGCCCCGACGCGGTACCGCCGCCGATCCGGTCGACGATCTCACCCAGCGTCAGCCCGAACGGCACCTCGTACAGCCCGCCGTGCCGGACGTTGCCGGCGATCTGGATCGGCATCGTGCCGCGCGAGCGGCCGAGCCCCAGCGCCGCGTAGCGCTCCGGCTCCAGGAGCACCGCCGGGACGGTGGCGAGCGTCAGGACGTTGTTGATCACGGTCGGGCAGCCGAACAGGCCGCTGATCGCCGGCAGCGGCGGCTTGGCGCGCACCTGCCCGCGCTTGCCCTCCAGGCTGTCGAGCAACGAGGTCTCCTCGCCGCACACGTAGGCGCCCGCCCCGACCCGCACCTCTAGGTCGAAGGTGGGGCCCGAGCCCAGAACCGACGGCCCGATGACGCCCGCGTCCCGCGCGATCTCCACGGCTTGCGACAGGACCCGGATCGCCACCGGGTATTCGGAGCGGAGATACATGAAGCCCACCGTCGCCCCCACCGCGAGAGCGGCGATCGCCATGCCCTCGATCAGCGCGAACGGGTCGCCCTCCATGATCATCCGGTCGGCGAAGGTGCCGGAATCCCCTTCGTCGGCGTTGGCGACGATGTATTTCCGCGCGCCCGCCGCTTCCAGGACCGTTTTCCACTTGATCCCCGTCGGGAAGCCGGCGCCGCCGCGGCCGCGCAGGCCGGACGCGGTGACGGCGGCGACGATCGCGGCCGGTTCCATGGCGACGGCGGCTCGCAGCGCCGCGAGGCCACCATGGGCGCGGTAGTCCGCGATCGACAGGGGGTCGATGACGCCGCAGCGCGCTAAGGTGACGCGCGTCTGGTCGCGCAGGAACGGGTGGTCGGCGACGAGGCCGATGCGCTTCTCGTGAGGCCGGCCGTCGAGGAGCCCGGCGTCGAGCAGCGCGGCCGCCTCGCCGGGCTCCACCGGGCCGTAGCCGAGGCGGCCGGCGGCGGTTTCCACTTCGAGCAGCGGTTCGAGCCAAGCCATTCCGCGCGAGCCGGTGCGGACGATCTCGACGCTCAAGCCCCGCGCGGCGGCCTCATCCGCCAACTCGGCGGCGATGGCGTCGGCGCCGCATGCGACGGCGAACGTGTCGAGCGGCAGGAACAGGCGGGTCACGCCAGCGCCTCCTGGCACAGCCGCTCGGTTCTCGCCGCGTCGAGCCGCGCGACGGGACGGTCGTCCAAGAGCGCGTTCGGGCCAATGGCGCACAGCCCGAGGCAGTAGACGGCCTCCAGCGTCACCCGCCCGTCGCGCGTCGTGCCGCCGACGGAAACCCCGAGCGAGGCTTCCAGCGCCGCGGCGACCCGGTCGCCGCCGCGCGACTGGCAGGCTTCCGCGCGGCAGATCTTGAGCACGCGCCGGCCGGCGGGCTCGGTTCGGAAGTCGTGGTAGAAGGAGGCGACGCCGTGGACCTCGGCGCGGCTGAGGTTCAGCTCCGCCGCCACGAGCCGGATCGCCGCCTCCGGCACGCAGCCGAAGCGCGCCTGGACCGCGTGCAGGATCGGCAACAACGGGCCTTCGAGGTGCTTCCGCTCGGCGATCAGGTCGGCCGCCTCGGCCGCCGAGAAGGCATGGTGGGCGTGCAACGCGTCGGCCTCCCGTTCCGCTCGGCGGTCGAACGGCGGCTTCGAGGCGAGCTGTCGCCGAGCCGTTACCTGCGGTTGCTCCACGTCTAGCAGCAAAGCCTGGAACGATTCCAGCCTGCCCGCGACGGCAGCAAGCGCTCGGACGACATGCGCGGTGGCACGGTGCGGCCGTCCAGCCCGCAACCGAGAAGCGCCGCGGTTGATCGGGCGCGCCCGTTCTGCCAAGCCGCCGCGCAAGAAGCGCGCGAAGGGCGAGGCGATGGATTTCCAGCTCGATTCGATCGACGAGGCCGTGGCGGCCATCGCCCGCGGCGAACTCGTCGTGGTGGTGGACGACACCGACCGCGAGAACGAGGGCGACCTGATCATGGCCGCAGCCAAGGCGACGCCGGAGCGCATCGCCTTCATGATCCGCCACACCAGCGGCATCCTGTGCGTGCCGATGCTGGCCGAGCGCGCCGCCCGGCTCAACCTGCCGCCGATGGTCGCCAACAACCTCGACCCGATGCGCACCGCCTTCACCGTGTCGGTCGACTTCCGCGTCGGCATGACCACGGGCATCTCCTCGGAGGAGCGCTCCAACACGGCGCGGGCGCTCGCCAACGACAACGCCGGCGCGAACGACTTCCTGCGGCCCGGCCACATGTTCCCGTTGATCTCGCGCGAGGGCGGCGTCCTCACCCGCTCCGGCCACACGGAGGCCGGCACCGATCTGGCGGCCCTCGCCGGCCTGCCGCCGGCGGGGGTGCTCGCCGAGATCGTCAACGACGACGGCACGGTGAAGCGCATGGCCCAGCTCGTGCCCTTCGCCCGCGAGCACGGCCTGCGCATCGTTTCGATCGAGGATCTGATCTCCTGGCGCATCCGGCGCGAGTCCTTCGTGACGCTGGTGCGCGAGGAGCCGATGACGGTGGGCGGCCTGCGCGGACGGGTGCGGGTCTACGGGACGCCGTTCGACCCGATGCAGCACGTCGTCGCGGTGTTCGGCGAGGTGGCCGGAGCCGAGCGGGTGCCGACGCGCATCCACCGCGAGCACCCGGTGCCGGACCTGTTCAACCGGGCGCGCGGCGCCAAAACCTGGGTGGAGGTCGCGGTGGACGCAATACGGAACCACGACGGGCGCGGCGTCCTCATGCTCCTGCGCCAGCCGCAGGTGGACGACTTCGACGTCGAGGCCCGCGACGCGCACGCGGCGGCAGCGGCGGCGGACGGCGAAACGCACAACAGCGCCCGCGCCCGGCAACAGCGCTGGCGCGAGGTCGGCGTCGGCGCGCAGATCCTGCGCGACCTCCAGGTCCGCTCCATCGCGGTTCTGGCGACGCGCGAGCGCGCCTATGTCGGCCTCACCGGCTTCGGCATCGAGGTGGCGGGGACGATCCTCGTCGATGATTGAGGGCGGATCAGCGGCGGCGGCTTCGGCGATGCGACGCCGACCCGTTCGCGCTCACGCCGCCATCCTCGCCGCGATCTCCTCCCACGTCCGGGCCACGAAGTCGGCGCCGGCGGCGCGGAGCGCTTCGCCGGTGTTGGCGAGGAGGTGCGCCCCCCCGAGGAAGCCGTAGGCCGCCATGCCGGCGGCCTTCGCCCCGGCGACGCCGAAGCGCGAGTCCTCGATCACCAAACAGCGGCCGGGATCGACGCCCATCCGGCTTGCGGCGTGGAGCACGAGGTCGGGGGCCGGCTTGCCGCGGGAAACGTCGTGCGAGGAGAAGATCGCCCCTTCCTCGAAGAAGCGGTCGAGCCCGGTGACGGCGAGGCTGTGCCGGATGCGCTCGTGGTCGGACGAGGACGCGACGCAGCGTCGCGCGCCGGAGCTCGTCAGGAACTCCGCGACGCCCGGCGTCGGGCGCAGCTCGTCGGTGAACAGCGCCTTCGTTTCGCTCCAGAAGCGTGGATGGTAGTCAACCGCCAGCGCCTTGCCGGTGCGCGCCTCGATGCCATGGAGGATGTCGGCGAGCTTCATGCCGACCACGGCGTCGACCATATCGGCCGTCACCTCGATGCCGGCCTGGCGGAACACCGACTGCATGGCGCGGCGGGCGAGGACCTCCGAGTCCACCAGGACGCCGTCGCAGTCGAAGACGATCAGGTCGAAGCGCGCCATCCGTTCCCCGTCGCGGCCGCCGCCGTCACCGCCGAATCTCGTTCACGAGCGCCGCGACGTCGGCGGCCCGCTCGATGTGGGGCATATGGCCGGTCCGGGAGAACAGATGCAAGGCGACGCGGCCGGGCAGGCCGGCGAAGTGGCGCGCGGGCACGACGCGGTCCTCGGCGCCGGCGATGAGCTTCACCGGCATGGCGAGCGCGGCGAGAAGGCCGCGCACCTCGAAGTGCTGCGCGCCGTTCGAGAAGAGCTTTGGGGCCAGCGCCGATTGCGCCGCGGCTTGTTGTCCGTCGGCGCGGGCCCGCACGGTGGCGCGCACGAAGCCCTCCGACAGGCTCGCGGGGTCGCAAACGAGGTGGCGGAGCCAGGCGCGCACCGCCGCTTCTTCCGTCGCGCGGCTGAAGCCCTCGGTGAAGCCGGTGTCGATGTCCGGGCCGAAGCCGGCCGGAGCGAGGAGCGTAAGCGAGCGCGCTTCCGTGGCGAGGCCGCTCGCGACGCAAGCGGCTACCGCGCCGCCGAGCGAATGGCCGACGAGGTGGCAGGCGGCGACGCCGTGGCTCGCGAGCGTGTCCTCCGCGTCGGCGACGAGGGCGGCGAAGTCGCCTGCCTCCCGTGCCACCGACCCGCCGTGGCCGGGCAGGTCCAGCGCGAGCACAGGCACGCCGGCGCCGATCCCGGGCAGAAACGGCCGCCAGCTCGCGAGCTCCGAGCCGAAGCCGTGGAGGAGGACGAGCGGCGCGCCGGTCCCTTCGCGCAGC
>CAXUCL010000060.1:0-507 GCA_964249395.1 uncultured Rhizobiaceae bacterium
AGACGGTCGCGACGGCTGAAACCGCGCTCGGCGCCGCCGCCCTCGCCCGGCTCGAAGCGTTCCTGGCGATCAGCTGCCCACTGGGAGAGGCGCCCGCCCGCCTCGCCGCCTGCTGCGGGCGCGACATCGACCTCGGGAGTGCGTTCCGCTTCTTCGAGGCGCGGAGCGCCGCGCTGCGCGAGGCCGGCGTCGATCCCGGCCAAGTGCGCTACCGCGCCGCCTTCGGCCGCGCCATCGACTACTACACCGGCCTCGTGTTCGAGGTGCCGGGCCCCGACGGGCCGCTCGCCGGCGGTGGCCGCTACGACCGATTGCTCAGCTATCTCGGCGCCTCGGCGCCCGTGCCGGCGGTCGGCGTCGCGCTCTGGCCGGGCCGCATCGAGGCGCTGCTTCCGTGAGGCTCACCCTCGCCATCCCCTCCAAGGGCCGCATGAAGGACGACGCCGTCGCAGCGCTCGCCCGCGCCGGCATCGAGGTGGACCTCGGGTGCCGCACGGCCGCCCAGGC
>CAXUCL010000060.1:517-11437 GCA_964249395.1 uncultured Rhizobiaceae bacterium
GGCATCCGCGTCGAGCCCGCCGCCGACGCGCGCGCCTACCGCACGACGGTCTCCGGGCTCGACGGGCTCGACGTCCTGCTCCTGTCCGCGTCCGAGATCGCGCGCGAGCTGCGCGACGGCGCGGTGGACTTCGGCATCACCGGCGAGGACCTCGTCCGCGAGTCGATCGCCGACCCGGACGCCCGGGTCGAGTTCGTCAGCCGGCTCGGCTTCGGCCGGGCGGACGTGGTGGTCGCCGTGCCCGACGCCTGGGTCGACGTTGCCACGATGGACGATCTCGGCGACGTGGCGGCGGGCTACCGCGCCCGGCACGGCCGGCGCCTCAGGATCGCGACGAAATACTGGCGGCTGACGCAAGGGTTCTTTACGCGCAGGCACGGCATCCAGAGCTACCGCATCGTGGAAAGCTTGGGCGCCACGGAAGGCGCGCCGGCGGCCGGCTCGGCCGACATCGTGGTGGACATCACCTCGACGGGCTCGACGCTGCGCGCCAACCGGCTGAAGGTCTTGAGCGACGGGCTGGTGCTGGCGTCCGAAGCGTGTCTTCTGCTGGCGAGACGGCAGCGGGGGGAGGCGGACGCCGCGATCGTTGAGGAGGTGCGGCGGCGCTTTGTCTACAACGCTCTGGCGAGCGCGACCACGGCGCCCAGGATGAGCACTGTCTGAAATCCGATCGTACCGATCACCCACTTCAGGAGGTCGGCTTTCGTCTCGGCGATTGCCGTCTGAAGCTCGGATTTGGTGGTGGCGAGGTCGGCTTTGGTCGCGAACTGCGCCGAGTCGGCTTTGGTGGCGAACTGCGCCAAGTCGGCCTTGGTCGCGAACTGCGCCAAGTCGGCCTTGGTGGCGAACTGCGCCAAGTCGGCCTTGATGGCGAACTGCGCCAAGTCGGCTTTGGTCGCGAACTGCGCCAAGTCGGTCTTGGTCGCGAGCGTGGCGACATCCAGCGTCGGCCCACGGCTTTCGCTCAAGACGTCGGTCACGGCCTCGGCTTGCCGATCGGAGAACCCGACTTCCTGGAGCCGCTTGACGATCCGGTGAGTGTCGAAGGCGATCGCGCTCATGCGGTGACTGTCGGGTGAGAGCAATAACGAGTCAATGCGACCTTCACCCCGGCCGGGTCATCGCCGCGGGGTCGACGATGCGGTCGTAGTCGGCGGCCGAAACGAGGCCGGTCGCCAGCGCTTCCTCGCGCAGCGTCGTGTTGTTCCGGTGCGCGGTCTTGGCGATCTTCGCCGCCGCGTCGTAGCCGATGGTGGGGGCGAGCGCCGTCACCAGCATCAAGGAGCGGTCCAGCGCGGCGCGGATGTTGTCCTCGCGCGCCTCGATCCCGACGACGCAGTTCTGCGTGAAGCTCACCGCCGCGTCCGCCATCAACCGCACCGACTGGAGGAAGTTGTAGGCCATCACCGGGTTGAAGACGTTCAGCTCGAAATGGCCGGACGCCCCGGCGAAGGTGATCGCCGCGTGGTTGCCGAACACCTGGACGCAGACTTGGGTCAGCGCCTCGCACTGCGTCGGGTTGACCTTGCCCGGCATGATCGACGAGCCGGGCTCGTTCTCCGGCAGCTGCAGCTCGCCGAGGCCGGAGCGCGGGCCGCTCCCCAGGAAGCGGATGTCGTTGGCGATCTTGAACAGCGACGCCGCCACCGTGTTGATCGCGCCGTGCCCGAACACCATCGCGTCGTGCGCGGCCAGCGCCTCGAACTTGTTCGGCGCCGAGGTGAACGGCAGGCCGGTGATCGCGGCGATCCGCTCGGCGACTGCTTCCGCGAAGCCGACCGGCGCGTTGAGGCCGGTGCCGACGGCGGTGCCGCCCTGCGCGAGCTCCATCAGCCCTGGCAGCGTCGCCTCGATCCGCTTGATGCCGTTCTCCACTTGGGCGGCGTAGCCGGAGAACTCCTGGCCGAGCGTCAAGGGCGTCGCGTCCTGCGTGTGGGTGCGGCCGATCTTGATGATCGGGGCGAACCGTTTCGCCTTCTCGTCCAGCGCCGCGTGCAGCGCCTGCAGCGCCGGCAGCAGGCGATGCGCCACCTCCTCGGCGCAGGCGACGTGCATCGCCGTCGGGTAGGTGTCGTTCGACGACTGGCTCATGTTGACGTGGTCGTTCGGGTGGACCGGCGTCTTGGAACCCATGGCGCCGCCGAGCATCTCGATCGCCCGGTTCGAGATCACCTCGTTGGCGTTCATGTTGGACTGGGTGCCCGAGCCCGTCTGCCAGACCACGAGCGGGAAGTGCGCGTCGAGCCGGCCGTCGATCACCTCTTGGCTCGCCGCGACGATGGCGTCCCCGAGCGCCGGGTCGAGCCGGCCGAGCGCCACGTTGGTTTCGGCCGCCGCGCGCTTGACGATGCCGAGCGCCCGCACGATCGGGGTCGGCTGCTTCTCCCAGCCGATCCGGAAGTTGGCGAGCGAGCGCTGCGCCTGCGCGCCCCAATAGCGGTCCCCCGCCACCTCGATCGGTCCGAACGTGTCGGTTTCCTGCCGCGTCGCCATGGGTAACCTTCGTGCTTAAGATGCTGCCGACGCGCGTGTGCCACGGCGCGGCCGCGGGCGGCAAGGCGACGGCCGACGCGCCAACGGAAACGGCCGCCCGGTCGGGGCGGCCGCTGCGTTGCGTGAAGGTTCGTTCGGCTCAGCTGAACTGGTCCTTGGCGGCGTCCTTGACCTTGCCGTAGTTCTTCTCGGTTTTGCCTTCCACTTGCTGCACCTGACCCTCGGCCGCGAGGCGCTCGTTGCCGACCAGCTTGCCGGCCGCTTCCTTCAGCTTACCGCCCGCTTCCTTCAGGCCGCCGGTGGCTTCGTGCTTGTCCGCCATGAGTTTTGTCCTTGTGCGGGTGGGCCGCGGCGCGAATGGCGCGGCGTCGAGGACAGAACGCCGCAGGGACCGGCTCGTTCCCGTCCGGCGGTCGGCGCCCGCCTCACCGCACGAGGCTCCAGACCTGCGTCGCGCAGAGCGCGAGAACCAGGATCGACACCGCGCGCAGCAGCCAGGGCTCCGGGATGCGCCGCACGATGAGCCCGGCGAAGGGCGCGACGAGGACGCCGCCGGCGACGAGCCCGCCGACGGCCAAGAGGTTGGAGGCGAGGCCGGGGGCGTTCTCCCAGCGGCCGGTGAGGAGCGCGAAGGCGAAGGACAACGAGACCGTCAGCGCGATCAGGAACTCGGCGGTGTTCACCGTGCCGATCACGTAGCGGGGCTGGCCGCCGGCGCCGAGCAGGCCCGTGGTGACGACCGGCCCCCAGCCGCCGCCGCCGACCGAGTCGAGGAAGCCGCCGGCGAGCGCCACCGGCGGCACCACCGCCGCCGGCACGGGCCGCTTCGGCACGCGGCGGAAGGACCGGAACAGGAGGAAGGCGCCGACGAGCCCGAGATAGCCGGCTACGTACGGCCGCATGACGTCGCCGTCGACGCCGGTCAGGACGTAGGCGCCGAGCGCCCCGCCGACGACGCCGAACGGCACCACGCGCCAGAACAGCTTCCAGTCGATGTTGCGGTTGAGGACGTGCCCGGTGCCGGAGGCGGCCGTGGTGAAGAGCTCGGCGGTGTGGACGGAAGCGGACGCCTGCGCCGGCGCGACGCCGAACGACAGGAGCACGGTGGAGGACACCACGCCGTAGGCCATGCCGAGCGCGCCGTCGACGAGCTGCGCCAGCGCGCCGACGAAGAAGAAGAGGATGAAGTCCTGCATCGAGGGTCCTTCGGAAGGGTCGCGACGCCAAGCCGGCGCAGAGGGTGCGGCGCCCGAGGGCCGTTTCTTCCAAGCCGCGCGCCGGACGCGAGCGAAGTTTCCGGCCGGGTCGGTCGTCGCGTCAGTTGCCGACGCTCGTCACGGAGCCGCCGTCGACGCGGTAGTTCGCCCCGTTCACGAAGGACGCGCGCTCGGACACGAGCAGCGCGATCACGCTCGCAACCTCCTCCGCCTCGCCGCGGCGCTTCAGGGCGAGGCCCGCGCGCTCTTCGGCGAGGAAGCTCTCGACCGCCTCCTCCACCGAGGTGCCGCGCTCGTTCGCGCGCTTCTCCATCATCGCGTCGGTCATCTTGGTGCGGATGAAGGCGGGCGCCACCGTGTTGCACAGGATGCCGTCGTCCGGCGACTTGTACGACAGGTCCTTCACGAAGGCGGCGAGCGCGGCCTTGGCGGCGTTGTAGGTCGCCTCCTCCCAGTAGGGCTGCACGGCGTTCTCCGACGTGACGCAGACGAAGCGGCCCCAGCGGCCGACTTTCATCGCCGGAAACGTCGCGCGCGCGACGTTCACCGCCGACAGGAAGTCGTTGCGCCAGGCGTCCTCGTAGTCGGCGTTGGTCATTTGGAGCGGGTCGCCCTTGGCGCCGGTGATGCCGCTGGTGTGGACGACGATGTCGAGGCGGCCGAAGCGCTTCACCGCGGCCTTGGCGAGCGCGAACATGTCGTCCGGCACGGTCGCGTCGCCGCCGACGCACAGCACCTCGCCGCGGATCTCCCGCGCTTCCCGCTCCAGCTCGCCGATCCGCTTGTCGGTGAGGACGAGCTTGACGCCCTCGGCGGCGAGGAGCCTGGCCGTGGCGAGGCCCATGCCGCCCTCGGCGCCGGTGATCAGCGCCACGCGTCCGTTGATGCCCAGATCCATCGCGTTCCGTCCGTTCCCAACCGCCGGTGACAACGGACCCGTCGCCTATAGGTTTCGACCTCGACGCGCCGCGCGCCCTTCGAGTCGCCCATGCCGGACTACGATTTCCGCACCCCCCGCCTGTTCCTGGACGCGCCGCTCGAGGCCGGCGCCGAGCGGCAAGCCAGCCCGGCGCAGGCGAACTACCTTCTGAACGTCCTGCGGCTGGAAGCGAGCGCCGGCGTGCTCCTGTTCAACGGGCGCGACGGCGAATGGGGCGCGCGGCTCGCGACGGCGGCCAGGAAGCGCGTCGCCTTCGCGTTGGAAGCGCGGACGCGACCGCAGCCGCCGCCGCCGACGCTGCGCTACCTGTTCGCGCCGTTGAAGCACGCGCGCCTCGACTACACGGTGCAGAAGGCGGTGGAGATGGGGGCGGGCGTCCTGCAGCCGGTGCTGACCCAGCACACGCAGAACGGCCGGATCAACGTCGAGCGCATGCGCGCCAACGCGGTGGAGGCGGCCGAGCAGTGCGGCATCCTCCACGTGCCCGACTGCCTGCCGCCCGTGCGGTTGGGCGACGCGCTGGACGCCTTCCCGGCCGGCCGGCGCTTGGCCTTCTGCGACGAGCGCGAAGCGCAGGCGAGTCCGATCGAGGGGCTGCGGGGGGCGGCCGGCACCCCGGTCGACGTGCTCGTCGGCCCGGAAGGCGGTTTCTCGGCGCCCGAGCGCGAGATGCTGCGCGCAAAACACTTCGTGATCCCGATCTCGCTCGGCCCCCGCATCCTGCGCGCCGACACCGCCGCCGTTGCCGTTCTCGCCCTGGTGCAGGCCAGCGTCGGCGACTGGGAGCCGTCCGCCGGCTGAGCGTGCGGCACGCCGCCTCGCCTTGCGCCCGGCACCGAAAAGCCGCAGACAGCGGCCCCACGATCACGCCCGGCGGCTCGCCGGCGGCCGGAACCGGGCATGGCGCGCGACACCACCGACCTGACACCGATCTCGTCGACGGACGACCTCGTCGACCACCTGCGCGGCGGCGAGAAGCCGGCCGACGCCTTCCGCATCGGCACCGAGCACGAGAAGTTTCCCTTCTACCGCGACACGCTGGAGCCCGTGCCCTTCCAGGGGCCGCGCGGCATCGAGGCGATTCTGCGGGAGCTCGGCGCGCGCACCGGCTGGGAGCCGATCCTCGACGACAACCGGCTCATCGGCCTGTCGGCGCCGGCGGGGTCCGTCGGCGGGGCGATCTCGCTGGAACCCGGCGGCCAGTTCGAGCTGTCCGGCGCGCCGCTGGAAACCGTCCACGACACCTGCCGCGAATCGAACCGGCACCTGGCCGACGTGAAGGCGGTGGCCGAGGCGCTCGGCGTCGGCTTCCTCGGCCTCGGCTCCAGCCCCTCGTGGCGGCTCGACGAAACGCCGGCGATGCCGAAATCGCGCTACGCCATCATGCGCCGCTACATGCCGCGGGTCGGCACGCGCGGCCTCGACATGATGTTCCGCACCTCCACCATCCAGGTGAACCTCGACTTCTCGTCCGAGGCCGACATGGCGCGCAAGATGCGGATCGGCTTGTGCCTGCAGCCGGTGGCCTCGGCGCTGTTCGCCAACTCGCCCTTCACCGAAGGCGCGCCGAACGGCTTCCGGTCCTGGCGCTCCGGCGTCTGGGAGGACGTCGACAACGCGCGCGCCGGCCTCTTGCCCTTCGCCTTCGAGCCGACTTTTAGCTACCGGGCCTACGTCGAATGGGCGCTCGACGTGCCGATGTACTTCGCGATCCGCGGCGGGCGCTACGTCGACGCGACGGCGGTGACCTTCCGCCAGTTCCTCGACGGCGCCTTCGACCGGCACCTGGAGAACCAGCCGCCGTCGATGGGCGACTGGACCAACCACCTGTCGACGCTGTTCCCGGACGTGCGCTTGAAGCGGTTCCTGGAGATGCGGGGCGCCGACGGCGGTCCGTGGCGCGACATCTGCGCCCTGCCCGCCTTCTGGGTCGGCCTCCTCTACGACGAGGCCGCGCTCGCGCAGGCCGAGGCGCTGACGCGCGACTGGCGCTTGGCCGAAGTCGCGGCCTTGCGCGCCGCCGTGCCGCGCGAGGGGTTCCGCGCCCCGTTCCGAAACGGGCAGGTTCTCGACGTGGCGCGAGAGGCGGTGTCGATCGCCCGGCGCGGCCTCGCGGCCCGCGCGCGGCTGAACGAGGACGGGTTCGACGAGACCGTGTTCCTCGCGCCGTTGAACGACAGGCTGGCGCGCGGCATGACGGCGGCCGACGACCTGATCAGCCGCTTCGAAGGCCCGTGGAAGGGCGACATGGGCGCCGTGTTCCGCCATCTCGCCTATTGAAGCGCCCCGGCTGTTTCGCGACACTCCCCGGACGACGAACGCGGCGGGACGGGGTGGCGGCAGCGATCTTGCGTCGACCCTGCTGCGCGAAGCGCAGGAAGGCGCGTTGCGGCAGGTGCGGGCGCTGTTCGACACCCATGCGGGCGCGCCGGACCGCGGCCGAACGAACGGTTGAGCCGAACCGCCCGGCCACGGTAGCCAGCGGCGCGCGGGCCAGCCGGCGGCGCTTTCTGTTGTCGAAAGCCCGGCGCGCTGTGCTATCTCGCGGGGAGCGAAGGGCGCCGCGAGGTGTCCGCCACCGGTGGATCGATGCTTCTCCTCAACGCGCTGATCGTCTTCTTCCTGATCCTCCTCAACGGCTTCTTCGCAATGTCCGAGCTGGCGGTCGTGTCGGCCAAGCGCTCGCGCCTGCAGCAGCTGGCCGAGGAGGGCAGCCGCCGGGCGGCGATCGCGCTGAAGCTCACCGAGAACCCGACGGCGTTCCTGTCCACCGTGCAGGTCGGCATCACGCTCGTCGGCATCCTGGCCGGCGCCTACGGCGGCTCGGTGTTCGCCGCTCCCCTCGCCGAACGGCTGCGGACTGTCCCTGCGCTCGCCGGCTCGGCCGACCTCCTCGCCTTCGCCGTGGTGATCGTTTCGATCACCTACCTGTCGCTGATCTTCGGCGAGTTGGTTCCCAAACGCTTCGCCCTGAAGCGGCCGGAGGCGATCGCGGTGACCGTCGCGCCCGTGCTGCGAGGGCTGGCGGCGGTCGGCGCGCCGGTGGTCTGGCTCCTGTCCGTGTCGACGGTTGCCGTGTCGCGGCTGTTCGGCGCCGCCACGGACGAGTCCAACATGGTCACGGAGGAGGACGTGAAGGCGATGATCGCCGAGGGCACGCAGTCGGGCGTGTTCGAGGAGAAGGAGCGCGAGATGCTGGAAGGGGTCCTGCGGATCGCCGACCGGAACGTGCGCTCGATCATGGTGCCGCGGCCCGACGCCGACTGGCTGGCGGCGGGCGACCCCGCCGACACGATCCTCGACGAGATCCGCGCCGCCGGCCATTCGCGCTTTCCCGTGACGGGCGAGGACTCGGACGACATCATCGGCGTCGTCCAGGCCAAGGACCTCCTCGAGCAGGTGCGCCGCACCGGCACGATCGACGTGGCGGCGGCGATCCGCGAGCCGCTGTTCGTCAACGAGACCATGCCGATCCTCAAGCTCCTGGAGCGCTTCCGGGCGTCGAACCTCCACATGGCGATCGTGCTCGACGAATACGGGGCCTTCGAGGGCATCGTCACGCCCACCGACATCCTGGCGGCGATCGGCGGCTCGCTGCCGGAAGGCGAGCACGAGGACTATTCGATCGCCCAGCGCGCCGACGGCTCCTGGCTGATCGACGCCGGCCTGCCGATCGACACGGTGGAGCGGACGCTGGCGCCGATCCGCTTTCCGAAGGAGCGCGACTACGAGACGCTCGCCGGCTTCATGCTGGACGGCTTCGGCCACATCCCGGAGATCGGCGAGTCGCTCGTGTTCGGCGAATGGCGCCTCGAAGTGGTGGACCTCGACGGGCGGCGCATCGACAAGATCCTCGCCGAGCGGCGCGAGGGCGTCGGCGAGGACGAGGACGGCGGCACGTCGTTCTGAGGATCGCCGCCGCGGCCGTGGCCGGAAAGCGAACGGCCCGCGATCGGTCGACCGTGGGCCGTTCGGTCGAGGGTTCCGGCAGGCGCCGTCACTGGGTCCGGCGGCCCCGCATGGCGGACAGGGCGAGGCGGTAGGTCGGGTCGGCGCGCCAGTCGCCGTTCAACGCGGCGTGGACGTCGTCGCGCTTCAGGCCGATGTCGGTGAGCAGGAAGTCGGGCAGGTCGGCGACGCGGGCGGCGGCGCGGCGATGGGCGAGGTTGCGGGCGATCGCGCCAAGCGTCGCGACGGCGAGCCCGAGACGCGGCAGGCCGGACAGCAAGCCGTCGACGGCGGTTCTGGACAACAGGGACATGGCGGGCGCTCCTTCGCGCTGCGGTTTCGTTCCTCGGACACGGCTTCGCCGGTGCCGGACCCGCACGGGCTCCGGCTTGGGTTCATGTCGCGTCGCCTCGTCTCGATGGTTGGAAACTAGAGCGGCGCGATTGATCACGCCAACGAATGTTGCTTATACTCGACATCATCTCCCGTGATGGATGGCCGCGATGCCTGCGCCGCTCGACCTCGACCAAGTCCGCACCTTCCTCGCCATCGTCGACACCGGCAGCTTCACCCGCGCCGCCGACGAGGTGTTCAAGACGCAGTCCGCCGTGTCGATGCAGATGCGCAAGCTCGAGGAGCGGCTCGGCGCCTGCCTGTTCGAGCGCAACGGGCGCAGCGTGAAGCTGACGGAGGAGGGCGAGCGGCTGCTCGGCTACGCGCGGCGCCTCCTCAGCCTCAGCGTCGAGGCGCTCACCGCCTTCGACGAGGACTCGATCGAAGGGCACGTGCGCATCGGCCTGCCGGACGACTACGCCGAGCGCCTCCTGCCCGAGATCATGGCGCGCTTCTCGCGCTCCAACCCGCGCGTCGAGCTGCAGATCGCCTGCGAGCCCTCCGTCAACCTGACCGAGCACATCGAGAAGGGCCATCTCGACGTCGCCCTGGTCTGCCCGACGCGGGTCAGCCAGGCCGAGATCGTCCGGCGCGAGCCGCTGTACTTCGTCACCTCCGCCGCCCATCTCGTGCACGAGGAGCCGGTGCTGCCGCTGGCGATCGGCCGCGCCGACTGCGCGTGGCGCCGCCAGGGCGTCGAGGCCCTCGCCCGCGCCGGGCGCGAGCACCGCATCCTGTTCACGTCCTGGTCGGCGCCGATCGTCGCCTCGGCCGTGCTCGCGGGCCTGGCCGTCAGCGTCCTGCCGGAATGCGCGCTGCGTTCGGGCATGCGCGTCCTCACCGAGGCCGAAGGCTTCCCGCGGCTCGCGGACGCCGAGATCGGCATGCTGCGCGGCCGCAACTCCGACCGCCCGGTGATCGAGGCGCTGATCGCCCACATCCGCGACAGCCTGCAGAACCTGCAGCCTTCGAGCGGCTTCGATCCGGGCGCCGAAACGCGCGCCGCCCTGCGGCCGCCCCGCGTCGCCGCCAAGCCCGGCCTCGTCGCGGTGGGCTGGTGAGCGCCCCCGCATGAACGCGTCCGCCGCCGCCGCGACGACCAAGGCCCCCGAGGCGGGGTCGAACGTCGCCGAGTTCACCGTTTCGGAGCTGTCCGGCGCGCTGAAGCGCACCGTGGAGGACGCCTTCTCGCACGTGCGGGTGCGCGGCGAGATTTCCGGCTACCGCGGGCCGCACTCCTCCGGCCACGCGTATTTCGCGCTGAAAGACGACAAGTCGCGGCTGGAAGCCGTGGTCTGGCGCGCGGCGATGGCGAAGCTCGCCTTCAAGCCCGAGGAAGGGCTGGAGGTGATCGCCACCGGCCGGCTCACCACCTATCCCGGCTCCTCGAAATACCAGATCGTCATCGAGCACCTGGAGCCGGCCGGCGCCGGCGCCTTGATGGCGCTGCTCGAAGAGCGGCGGCGGCGCTTGGAGGCCGAGGGGCTGTTCGCGGCCGCCGTTAAGCGCCGCCTGCCGTTCCTGCCGCGAGTCGTCGGCGTCGTCACCTCGCCCACCGGCGCGGTGATCCGCGACATCCGCCACCGCGTCGCGGACCGCTTTCCCGTGCACCTCCTCGTTTGGCCGGTGCGCGTCCAGGGCGACACCTGCGCGGCGGAAGTCGCGGCGGCGATCACCGGCTTCAACGCGCTGGAGCCCGGCGGCGCGGTTCCCCGGCCGGACCTCCTCATCGTCGCGCGCGGCGGCGGCAGCCTGGAGGACCTTTGGGGCTTCAACGACGAGGCGGTGGTGCGCGCGGCGGCGGCCTCGACGATCCCGCTGATCTCGGCGATCGGCCACGAGACCGACTGGACGCTCCTCGACCACGCGGCCGACCGGCGCGCGCCGACGCCGACGGGCGCGGCGGAGATGGCGCTGCCGGTCAAG
>CAXUCL010000061.1:0-11392 GCA_964249395.1 uncultured Rhizobiaceae bacterium
CGCGGAGGCGCTGCCCCCCTGCCTCCGGGTCCGGCGCGCCTGGGACGAGGCGGCCTGGCCGCGCTCGAACCGCGGCTACGCGCGCCTGCGCTCGGCCATCCCCGCGGTGCTGGCAGCGTCCGCGAACTGAGGCGAAGGGACGCGCGAATGGAAACGGTCACCGTTTGGCATGACGGCGCGTGTCCGCTCTGCCGCCGCGAGATCGCGATGATGCGTCGGCTCGACCGACGGGGCGCCATCCGGTTCGTCGACGCGGCGAGCGGCGATGCGGCCTGCCCGCTGGACCGAGCGGTGCTGTTGGCGCGCTTCCACGCCGAGGAGAACGGTCGCATGCTGACTGGCGCGGCGGCGTTCGCCGCCATGTGGCGGGCGATCCCGTTGCTGCGTCCCCTCGGCCTGCTGGCTCGGAACCCGATCGTTCTTCGGGTCCTGGAGCGAGCCTATGGCGGTTTCCTCGCGCTTCGCCCGCGGCTGCAGCGGATCGCGCGCCGCTACGACGGTCACGCAAGGTTGCCGGTCGACTGAGAAGCCTCGCCGTCGTTGCGTCCCCGACGCAGGCGCAAAACCGCCCACCGGGCCGAAAGCCGATTGGCTGCTTCGAAGCTATGATCACCGAAAAGCGGCCGTGCAGCGTTCGATCCTGTGCGAGGGCTCGGACCGCTCGACGGGTTGGCTCGGCAACGGACCCCGACCGGCGACTTCTTCCGCCGATCCAAGACGCCGGCTTTCTCAACCATCGGCAACGCGTCGCGTCCGGGAACCCGGTTGAAGGAAACACCGTTCTGGCGTCGTTTTTCATGCCTTTGCCGGCGCGGCAATGACCCGATCGTCCGACCGGAGCCGCAGCAGGATGTCCGACTTCCGGTTCCCGCATGGGGTTGCCTGATGCCGATCGCTCGGCCCGTCCGCTACAGTTCCGATGTCGAGACGGTTTCGCCCGACGAGGCCGAGACCATCCAGAGCCTGAATCAGACCTTCGACACCATTCTGGAGACGACGGCGAAGGACTACGGCCACGCGGTGCGCGCCGTTCACGCGAAGGCGCACGGCATCCTCGAAGGCACGCTGGAGGTCGCAAACAACCTTTCGCCCGAACTGGCCCAAGGCCTGTTCGCCCGATCCGGCCGCTACAAGGTCTACATGCGCCTGTCGACGAACGCGGGCGACATCCTGCCGGACGCGATCTCGCTGCCGCGCGGTCTGGCGCTGAAGGTGCTCGACGTCGAGGGCGAACGGCTGCCGGGTGCGGAAGGGTCGACCCAGGACTTCGTCATGGTCAACGGCCCGGTGTTCCAGACCAAAACCGCCAAGCGGTTCCTCGGCAACCTGAAGGTGCTCGCCGGCACGACCGACAGGCTGGAAGGCACGAAGACCGTGATGTCGAGCGTCCTGCGCGGCGTCAACGCGGCGCTGACGGCGGTCGGCATCGAGAGCCCGAAACTTCAAGCGCTCGGCGGCGCACCGAACGTCGATCCGCTCGGCGAGACCTATTACAGCGTCACGCCGTTCCGCTACGGCGACTACATCGCGAAGTTCTCGGTCGCTCCGGTATCGCCGCAGCTCACCGCGCTGACCGGCGCCGAGATCGACGCCTCCGACCGCCCGGACGCGATCCGCGAGACCGTGCGGGCCGAGATGCGGAGCGCGACCGGCGTTTGGGAACTGCGCGTGCAGCTCTGCCGCGACCTCGAGAAGCAGCCGGTCGAGGACCCGACCGTCGAATGGAAGCCAGACGAAGCGCCGTTCGAGACCGTCGCGACGATCACGGTCGCGCCGCAGGACAGTTGGGACGGGGCGCGGGTCCAGGCGGTCGACGAGGGGATGCGCTTCGGCATCTGGACCGGGCTCGCCGCGCACCGGCCGCTCGGCAACATCAACCGGGCACGCAAGGAGCCGTACCAGCACTCGGCCGAGTTCCGCGAGCGCTTCAACCGTTGCCCGATCCACGAGCCGAACACGCGTTCCACCGTTTGATCGAGGCGGAAAACGGTATTAAGGCAACCCGGACGGGCGACGCGTCGCGCCCGGCGACCGGAGCCGGCAAGCGACTCGTGCCGGCCTGTTTCCGGGTTTTCGAGGCTGGGACGCGGCTTGGCGGGAGCGGCGCGCGGCGGAGCGAGCAGGGCCGAGCGTCGAACGCCGCTGCCGCGTTCCGGACGACCGGTCGCGAAAGGCGACTTCGTCACGCCGCCTTCGCGACCGTCCCCAAGACGCGCAGGACCTCGCGTTCCGAGAACGGTTTGCCGAGGAAGCCGACCGGGTCCCATTCGAGCGCCATCGCCTGCATCCGCTCGTCGATGTTGCCGCTGACGAACAAGGACGGGATGTTCCACCCTTGTCGCAGGCGCTTGGCCGTCTCGACCCCGTTGGTGCCGCGGGCGAGGTTGACGTCCATGATGGCGATGTCGATCGTCTCGCCGTGCTTCTCGCACAGCGCGACGGCCTGGTACATGTCGACCGCGGCCCCCACCACGCTGTAGCCCGCCCCGACGAGGATGTCCTCGAGGTCCATCGCCAGCAGCATCTCGTCCTCGACGATCAGGACGCGCAGCGCCATCAGGTCAACTCCCGTGGAAAGGTGACGGAGACGTGGTAGCCGTCCTCCTTCACCTTGCGGTCGACGTCGCCGCCGAGCTGCGCCGCCATGCTCGCGATCAGCCGCGTTCCAAGGCCGCCGCTCGTCGTGGTCGAGGACAGGCCGGTTCCCGCGTCGGACACCGACAATACGAGCATTCCGCCTTCGAGTTTCTTAAGGGTCAGCTCGATGGGTCCCGGACGACCCGGGGGATAGGCATATTTCAGCGCGTTCGTGACGAGCTCGTTCACGATGAGGGCGACGGGGATCGCCCGCTCGGTCCGCAGCGAGATCGGGTCGACCTCGACCCGCATCCGGTCGCGCAGTTCCGTCGGCCCGGCCAGGTCTTCGGCGAGTCCCTGCAGGTAGCTGCGCATCTCGACCACCAGCGGGTCGGCCGACTTGTAAAGGCGTTCGTGCACCGACGTGATCGCCTTGACGCGGGTGATGGCCTGCTCGAACGCGGCCTTCGTCGAAGCGTCGGTCAGGCGGCGGCTCTGCAGGCTGAGGGCGCTGACCACGAGCTGCAGGCTGTTCTTCACCCGGTGGTTCACCTCGGCGAGCAGCATGTCCTTCTGCGCCAGAAGGCCCTCCTGCACCGCGAGCGCCTCGGAGATCTCCCGGTCGCGCTCCAGGAGCCGGCGCTGCGACATCACCACGTCCGTCGTCTCGACGCACGGACAGAAGATCCCGACGACGGCGCCCGAAGCGTCGCGCACGGGCGTGTAGGAGAAGGAGAAGTGAGTCTCCTCGCTGTATCCCCTCCGGTGCAGAACCAGTTCGATGTCGTCCATGAAGACGCTTTGGCCGCTCATCGCCTTGTCGACGATCGGGACGAGGTCGTCGCGGATCTCGTGCCAGGTCTCGAGGAACGGCATGCCGAGCGCCGCCGGATGCTTGTCGGCGAGGATCTTCGCGTAACCGTCGTTGTAGATCAGCGACAGGTCCGGCCCCCAGGCCAGGAACATCGGCTGGTTCGACCCCATCATGATCGAGACCAGCAGCTTCAGCGCTTCCGGCCACGCGACCGTCGGCCCGAGCGCCGTCGACGCCCAGGCGTACGACTGCACGAGCCCGGCCGTCGTTTGCGTGCTGTCGACGATGCGCTGCATCGGCTCTCCGGTTCGTTGCGGGACGGCTATGTCAGGTCGAAGGGGCGTTGTCGCGCTGCAACTCCGTGAGCGGCGCGACGATCCGGCAGGTGAGGCCGGTCGGAGCGTAGTCGATATCGGAGGTGCCGCCGCCCGTCCCGCCCAGGCCCATTTCGATCAGCCGCGTGCCGAAGCTCCGATGCGTCGGGGCCGCCACGGGCGGGCCGCCGGTCTCGCGCCATTCGACGGTCAGCGTCGGCAGGCGCGTGGCCGGATCGGCGGCGACCGACCACGCGACCTCGACCTGACCCTCCGGCACCGACAGCGAGCCGTACTTCGCCGCGTTCGTCGCCAGCTCGTGCAGGATCAACGACAGCGTCAGCGACGCCTGCGGTCCGAGAGTCACCTCCGGTCCGGCGAAGCGGACGCGGCCCCCTTCGTCGTGCAGCGACTCCGCCGCGCGGACGATCTCGGCGACGGACGCCGCGTCGCGTCGACCGGTGACGAGGACGTCGTGCGCCTTCGCCAGCGCCTGGATTCGCGCGTTGAGGATCCGTCGGGCCGACGCGACGTCGGGAGCGGTGCGCAGGGTCTGCGTCGCGATCGACTGGACGAGCGCCAGGTTGTTCTTCAGCCGGTGCGCGAGCTCCGCGTTCAGCGTCGCCCGCCGCTCTTCCGTGCGCTTGCGCTCGGTGACGTCGGTGAACAGGATCGCCACGTGCCGGTCGGCGAACGCGCTGACCCGATGGGCCTGCACCTCGAACCAGCGGCCGCCCAAGGTCTCGGCGCCCTGCTCGAACCGGACGGACTCGCCCGTCAGCGCCACCTTGCCGTACAAGTCGAACCAGTGCGGCTCCAGTCCGGGCGCGACCTCGCTGACCCACTTGCCGACCGAGCCGACAAGCCCCGTGTGCCGCTCGTAGGCGTCGTTGCCTTCCAGGATGCGGTAGTCGACCGCTCGGCCCGCCGCGTCGAACTTCATCTCGACGACGCACATGCCGACGTCGACGTTCTCCGCGAGCGCCCGGTAGCGGTCCTGCGTTTCGCGCAGGCGGCGGTCGGCCGCGATCCGTTCGGTGACGTCGACGCCCTCGACGAAGATGCCCGAAACCTTTCCGTCCGCGTCGCGGATCGGCTGGTAGACGAAGTCGACGTAGCGCGGGACGACCGGCGCGTCGGGCGCGGCCTGCACGGCGTAGCGCGTGCCGGTCGCGTGATAGGCCTCGCCGCTCCGGTAGACCTTGTCGAGAATGTCGACGAAGCCTTGCGCCACGGCGTCCGGCAGGGCTTCCGCGACCGTCCGCCCGGTGACGTCCCGCCCTTCGACGAGTTCGGTGTAGCCCGGGTTCACCCGCTCGAAGCGGTGTTCGGGACCGTGGAGCAGTGCCATGAACGAGGGAGACTGCGAGAAGATGGCGGCGAGCTGTTCGCGCTCCTCGTCGCGCTCGCGCCGGGCGAGCACCTGCTCGGTGACGTCGCGGGCGACGCCGACGAAGCGGATCGGCCGACCGTCCGCGCCTTGCCGGTAGTCGCCCTTCCCCTCGATCCAGCGGACCTCGCCCGTGTCCGCGCGACGGATGCGATAGACGACGTTGGTCGGCGCCTTACCGGTGCGCCGCGTCGCGTCGGTGGGCACGAGGTGGCGATCCTCCGGGACCACGAGACGCCCGAAGTCGTCGGCCGGCCTGTTGTCCTGGTGGGCAAGGCCGTGCAGTCGCGAGAAGCCGGGCGTTCCGGTCAACAGGCCGCTCGCCAGGTCGACGGTGCAAAGGCCGACGCCGCCCGCTTCCTGCGCCTGGCGGAGCTGATCCTCGAGGTCGCGAAGCCGCTCGCCGGTCAGATGCTGCTCGGTGCGGTCGCGCAGGACCTTGACGAAGCCGACATGCCCGCCCGCGTCGTCGCGCAGCGGCATCATCTCGCCCGACGCCCAGAAGCGCGAACCGTCCCGTTTCATGTGCCAGCGCTCGTCGATGCCGCGCCCGTCCCGCAGGGTCCTGGCCATCTCGGCGTCCGGTCGTCCGGCCGCGCGGTCCTCGGGCGTGAAGATCGCGTCGGCGCTGCCGCCGACGATCTCGTTCGACGCCCAGCCGAGGATGCGCTCCGCGCCCGTGTTCCAGTCCGTGACGACGCCGTCGCGGCTGGTGGCGATCACCGCGAATTCCGTCACGCTGTCGAGGATCTGCTGATGGCGGTTCAAGACCGCCTTCCGTCGCCCGTCGCGACCATCGTTTCCGTTCCCCGTTCGTCACCGCTGCGCGTCCGCCGCCCGCTGGAAGCGGGGCGGCATCTGTAGGCGACGGGCTTCGTTTCGGAAAGAAGACGGATCGCGGCGAGCCGACGAAACCTTGAGTCGAACGGATCGCGGCGACGAAGCCGGTGTTCCTATCGGGTTCGGTGCGACCGCCGCCACGCGGAAACCGTGGTCGCCGACCGAAGACCCGAGGCGGGTCGCGCCAGCCCGGCCGGCCCGACGGCGCCCGCCGCCGTCACGGCAGTCCTCCGGCCGGACCCTTAAAGGTTGCCGGCAACGACGTGATGACGGGCGGCTCGCTTCCCGCTAAACGTGGCGTGAACGGCGCGTCCTCCGGACCGCCTCGGCTCGCCCAGCATGAACCCCGAAAGCCCGAAGGGATCGCCTTGTCCGTCCGACGCCGCAACAACATCCGCGAGGCGGGTTCGGGCGAGCGCGCGATGGTGTTCGCCCACGGCTTCGGCTGCGACCAGACCATGTGGCGCTTCGTGGCGCCCGCCTTCGCGGACGGCTTCCGAACCGTTCTCTTCGACCACGTCGGCGCGGGCCGCTCGGACGCGGCCGCCTTCGATCCGGCCAAATACGCGAGCCTCGGCGGCTATGCCGACGACGTCGTCGAGATCGGCCGCGAGCTGGGCTTGCGAAACGCGGTCTTCGTCGGCCATTCCGTCAGCGCCATGATCGGCGTCCTTGCCTCGATCCGGGCGCCCGACCTCTTCGCGAGCCTCGTTCTCGTCTGCCCGTCGCCGCGCTACATCGACGCGCCCGGCTACCGCGGCGGCTTCACGGCCGAGGACATCGACAACCTCCTCGACTCGCTCGCCGACAACTACATGGGCTGGTCCGCGACGATGGCGCCGATGATCATGGGCAACCCTGACCATCCCGAGCTCGGAGAGGAGCTGACCGACAGCTTCTGCCGGACGGATCCCGAGATCGCCCGCGCCTTCGCCCGCGCGACCTTCACCGCCGACAACCGGCGCGACCTGCCGATGGTGCAGGCCCGCACCCTGATCCTGCAGTGCCGCGAGGACGCCATCGCGCCGCAAACGGTCGGTGAATACGTCCGCGACGCCATTCCCGGAAGCGAGCTCGTGGTTCTGGACGCCACGGGGCACTGTCCCAACCTCAGCGCGCCGGCCAAGGTCGTGGCGGCGATGCGCCCCTTCGTCGGCAACGCGGCGTGAGCGATCCGCCGGGCGACGCCACCGACCTCTTCGAGGACGCGCCCTGCGCCCTGCTGCGGCTCGACGCGAACGGCCATATCGTCCGGTCCAACCGGGCGCTGTCGGCCTGGACAGGCTACCCGCCGGACGTCTTCGCTGGAAAGCGCTTTCCGGACATCCTCAGCGTGGCGGGGCGCATCTACTTTGAGACCCATTTCACCCCGATGCTGCTCATGAGCGGTTCCATCGAGGAGGTGGCGCTCGAACTCGTCACGGCGGACAACGGCCGCCTGACGGTCCTGGTGAACGCGACGAACAAGCGCGACGCGGCGGGCGGCCTCGCGTCGACCGCCGTCGCGATCTTCCGGGCGACCGAGCGGCGCCGCTACGAACGCGAGCTCGTCGCCGCGCAGGCGACGGCACGGACGCTGCAAGGGCAGGTCGAGGCGGCCAACGCGACGCTGGAGCGAAGCCTCGGCGAGGAGCGGGATCTCGGCAAGCTGCGCGAGGAGTTCATCGCCGTTCTCGGACACGACCTCCGGAACCCGCTGGCGTCGATCCAGGCCGGCACGGTGCTGCTTCGCCGCGAACCCTTGAGCGAACGGGCGGCGACGGTCCTGACCCTTATGGAGGCCAGCGTCCTTCGGATGTCGGGACTGATCGACAACGTGCTGGATTTCGCCCGCGGCCGCCTCGGCGGCGGCATCGCGTTGCGGCGCGATGCTGCCGAGCCGCTGGAGCCGGTGCTCCGCCTCGTCGTCGACGAACTGCAATCCGGCACGGGACGTCGGATCGACACCGACTTCGCGATCGCCGATCCCGTCGATTGCGACAGCCCGCGCATCGCGCAGATGGTGTCGAACCTTCTCGGAAACGCCCTGACGCATGGCGCCGAGGACCGGCCGATCGCGATCGCCGCCAAGTCCGGATCGGGCTTTCTGACGATTTCCGTGACGAACGGCGGTTCCCCGATCCCGTCGGGCGCCATGGAGAACCTGTTCCAGCCGTTCTTCCGCGGTGGTTCGCGGCCGAGCCAGCAGGGCCTCGGCCTCGGCCTGCACATCGCTTCGCAGATCGCGAAGGCGCACGGCGGCGCGCTGGCCGTTCTGTCCTCGCCATCGGAAACGCGGTTCACGTTCTCGATGCCTCTCGCGGACGCGATCGCCGACGAACGGCCCTGAAGCGCGCGGGGGGAAGCCGAGCGACGCGACGCCCTTCCTTCCGCCGAGGCCTCGCAGGGCTCGCGACGAGGACGCTTGGTCGGCGTCGGCCGGAACGGGAACGGCATCCTTTCGTCGGGCCTGGCCAAACGCGGACAACCCCCTTGTCCGCCGTCCGGCTGTTCGGAACTCTGAGCCGATCAGGACTTCGGGCCGAAAGCCGCCTGTCCGCCTTTGGGACCGGCAGACGGGTTGCCCTCGCGCGGGATGGGGCGATCGAAGCGGCTGACGACGAGGATCCGGGTGCCGAATGGGTCTGGGCTCAAACGGCTCGCCCGTTGTCGCCCGCCCCGCGCACGAGGCGTCAGCCGGTTCGCGCGTCGCCGCGTCGAAGAAAGCGGTGCTGGCGTCCTTTGCAAGATAGCAACGGTCGGCGACTTGGATGTCCCCGGCAAAGGTGGTTCTCCTGGCCAGTCGGAAGCTCGACGAGCCGGCGCCGTTCGAGATTGCAGGCGACCGAGCCGTAAGTCCGCTTCCGTGCCAGCGATCGGCAGTGCCCACCCATTGACGTATGTTCGCGCGTCGATATGGAGTAAATATGCACTTGTGAGACTTCTATGGAGATTGTCTCCATGTTCGGGTCTCGGACGCAGGCGGCAGGATGGAACCGGCGCAACAGTTCGACGCTCCAGGGATCGAGGCGCTGCTTCGAATGGCCTTCGGCTTCACGGCTGATCGCTCCGCCGAATACCTGCGCAACGTCGGCGTCGAGACCTTCTTCGTCCTTCGCCACGGCTCGGACCTCCTGGCCTGCGCGGCGCTTCTCGAAACGCGCCATCGTTTCGGCGGCCGCTGGGTTCCCGCGGCCAACATCGCGCACGTCGCCATCGCGCCGGAAGCGCGAGGCAGCGGCCTGGCGCGCCCGATCGTCGACGCTCTCGGTCGAGCCGCGGCCTCGCGCGGGGCGGCGATGGCGACGCTCTTCGCGTCCGCGCGACCGGTCTATCGCAAGTGCGGGTTCGAGCTCGCCGGAAGCGAGATGATCTACGAAGCGGAAACGTCGACGCTTCCGGCCCGAACGGACCTCGAGTTCAGGCGCGTCGACCTCGACGACCCGCGGCTGTCGGCGGCCTACGACGAAAAAACCCTGGCGGAAGCGGGACTGCTGGACCGGACGGAGCGGCATTGGCGGGAGATCAAGCGCGCTCCGGGTCACGCGCTCGAAGCCTACGCCGTTGGCGACCGACGGTTCTCGGCCTATGCGCTCGTCGACGCGAGCGATCCGAACCGCCTGGACGTCCGCGACTGGTACGCCGCGACGCACGCGAGCGCGAGCGGCCTTCTCGCCTTCTTCGGCCGGTTCCGCTCCGTCTACCCGCTCGTGCGATGGCACGGCGGTCCGCACGACGACCTCGTCGCCGCGATGCCGGACAAGGGATGGCGGCTCGCGCACCAGGAGGAATGGCTGGCCCGCATGCTCGACCCGAAGGCGGCGCTGGAGGCGAGGGGGTTTCCTGTGCGCGACGGCGCCCTGCGCTTCTCGATCGCCGAGGCGGACGGGACGCGATCGCACTATGGTCTGCAGATCGCAAGCGGCGTGGCGACGGTCTCGGAAGGCTCGAACGGCGACGCGCCGACGCTCGCGCTGTCCGCCGCGACCTTCGCCACCTTGTTCACCGGGTTCCGCAGCGCGTCGCGCCTTGCGCGGCAAGGACTGATCGAAACGGACGCCGAAGGAGCCCGGATCGCCGATCTCGTGTTCTCCGGACCTGCTCCCTGGCTCGCCGAACACGTATAGACCGTCGAGAGGCACGACGGAGAAACGACGATGGCGCAGGCCCTGATCGCGACCTTGAGGTCGCTGGCGAGCGACATGACGCCGGCGCTCGCGCGCGTCGCGGAAACCGTGCTGGCCGCGCCGGACACCACTCTCTACCAGAGCATCACCGAACTGGCGGAAACGGCCGGATCGTCGGAAGCGAGCGTCATCCGCTTCTGCCGCGACCAAGGCTTCTCCGGCTTCCAGGACTTCAAGCTGGCGCTGGCGAAGGAACTGGCGACGGACCAGCGCCACGCGGACGCCGGCCTGCCCACCGACGACATCCAGCGCCTCGTCGAGACCGCCGTCGTCGCGCTTCGCGAAACCGAGCAGCTCATCGTCCGGACCGACGTCGAAACCGCGGCGCGGCGGCTGCTGTCGGCGACGTTCATCGAGTGCTTCGGCGTCGCCGCCTCGGCGGTCGCCGCGCAGTACCTCGCCTACAAGATGTCGCGGATCGGCCGGGCCTGTCGGGCATCGAGCGACGCGCATCTGGCGGTGATGGCGGCCGGAACCGCGAGGCCCGGATCGGTTCACGTCGTGATCTCGAGTTCCGGCTCCACCGTCGATTCGGTGCGCGTGGCGCAGGTCGCCAAGCGGCACGGCGGCTTCGTGATCGGCATCAGCAACCGCGCCAAGAGCCCGCTGATCGCCGCTTGCGACATCGCGCTGATCGCCTCCTGGCCGGAAACGCCGCTGACGGGCGGCGCCTTCCCGTCGAAGATCAGCCAGCTGCTGATCATCGACGCCCTCGTCGGCGAGATGGGGCGTCAGGATCCCGCCTGCGTCGCGACGGCCGAACGAACCGCGGAAGTGGTCAGTGACCGAAGTTTCTGAGGAACCGATCCTGGCGATCGACATCGGCGGCACGAAGGTCGCCGTGGCATTGGTGACCGGCGGCGGCATCGCGGAACGCCGGCAGTTTCCGACGCCGCGCACCGGCCGGGGCGCGGACCTCGTGGACGCCATCGGCCGCGCGATCGGCGCTCATACGCCCTGTCGGCGGATCGCCGTCGCCACCACCGGCATGGTCGACGACGGACGTCTCACCGCGCTCAACCCGCGGACGCTCCCGATCGAGAACGGCTTTCCGCTGGCCGAGGCGATCGAGCGGGCAACCGGCATCCGGCCGCTGGTCGTCAACGACGCGCAGGCCGCCGCCTGGGGCGAGTATCGGTTCGGCGCCGGCCAAGGCTGCCGGACCTTCGCGTTCGTGACCGTGTCCACCGGCGTCGGGGCCGGCCTCGTGGTGGACGGCCGGCTCGCGGTCGGCCGCCGCGGCCTCGCCGGTCATCTCGGCCACGTCGTCGCCGACCCGAACGGCCCGCCC
>CAXUCL010000062.1:0-11315 GCA_964249395.1 uncultured Rhizobiaceae bacterium
GCTGCTCCTCGACAACTCGGGTTCGATGCTGAGCGCTCCGGCTGCGGGCGGCGCCTCGAAGATCTCGACGCTGAAGACTGCGGCGCAACTGCTCGTCGACCAGGTCATGGCGGCGAACGCGAGCTCCAACGTCGCCAACCCGGTGGCGATCTCGGTGGTGCCGTTCTCGTCGGCGGTGAACATCGGCGCGACGGACGCGCACGCCAACGCCGAATGGATGGACACGAAGGGCTGGTCGTCGGTCCATCACGAGAACTTCGACTGGTCGACATGGACGGGCGGCAGCTTCGGCGCAAAGGCCGGCCCTGTGCCGGTGCCGCTGACGGTGCCCGTGCGCTACGCCTACAAGCTGAAGGACGCTCTCGGCCTGCCGACCGGCGACTGGGTGACGCGGTTCTACGTTCTGAAGAACGCGCGCCGGTCCAGCAACAACGCGCTGCGCTTCACGGACGGCTGGGGCGGCTGCGTCCAGTCGCGACCGGGTGGCCTCGCCTTCACCGACGCCGATGCGAACGAGATGACCCCGGACTCGCTGTTCGTGCCGTACTTCGCGCCGGACGAGTACAACTGGTCCGGCACCGCCGACACGGTGTCGAAGAACGACTACCTGAAGGACGAGAATGCCCCGACCGGTTCGTCGGACGCTGCGGTAATCGCGCGGCAAACGAACATGACAAAGTACCTGAACTCGCCGAACCAGACGCAGGCCGACGGCGAACGGAACACCGGGCCGAACTTTGGCTGCGACACGACGGCCATCACGCCGCTCAACAAGACGAAGGCGACCATCAAGAACGCCATCACCGCGCTGGAAGCGAAGGGCGCGACGAACATTCCCGAAGGGCTCGCCTGGGGATGGCGGACGCTGTCGCGGAAGGCGCCCTTCACCGAAGGCAAGCCGAACGGCGCGGAGAACAACCTGAAGATCATCGTGCTGATGACCGACGGCGAGAACACCTACAACCCGACCTATTCCAACGGCGCGGCTGCCGAGATCCCCAACGCCAACAAGTCGCCCTTCGGCACCTACGGCTACGGGCAGCGCTGGGAGAACGGCACGGCCAAGGTCGGCCATATCTTCGACGGCTTGGCGATGGCCAACAAGACGGCGAACGGCGCGCGCTACGTCGAGGGCATGAACGAGATGCTGACCAAGGTCTGCACCAACGCCAAGAACGACGGCAAGGTGGCGGGCCAGACGGCCGACGGCATCGTGGTGTTCACCATCGCCTTCGACCTGAAGGACGGCACGCCGGTGAAGACGCTGCTGCAGAACTGCGCCTCCAACGGCGTCGACGGCAACGGGCCGAAGCTCTACTACGACGCGAAGAGCTCGACCGACCTCCTGACCGCGTTCCAGTCGATCACCGGCCAGATTTCCAGCCTGCGCGTGTCGCGCTGACAGAAAGCTGCCGTTCCCGACCGGGCCTCAGGCCCGGTCAGGCCGGCGGCACCGGCGTCGGCCGGCCGGCGGCGTCGAGCGCCACCATCACGAAGGTCGCTTCCGTCACCTTCACCCTGTCGCTCGTCAGGTGGCGCTGCGCCCAGGCTTCGACGAAGAGGGTGACGGAGGTCCGCCCGACCGCCTCGATCGCGGTGTAGACCGACAGCGTGTCACCGATCTTCACCGGCTTGCGGAACACGAGCGACTGCACGGCGACGGTCGCGACCCGCCCGTTGGCCCGCTCGGCACCGCGGATGCCGGCGGCCAAATCCATCTGCGCCATGACCCAGCCGCCGAACACGTCGCCGGCGGCGTTGCTGTCGGCCGGCATCGCCGGCACGCGCATGGTGAGCTCGCCCGAAGGCGCGTCCGTGCCGTTTTCCATCCGTTTCCCCCGTGCCCGGCGCGTTCCGATGCCGATCTATCGACCGCGACGCGCCGGTCGCGCAAGCGGGCCGCCGAGCCGGTCGGCGTCTTCACGCAAGCGTACGTGGACGAGGCACCGCCGATTTGCGACACAGCTCGGATGCGAGCGCCTTCCGTCTTCGATTTCACCGCCATCCATCGCGGTCCCGCCGCATGAGGTGGACGCGCCGACGGATTCTGGGCCTCGCGGCCTCGGGCGCGGCCCTGCTCGGCGGCGCTTGGCAAGCGCGCGCCCGCGCGGCGACGCCCTATTACGAGGGGCCGGCGAGCGACCATTTCGATGGCAAGCGCTTCTTCAACCCGGGCGGCGAGGGGCCGCGCGGCTTCGCGCGCCTCCTGCGCTGGAAGCTGACGGAGTCGGCCGAGCCGTGGCCCGACGCCGTGCCGAGCCCGTTTCCCGCCGACCGACCGCCCGCCGAGGCCGCTGGCGGGACGGTGCGCGTGACGCTGGTCGGGCACGCGACCCACCTGATCCAAGTGGGCGGGCTGTCGATCCTCACCGACCCGGTCTGGTCGGACCGGGCGAGCCCCTTCGCGCTCGTCGGCCCGCGTCGCCACAACCCGCCGGGCATCGGCTTCGAGGATCTGCCGCGCATCGACGTGGTGCTGATCTCGCACAACCACTACGACCACCTCGACGTGGTGACGCTCGCGAGGCTTTGGGAGCGCGACCGGCCGCAGATCGTCGCGCCGCTCGGCAACGACGCGGTCGTGCGCGCCGAGTATCCCGGCGTCGCGGTCCGCACAGTGGACTGGGGCGACCGGCTGTCGCTCGGCGCCGGGGCTCAGGTCTCGGTCGAGCCGGTGCATCACTGGTCGGCGCGCGGCGTTTCGGACCGCAACGCCGCGCTGTGGTGCGGCTACACGCTGGAGGCGAACGGGCGGCGCATCTTCTTCTGCGGCGACAGCGGCTTTCACGAAGGCAAGCCGTTCCGCGCGGTCGCCGAGCGCCATGGGCCGGTGGACCTGGCGCTGCTGCCGATCGGCGCCTACGAGCCGCGCTGGTTCATGCGACCCCAGCACATGAACCCCGACGACGCGGTGCAGGCCTTCGGGCTCCTCGGGGCGCGCCAAGCGCTCGGCTACCATTGGAACACCTTCCGCCTGACCAACGAGGGTCCGGACCGGCCGGCGACCGATCTGGCCGCCGCGCTGGCGACGCGCGGCGTCGCCGCGAGCCGCTTCGTCGCCATGCGGCCGGGTCAGGTGTGGCGATCGGACGAGGGAACGGCGGCGGCGGGCGACGGGTGAGCGGGCGTCAGGCGCTCGCGTCGGCCGCTCGCCGTCCGGCCGGCCAGCGCATGGGCACCAGTTCCACCACCAGCATCGCGGCGAGGATCAAGACGCAGCCCAGGTAGCCCACGGGCGCGATGCGCTCGCCGAGAAGCAGGGCGCCGAGCAGCGCGGCGAACACCGCCTCCGAGGACAGGAAGATCGCCGCCTGCGGCGCGGTGGTCCAGCGCTGCCCGATCGTCTGCAACGTGAAGGCGACGCCGGCCGACACGCAGCCGGCATAGGCGACGTGCGGCCAGGCGACGGCGGCGCGCGACCAGTCCACGGTCTCGAAGGCAAGCGTGCCAAGGGACGCCAGCGCGCCGGAGGCAACGAACTGCGCGAAGGACAGGGCGAACGGCCGGTCGCTGCGCGCCGCGAACGCGCCGACGAGCACGATCTGAAACGCGAAGGCCGCGGCTGCCGCGACGGTCAGCAGGTCGCCGGCCTTCAGCGCGTCGAGCGAGCCGCCGCCGGCGAGGGCCAGGCCGAACAGCGCGAGCAGCGATGCCGGCCACACCACCCAATGCGGCCGGCGGCGGAACAGCGCGAGCGCCACGGCCGGCGTCATCACGACGTAGAGGCCGGTGAGGAAGCCGGAGTTCGTCACCGTCGTCGTCAGGATGCCGAGCTGCTGCAGGATCGAGCCGGCGAACAGCGCCGCGCCGCAGGCGGCGAAGCCGCCGGCGTCGGCAGGCGAAAGCGGCTTTGGCGCGCGCCGCGCTTCCCAGAGCGCGAACGGCAGGACGGTGAGCGCGGCCAGCCAGAAGCGCGTGGCGGTGAACACCCACGGGCCCATCGCGGCCATGGCCGTCGACTGCGCGACGAAGCCCATGCCCCAGATCGCGCCGCAGAGCAGGAGCAGGAGGTTGGCCTGGATGCGGGTCATGCGGCGGCAGGCCTCGCCAATGAGACGATCATGCAGCCGCCGGCAGCCAGTCCATCGGCCGGAAACCGGGCAGCGCCACGACGCGTCGAAGCCACGCCTCGACCGCCGGGAAGGCATCGAGCTCGAAGCCGCCCTCGTCGGCGACGTGCGTGTAGGCGAACAGCGCGACGTCGGCCAGACTCGGGGTTCTGCCGACGAGGAAGGGTGTCTCCTTCAACTGTCGGTCCATGACGCCGAGCGCCGCGGTCCCGCCGGTGAGCGTCGCGTCGAGGCGTTCGGGCGTCGCGCTCGCGCGACGCTGCGGAAACAGCAGCAGGGCGCGGCGCACGGCGACGAACGGCTCGTGGCTGTACTGCTCGAAGAACAGCCATTCGAACATCTTCGCGCGGTCGAAGGCATCGGCCGGAACGAAGGCCGAGCCTTCGCCGAGATGGACCAGCATGGCGTTCGACTCGGCGAGGGTGCGCCCGTCGGGAAGCTCCAGCAGCGGCACCTTGCCGTTCGGGTTGCGGGCGAGGAACGCCGCCTCGCGCGTCGCTCCAGCCATCGCGTCGACCTCGACGTGGCGGAACGGCCGGCCGAGCAGCGCCAGCAGCAGCCGCGGCTTGTAGCAGTTGCCGGACGTCCGCATCCCGTAGATCGTGTACATGCCGCGGGACCTTCCCCTGCCTTTGCCGTTCGACGATAATGCCGTTGATTGCCGGCGTGACGCCAATTCCTAGACGTCATTCGAGATATCAAGCGTTTTCATGGGGCGAGCGGCGATGGCGCCTTGCGCCGCCCCGCGCGCGCGGACTAGAGGCTTTCAGCCTTTCCCGCCGCCAAATGCGTATGCCGGAGCCGTTTGTCATGGCCTTTCTCGCCGACACGCTCGACCGCGTGAAGCCCTCCGCGACGATCGCGGTGAGCCAGAAGGCGCGAGAGCTCAAAGCGCGCGGCCGCGACGTGATTGGGCTCGGCGCCGGCGAGCCGGACTTCGACACGCCGGACAACATCAAGCAGGCCGCGATCGAGGCGATCCGCCGGGGCGAAACGAAATACACCCCCGTGTCCGGCATCCCCGAGCTGCGCGAGGCGATCTCAGCTAAGTTCAAGCGCGAGAACGGCCTCGACTACGCGCCCGCGCAGACGATCGTCGGCACGGGCGCCAAGCAGGTGCTGTTCAACGCCTTCATGGCGACGCTGAACCCCGGCGACGAGGTGATCGTGCCGGCGCCCTATTGGGTCAGCTACCCTGAGATGGTGGCGATCTGCGGCGGCACGCCCGTCTTCGTCGAGGCCGGCATCGAGACGAAGTTCAAGCTGTCGCCGGAGGCGCTGGAGCGGGCGATCACGCCGCGCACCAAGTGGTTCCTGTTCAACTCGCCGTCGAACCCGACCGGCGCCGCCTACAGCCGCGACGAGGTGAAGGCGCTGACCGACGTGCTCGTGCGCCATCCCCACGTCTGGGTGATGACCGACGACATGTACGAGCATCTCGTCTACGGCGACTTCACCTTCTCGACGCCGGCCGAAGTGGAGCCGTCGCTCCACGAGCGGACGATCACCATCAACGGCGTGTCGAAGGCCTACGCCATGACCGGCTGGCGCATCGGCTACGCCGGTGGCCCGGCGCCGCTGGTCAAGGCGATGGACATGATCCAAGGTCAGCAGACTTCCGGCGCCTGTTCCATCGCGCAATGGGCGGCGGTGGAGGCGCTGAACGGCACGCAGGACTTCATCCCAGCGAACCGCCGGGTCTTCGAGGGGCGGCGCGACCTCGTGGTGTCGATGCTGAACCAGGCGAACGGCATCGACTGCCCGACGCCGGAAGGGGCGTTCTACGTCTACCCGTCCTGCGAAGGCCTGATCGGTCGGCGGACGGACGCCGGCAAGCGCATCGAAACCGACGAGGACTTCGTGTCGGAGCTGCTGGACGCCGAGGGCGTCGCGGTGGTGCACGGCTCGGCCTTCGGTCTCGGTCCGAACTTCCGCATCTCCTACGCGACCTCGGAGGCGTTGCTGGAGGAGGCCTGCTCGCGCATTCAGCGCTTCTGCGCGTCGTTGAAGACCTGAAGCCGGCGATGACGGACGGGCGGCTCGTCATCGGCACCAAACGCTATTCGTCCTGGTCGCTGCGCGGCTGGCTGGCGGTGCATCTCGCCAAGCTCGACGTGGAAGAGGTCGTCATTCCGCTGGCCGGCGGGGCGACCGCGGCGGTGAAGGCGGGAACGCCCGCCGGGTTCGTCCCCTATTTGGAGCACGACGGGGCGCGGGTGTGGGACTCGCTCGCCATCTGCGAATACTGCGCGGAAGTCGCGCCGGGGCTGTGGCCGGAGGACCGCGTCCGCCGCGCGCAGCTTCGCAGCGCCGCGGCCGAGATGCACAGCGGGTTTCAAGCGTTGCGGCGGGCGTTTCCCTGCATCATGGGCCCGACGGCGACGCTGCTTGCGCGCGACGCGCAGATGAACGAGGACGCGGTTCGCGACATCGCCCGCGTCGACGCGCTTTGGCGCGAACTGCTCGACGCCGGCGGCGGACCGTTCCTGCACGGGCCGGTCATAGGCGTCGCCGACGCGATGTTCGCGCCGGTCGCGACGCGGGTGCGCACTTGGGGGCTCGACGCGTCGGCGGACGCGCAGCGTTACGTCGAGCGCGTCCACGACCACCCGCTGGTGCGGCGCTGGTTCGCGGAGGCCGCCGCGGAGCCGGCGGAATGGCGGCTGGAGGGCTACGAGGCGAGGCTGGGCGGTTCCTGAGCCGCTTCGCGGCGCGCCCGGCGTATCAGGGCGGGAACGGCTTCCCCGCGCCGGCTCACCGGCCGGCCATCGGCGACGATCAGATCCTCGACCTTCGTCCGGTCTTCCGGCGTCGCGGGGTTGTAGACGATCATCCGCAGGTCCAGCCGGCCGTCCACCGCGAAGCTCGAACGTTCGAGCGCAATCGCCCCGAGCTCGGGATGCCGCAGGCGCTTCACGCCGTCGCGAACGTGTGGACCTCGTGGTCGCGCCACATCGCGGCGACGGCCGGGAGTGCGCCGTCGGCCCGTCGCAAAACCAAAAGCGGCGGGATCGAGTTTGGTGCGGCGATTGCGCAGATAATCGCCCAGCCGATTCTCGACCACGCTGATGAGCTTCATCGTGGTGGTTCGCATACCGGTATATTCTCTCGTCTTTAACAGAACCGAACGGCGCGCGAAATGCGCTCCTTCTGCAACGGAGAGCATCGTTCCATGCGCGTATTCGTCACCGGAGCCACCGGCTTCGTCGGCTCGGCCGTCGTCCGAGAACTCCTGAGCCACGGGCACGAAGTCGTCGGCCTCGCCCGTTCGGACGAGGGGGCGGCCGCGCTGGCAGCGGCCGGCGCGGCATGCGTCCGGGGAACGCTCGCCGACCTCGACGTCCTCAAGCGAGCGGCGGGCGCGGCCGAGGGCGTCATCCACACCGCCTTCAACCACGACTTCTCGCGCTTCGCGGAAAACTCCGCGGAGGACCGCGAGGCGATCCTGGCGATGGGCGAGGCGCTGGAGGGGAGCGAGAAGCCGCTGCTCGTCACCGCCGGACTGGCGTTCCTTGCCAAGGACCGGTTGGCGAACGAGGACGACCGGCCGCCGCCGCCGTCCGAAACCTACCCGCGCGCTTCGGAAGCGGCCGCGCGGATGGTCGCCGAACGTGGCGTGCGCGTCGGGATCGTCCGGCTGCCGCCGAGCGTCCATGGGGTGGGCGAGCACGGCTTCGTGCCGATCCTGATCAAGCTCGCGCGCGAAACGGGCGTGTCGGCCTATGTCGGCGACGGCCGGAACGGTTGGGCGGCCGTGCACCGTCTCGACGCCGCCCGGGCCTTCCGCCTGGCGCTCGAGCACGGGGCGCGCGAGCCCGTGTATCACGTCGCCGCCGAGGAAAGCGTGCCGTTCAAGGCGATCGCCGAAACCATCGCGCGACACCTGGACCTGCCGGTCGTCGGTCAATCACGTGACGAGGCGCAGGCGCATTTCACCTGGTTCATGGTATTCGCGAGCGAGAGCCTGACGGGCTCGTCGGAACGGACGCGACGGATCCTCGGCTGGATGCCGCGCGAGCCCGACCTTCTGACCGACATCTCGCAGCCGGCATACTACGCGTCCTGACGCGGCCGTCGCATTGTTAGCTTGCCGCTGGGGAGGAGAAGCGCAAAAAAAAGCCGGGCGCGGGGCCCGGCTGAAGAGAGTCGCCATGGGGGCGACCCTTGGGAGGAAACGGCCGGGAGCGGATAAGGATGGGAGGAGGTATCCGTCCGCTGCCCGACTGCTTGAAACCCTACCATCCGGCCGTAGCACCACAATGTGCATTGCAGCATGCCTGCCATGCGGGCAGCGCATGTCTGGTGCCTGTTCGGAAGGCATGTGCAGCGCGTCCAGTCAGAACGACCAGGTGCGCGCCTTCGAGATCAGGAAATCGCGGAAGACCTTCAGCTTGGCCGCGTTGCGGAGCTGTTCCGGGTAGCAGAGGTAGGTGTCGAAGGTCGGCATCTCCATCTCGGGCAGGACCTGCACGAGCTTCGACTGCTTGTCGATCATGTAGTCCGGCAGGAGACCGATGCCGATACCGCGCTCGATCGCCGCGCGGATCGACATCAAGTTGTTGATCTGCAGGATCGACGTGCGGACGCTGCCGTCCTCGACGCCGACCGTTTCCAGCGTGTTGAGGTCGCGCAGGTACGGCGGGGCCGGCTCGCCGAAGGTGACGAGGCGGTGGCGGTCGAGGTCGGTCACGACTTCCGGCGCGCCGAAGCGCGCGAGGTAGCTCGGCGCGGCGTAGACGTGCAGGTGCACGGTGAACAGGCGGCGCTGGATGAGGTCCGGCTGCTGCGGTTGGCGCAGGCGGATCGCCGCGTCCGCCTTGCGCATGGTCAGGTCGATCTCCTCGTTGTCGAGGACGAGTTGCAGCTCGATCTCCGGGTAGAGCTCCAGGAACTCCTTGGCCCGTTCGGTGAGCCAGCCCGAGCCAAGGCCGACGGTGGTGGTGACGCGCAGCTTGCCGGTCGGTTTCTCGCGCGTTTCAGTGAGCTGCGCGCGCACCATCTCCAGGCGCTTCAGGACGTCGGTCGCGGTCTGGTAGAGGATCTCGCCCTGTTCGGACAGAACGAGACCGCGCGCGTGGCGATGGAAGAGCGGCGCGCCGATCTCCTGTTCCAGCGCGGCGACCTGCCGGCTGATGGCGGATTGGCTGAGGTTCAGGTTGTCGGCTGCGTGGGTGAACGAGCCGGCTTCCGCGGCGGCGTGGAAGATGCGCAGCTTGTCCCAGTCGAGCGCCATCGCTTCCGCCCCCGTGCGTCCGCCCCGCGCGGCACGTTCGCCGTGCGGTCGCGCGATCGACCGGCTCGACGTCACAAGGATAGACTCGATCCATGCGTCCGGATCAAGGCTCGCGGTGAAACATGCCGACGAAATGCGCCTGGCCGCTACGAGCCTTGCGTTCGAAGCTGAGCAGAGGCGACTTCACCTTTGTCGGCGAGCGCCTGCGCTTCGTCCGGTCGATCGCTACTCGGCGGCTTCCCGCAGGGTTTCGACCTCCGTCGCGGCGAGCCACCGCTCGGCCTCCAGCGCCGCCATGCAGCCGAGGCCGGCGGCGGTGACGGCCTGCCGGAACACCTCGTCGGCGACGTCGCCAGCGGCGAAGACGCCGGGCAGGGACGTCTGCGTCGTGCCGGTCTCGACCCAGAGGTAGCCCGACGGTTTCTGCTTGAGCTGGCCGGCGAACAGCTCGACGGCCGGGGCGTGGCCGATGGCAACGAAGATTCCGTCGATCCGTCGCTCGGCGGTCTCGCTGGTGAGGCGGTTCTTCAGCCGCACGCCCGTCACCGACTTCATCGGCTTCAACTGCCCGAGGATCTCGTCGATCTCCGTGTTCCAGACGACGGACACGTTGGTGCGGGCCGCCAAGCGGTCGCGCAGGATGCGCTCGGCGCGGAACTCGTCCCGACGGTGGACGACGGTGACGCTTTTCGCGATGTGCGAAAGGTAGAGCGCCTCCTCCACGGCCGTGTTGCCGCCACCCACCACCATCACGTCCTTGTTGCGGTAGAAGAAGCCGTCGCAGGTCGCGCAGGCCGAGACGCCAAACCCTTGGAAGACCTGCTCGGACGGAATGCCGAGCCACTTCGCCTGCGCGCCGGTCGCGACGATCAGGGCGTCCGCGAGAACGATCGTGCCGCCGTCGAGCGTCAGGCGGAAGGGCCTTCGGCTCAAGTCGGCTTCGACCACGAGGTCGTTGATCATCTCGGTGCCGACGTGCAGCGCCTGGGCCTTCATCTGCTCCATCAGCCAGGGGCCCTGGATCGGATCGGCGAAGCCCGGGTAGTTCTCGACGTCCGTCGTGATGGTCAGCTGGCCGCCTTCCTGCAGCCCGGCGATCAGCACCGGCTTCAGCATGGCGCGCGCGGCGTAGACGGCGGCCGTGTAGCCGGCCGGGCCGGACCCGATGATCGCTAGGGGAACGTGACGCTCGGTCATCAGAGGACTCTTGACGCGGGATAAGAAGGCAAGGTGGCCGCGACCCTCGGACCATTCAATAGGGCAGGGCGCTTGCGGCAACAAGCCGAGCTGCCCGACGAGTCACAGCCTTCGGCGCGGCACGGGTCGACGGAGTGAAAGCCGGTCCCGTCCCGCGTTGCCGAGCGGTCGGGCTGCGGATAAGGAGGAAGCGGACCTCCAGAGCGGACATTCGATCGATGACCGGACTTCCGGCCGCCGCGACGCGACGCGACGACCCTCCGGCCATCGACGAGAGCGATCGGCTGGACCACGGCGCGCTTCCGCCCGTTCTCTTCATCAACCTCGACCGGGCGGTCGAGCGTCGCGGCTTCATGGAACGGCAGGCCGAAACGCTGCGGTTGCCGATGGCGCGGCTGCCGGCCGTCGCGGCGGAAGCGATCGACCCGGCGCTGGCGCAGGTCCTGAACGGGCGATGGGAGCGTCCGCTGACCGCTGCCGAGCTCGGCTGCTTCCTGTCGCACCGGAACGCCTGGCGACAGGCAGCGGCGAGCCGCGGACCGACCGTCGTGCTCGAAGACGACGTCGTGCTGGCGCCGCGGGTGCCGTCGGCGCTGCGTCGCCTCCGCCGTCTCCGTTCGCCGCCGGACCTGGTCAACCTGGAGAGCTTCGGGCGCAAGCGTTTCGTATCCGCCCGAGGGCAGGGGCTCGGACCCGATCTGACGCTGCTGCGCGTTCATCGCGACAAGGCCGGCGCGGCGGCCTACGTGCTCTGGCCGGAGGGCGCCCGCAAGCTGCGGGCGGCGGCGGAAGCGCGGGGCGCCGCCAGCAGCTTG
>CAXUCL010000063.1:0-10163 GCA_964249395.1 uncultured Rhizobiaceae bacterium
GCTCGAAGATCTACATCTACCCGGAGGAGATCGTCTGCCTTTGGGCCTCGAAGAAAGCCGGCGTCCCGGTGAAGTGGACGAGCGACCGGACGGAAGCCTTCCTCACCGACGCGCACGGCCGCGACCACGTGACGGAGGTGGAGCTGGCGCTCGACGCCGACAACAAGTTCATAGCCTTGCGCGTCGACACGGTCGCCAATCTCGGCGCCTACATGTCGTTGTTTTCCTCCGCGACGCCGACCTACCTCTACGCGACGCTCCTGTCGGGCCAGTACGCGATCCCGGCGATCTACGCCAACGTCAAGGCGGTCTACACCAACACCGTGCCGGTGGACGCCTATCGCGGCGCGGGCCGGCCGGAGGCGACCTACGTCGTGGAGCGCACGGTCGAGACCGCGGCGCGCGAGCTCGGGCTCGATCCGGCCGAGCTCCGGCGCAAGAACTTCATCCGCGCCTTCCCGTACCAGACGCCCGTCATCATGTGCTACGACGCGGGCGACTTCGACGCCTCGCTCGACGCCGGGCTGAAGGCGGCCGACATGGCCGGCTTCCCGGCGCGCCGCGCCGAGGCCGAGCGCCGCGGCAGGCTGCGCGGCATCGGCATGAGCTGCTACATCGAGGCCTGCGGCATCGCGCCGTCGAAGGCTGTCGGCTCGCTCGGCGCCGGCGTCGGCCTGTGGGAGTCGGCCGAGGTGCGGGTGAACCCGGTCGGCACGATCGAGATCCTCACCGGCGCGCACAGCCACGGACAGGGTCACGAGACGACCTTCGCGCAGCTCGTCGCCGAGCGCTTCGGCCTGCCGATCGACAACGTGGCTGTGATCCACGGCGACACCGACAAGGTGCAGTTCGGCATGGGCACCTACGGCTCGCGCTCCGGCGCGGTCGGCATGTCGGCCATCGTGAAGGCGCTCGACAAGGTCGAGGCCAAGGCGAAGAAGATCGCCGCGCACCTGTTGGAGGCCGACGAGGGCGACCTGGAAATCGCGAACGGCGAGGTCCGCGTCGTCGGCACCGACCGCAAGCTCGGCTGGCACGAGGTGGCGCTGAACGCCTACACCGGCCACAAGCTGCCGGACGGCATGGAGCCCGGCCTGAAGGAGGGCGCGTTCTACGACCCGCAGAACTTCACCTTCCCGGCCGGCTGCTACATCTGCGAAGTGGAGGTCGACCCGGACACCGGCGGCGTCGAGGTGGTGCAGTTCGTCGCGGCCGACGACTTCGGCACGGTGATCAACCCGATGATCGTGCACGGTCAGGTGCATGGCGGCGTCGCGCAGGGCATCGGTCAGGCGCTACTGGAGGGCACGTTCTACGACGACAGCGGCCAGCTCGTGACGGCGAGCTACATGGACTACGCGATGCCGCGGGCGGTCAACCTGCCGATGTTCGCCGTGTCCACCACCTCCACGCCGACCCCCTCCAACCCGCTCGGGATGAAGGGCTGCGGCGAGGCGGGGGCGATCGGCTCGCCGCCGGCCGTGATCAACGCCATCACCGACGCGATCGGCTCGAACGAGCTCACCATGCCGGCGACGCCGGAAAAGGTGTGGGCCGCGCTCAACGCGGCGCGCGGCGGCGTCACCGCCATCGCGGCGGAATAAGGGAGGCGAACCGATGTACGAGACGACCTACCACCGCCCCAGCAGTTTGTCGGAAGCCGTCGATGCCATCGCGGCGGCGGGCGGCGAGGGCAAGTTCCTCGCCGGCGGCATGACGCTGATCCCGACGATGAAGCAGCGGCTCGCGAGCCCGACCGACCTGATAGACCTGCGCCACGTCGCCGAGCTTAAAGGCATCAGCGTGAACGGACGGTCGGTGCGCATCGGCGGCGGCACGACGCACGCCGAGATGGCCGCCTCTCCGGACCTGAAAGCGGTCTGTCCGGGCTTCGCGGAGCTCGCCAAGCTCATCGGCGATCCGGCCGTGCGGCACATGGGCACGATCGGCGGCGCGGTCGCGAACTTCGACCCGGCCGCCGACTACCCGGCGGCGCTTCTCGCGATGGACGCGACGATTCACACCGATAGTCGCGAGGTGAAGGCGCGCGACTTCTTCCTCGGCCTGTTCGAGACGGCCTTGGCCGAGAACGAGATCGTCGCGGCCGTGTCGTTCGAGGCGCCGGACGCGTCCGCCTACGAGAAGTTCCGCAACCCGGCCTCGCGCTACGCCATGTGCGGCGCCTTCGTCGCCAAGCGCGGCGGGGACTACGCGGTCGGCGTCACCGGCGCCTCGCAGTCCGGCGCCTTCCTGTGGGAGGAGGGCGGCAAGGCGCTTGCCGCGAACCCCGACGGCTCGACCCTCGGCGACCTCGCGCTCGACGCGGGCGACATGCTGTCGGATCTGCACGGCTCGGGCGCCTATCGTGCGAACCTCGTCAGAGTCTGCGCGAAGCGCGCGGCGGCTATGCTGCGCTGAGCGGGTAATTGGGTCGGTCTCGGCATTATCAAACGCGGCGGGCGCTGATGGCGCCGGCCTCTTCGTTCTACGGGGATGTCTGAGCGGCGCTCAGAGGCGGCAGCGCCGCACCACGCCCGGACGGGCGATGTAGGTGTCGGTCTCGACGTCGTAGGTGCGGTAACGGGCCGCGCAGGCTTCGGCGTGGCTGTAGCCGCTCGAACGAATGCGGCGCGCCGGCCGGTAGTCGTCATAGGCGCGCGCCGCGCGATACGTGCGGCGCTCGCGGACGACCGGACCCTCCAACACCACGCCCGGGCGGCCGTAATAGCCCCCGCCGTAGTAGCCGTTGCCGTAGTAGCCTTCGCCGTAGAAGCGGTCGTCCGAGTACGGGCGGCTGGCGATGGCGCTGCCGAGCAGCGCGCCGACGCCGAGGCCGATCGCGCCCGCCGCCAAGGCATCGCCGCCCCCGTGCCGATAGCGATGGCTGCGATAGCCGCGACCATAGCCGCCGCCGTAGTAGCCGCCACCGCGGTAGTAGCCGCCGCGGAACGGATCGGCCGAAGCCGTGGACGTGGTGGCGACGAACAGGCCGGAAGCGAGCGTCGCCGCGGCTGCGATCGAGAGGAGGAACTTCTTCATACCTGAACCTTCGGGTTTCGAGCCATCGAGCCCACTCCGTGCGTGATCGCAGGAAGGCCGAGCCGGTTTGGCAGCTTAATCGGTTGGAAACGTTTATGTTCCTGATCGTGAACCGGTTCTGAACGCTTGGTTACCGCGCGAGGGTATCGCAACGCGGCGGGAGCGACGGCACCGAGCCTGTGGACAACGAGGCCGGCCGGCTCGAAGGAACAAGGGGTGAACCCTATCTACAACCCATGGCCGCTCTCAGCATCAAGCAGAAGCTCGCGATCCTGTCGGACGCGGCGAAGTACGACGCGTCCTGCGCGTCGAGCGGCACCGAGAAGCGCGACTCGCTGAAGACCAAGGGCATCGGTTCGACGGAGGGCTCCGGCATCTGCCATGCCTACGCGCCGGACGGACGGTGCATCTCGCTGCTCAAGATCCTGATGACGAACTTCTGCGTCTACGACTGCGCCTACTGCGTGAACCGGTCGTCGTCGAACGTGCAACGCGCGCGCTTCTCGGTGGACGAGGTCGTCAAGCTGACAATGGACTTCTACCGCCGCAACTACATCGAGGGCCTGTTTCTGTCGTCCGGCATCATCCGCTCGTCGGACTACACGATGGAGCAGATGGTGGCGATCGCCCGCAAGCTGCGGCTGGAAGAGGGTTTCCGCGGCTACATCCACTTGAAGACGATCCCCGACGCCTCGCCCATTCTCATCGAAGAGGCGGGCCTGTTCGCCGACCGCCTGTCGATCAACATCGAGTTGCCGACCGACGTCTCCTTGAGCGCGCTGGCGCCCGAGAAGGACGCGCGCGACATCCGCCGCTCGATGGGGCACCTGCGCGCCAAGATCGAGGAGCATGGCGGCGAGCGAGGCGACCGCGCCAAGCCGAAGCGCTTCGCGCCGGCCGGACAATCGACGCAGATGATCATCGGCGCGGACACGGCCGACGACGACGCGATCCTCGGCCGCTCGGAGAACCTCTACGGCAACTACCAGCTCCGCCGGGTCTACTATTCCGCCTTTTCGCCGATCCCGGATGCGTCCAGCGCGCTGCCGTCCTCGCGGCCGCCGTTGATGCGCGAGCACCGTCTCTATCAAGCGGATTGGCTGATGCGGTTCTACGGCTTCGCGCGGCCGGAGATCGTCGCGGGCGGCGAGAACGGCATGCTCGACCTCTCCATCGACCCGAAGCTCGCCTGGGCGCTGAAGCACCGCGACAGCTTCCCGGTGGACGTCAACCGCGCCGACCGCGAGATGCTGCTGCGCGTGCCGGGCCTCGGCACCAAGGCGGTGAAGAAGATCCTTTCGACGCGGCGGCATCGCACGCTGCGGCTGGAGGACGTCGCCAAGCTTTGCCATTCGGTGGAGAAGGTGCGGCCGTTCGTGACCGCCGAAGGCTGGTCGCCGGGCAGCGCCACGGATCGCGAGGACCTGCGCCTCGACTTCGAGCCCCGCCGCAAGCCGGCCGAGCAGCTGTCGTTGTTCTAGGCGGTCAGCCGGCCGCCCAAGGGTCCAGCAGGCGTAAGCCCTCGATGCCGGCAAAGTCCGAAACGTTGCGGGTGACGAGCGTCAGGTCGTGGACGATGGCGGTCGCGGCGATGAGGGCGTCGTTGTCGGACTTGGGATCGGGAACGTGGAGCGTTGCGCACTGCAAGGCTATCGGTTCGGTGACGGGAAGAACGAGATCGTCGGCGGTTGCCGCCCGTTGCCGAACGATCCATTGGCGCAGGACCGCGCCTTGCCTCGCATCCCGCCGTTCCATCAGACGTATGCCCAGCTCGATCTCCATCAAGGAGATCACCGACACGAAGCAGTCCGCGCGGGGCAGGCCGCCGATGATCGCTCTGGCATGTATGGGTAGACGCTCGACGCGACGAAGTGCGGAGACGATATTCGTGTCCAGCAGAAGAGTGCTCATTCCAAGTCGATCGGCGTCGCGCGCGATGGACCGCGAAGGCGAGGCGGGTCGAAATCGAAGTCGGCTTCCGGGCTTGGATCCTCGAAAGCGTGGAGAACGGATTCCGTCCACCGATCGCGCCGCACGTATTCGTCGTGCGTCATGAGCACGAAGGCCGGCTGGCCGTTCTCGGTCAAGACAACCGGACCGTCCGTCGCGGCGCGCGCGGCCTCCCCGATCTCGCCGTCGGCCGGCGGCATGGGAAGCGTGGTTCTGGCGGCGTGGCTCATGGCCGAACCTCCTCGTTCGAAGCGTTGCCGCACAAGGTAAGCTTCGGGTCCTCGGACGTCCACGAGCGGCTTTGAACGGTTCGGGTGTCCCGACGTTCAGCCTGACGAACCCGACCATGACCCGCCAAAGAGACCTTCCATGTTCTTCGCCAGCGTCTCTCACCCCGCCGACTTCGACGGCTGGCGCGCGGCGGCGCGGCGGGCGGTGGCGCTCCGCGTTTCGCCCGAAGATATGAGCTTCGCGGTGGAGGGCGAAACGCCGAACCTCTTCGCCAAGCCGCTCCCCGACGAAACGCCGGCGGCCGCGCCCGGCGTCACCGTGCCGAAGGCCTTTCCCGACCTCGCCCGCCATCTCGTCTGCCATTCCGACCCCGAACGCTTCGTCCTTGCCTACCGCCTCCTCTGGCGGTTGCAGACCGAGAAGGGGTTGCTGGAGGTCGCGTCCGACGACGACGTGATCCGCGCCCGCGAGATGCAGAAGGCGGTCTACCGCGACGCGCACAAGATGACGGCGTTCGTGCGGTTCCGCGAGATCGAGACGGAGGCGGGGCATCATTACATCGCCTGGTTCGAGCCGACGCACCACATCGTCGAACACACCGCGCCGTTCTTCGTGCGGCGCTTCGCCGGCATGGTCTGGAGCATCCTGACGCCGCTGCGCTCCGTCCACTGGGACGGTGCCGAGCTCGCCTTCGCGCCGGGCGCGTCGCGCGACGACCGCCCGCCGGAGGACGCGGCCGAGGACCTTTGGCTCACCTACTACGCCTCGATCTTCAACCCGGCGCGGCTGAAGGTGAAGGCGATGCAGTCCGAGATGCCGAAGAAGTACTGGCGCAACCTGCCCGAGGCGGTGCTGATCGAGCCGTTGATCCGCGGCGCCGAAGCGGCATCGCGGCGCATGCTGGAAACCGCGCCGACGCTGCCGAGTTTGCGCCACGAACGGTCGGCGGAGCAGGCGGAGATGGCGAAGGCGGCGGTGGGAATGGAGAAGCAGGCGCAGATCGTGGCGCGCGGCGGCAACCAGCCGCGAACGCTCGACGAGGCGCGGGCCGAGGCCCGGGAATGCAAGGCCTGCCCGCTGTGGGAGCCGGCGACGCAGACCGTGTTCGGCAAGGGGCCGGACCACGCGCCGGTGATCTTCGTCGGCGAACAGCCGGGCGACCAGGAGGACCTGGCGGGCGAGCCGTTCATCGGGCCGGCCGGCAAGGTGTTCGATGCGGCGCTCGCCGAAGCCGGCATCGACCGGACCCAAGCCTACGTCACCAACGCGGTGAAGCACTTCAAGTTCGTGCCCAAGGGCAAGCGGCGCATTCACCAGAAGCCTTCGATGGGCGAGGTGAAGGCCTGCCGCTTCTGGCTGGAGATCGAGCGCGACATCGTCAAGCCGAAGCTCGTGGTCGCGCTCGGCGCGACGGCCGCCGCCACCGTGCTCGGCAAGTCGGTGACCATCCGCGACACGCGCTCGAAGCTCATCGACCTCGACGCAGAGACCAAGCTCCTCGTTACCGTCCACCCGGCCTACATCCTGCGCCTGCCGGACCCGGAGTCCCAGGCGCGCGAGACTGAGGCCTTCAACCGCGACATGGCGCTGGTGCGCGAGACCGTGCCGGAGATCGCGCTCGTCGCGGCCTGAAGCGTCCGGGCTCTTGCCGCCGCGACGATCGGGCCTGTTCATAACCGGCCGGCGTTGTGGACCGAAGCGGCGGGCGGCGACACCCGCCCGCCGGACCGTGCTAGCGTCGGGCACCGTCGCAGCCGGAAGACAGCGTTTCGCATGAAGATCGCCGTGGAGCTCGGGACCAACGCCGTCGGCGAGCCGGCCGAACTCGACCTCGAGGAACTGCTCTCGACCCGCCTGCTTGTCCAAGGCAACTCCGGGTCCGGCAAGTCGCATCTCTTGCGGCGGCTGCTGGAACAGAGCGCCCCGTACGTCCAGCAGGCGATCGTCGATCCGGAGGGCGACTTCGTGTCCTTCGCGACGCGCTTCGGCCACCTCGTCGTCGACGCCGACCGGACGCCGGCCGAGTTGCAGCGCATCGCCTCGCGCATCCGCGAGCACCGCGCGTCCGTGGTCCTGAACCTCGAAGGGCTCGACACGGAGGTGCAGATGATGTGCGCGAGCGCCTTCCTGAACGGCCTGTTCGAAGCCGATCACGCCCATTGGTTCCCGATGCTGATCGCGGTCGACGAGGCGCAGATCTTCGCCCCCGCCATTGCCGGCGAGGTGTCCGACGAGGCGCGGCGCGTGTCGCTCGGCGCGATGACCAACCTCATGTGCCGCGGCCGCAAGCGCGGGCTGGCCGGGATCGTCGCGACGCAGCGCCTCGCCAAGCTCGCCAAGAACGTCGCGGCCGAGGCGTCGAACTTCCTAATGGGCCGCACCTTCCTGGACATCGACATGGCGCGCGCGGCCGACCTGCTCGGGCTGGAGCGCCGGGCGGCCGAGCGGTTCCGCGACTTGGAGCCCGGCCACTTCGTCGCTCTTGGCCCCGCCTTGTCGCGCCGGCCCGTTTCCGTGCGGATCGGATCGGTGGAAACGAGCGGGCGCACCGGGCGGCCCTCGCTGCTCGCCCTGCCAGAGCGCGACGGGGCGCAAACGCGCGACCTGATCTTCGCCGCTGCCGAGACCGATGCCGCCCTGCCGCTCGTGCGGCCGATGCGGGAGACCGTTTCCACGCAGGAGCTTCTCGGCCGCGTCGCGCAGGCGAGCGCGAAGCCGCAGGCCGTCGAGCCGGAGGAGGACCGGCGCGGCGAGGCGGACCGCGCGGCGCTGGTAGAGGCGATCTTCGCCGAGATGCTGGCCGATCCGGACGCTGCGTTCCGGCCCGTGCCGGTGCTCTACCAGGACTTCCTGACCCATTGCCGCCTGAAGCGCCTGCGCGGCGCCGAGACCGACATGGCGGCCTTCCGTCGACGCCTCAGCCGTGCCCGCGCCGGCATCGGGGAGACCGCGCCGGACGAGGCGTGGCAGGCGGCGCTCGACGCGACGGACGCCTTGCCGGAGGACATGCAGGGCGTGTTCCTGATGCTGGCGCGCGCCGCGCGCGAGGGCGCCGACTGCCCGACCAACGAGGCGCTGGCGAAAGCCTATGGCAGCCATTCCCCGTCGCGCGGACGGTTCCTGCTGGACTTCATGGCTGAGCGCGGGCCGCTTGCGGTGGAAACGGACTTTCGCGGCAACCGCGTGGTGACGGTTCTCGCCACCGGCTGGCGCACCGTGCAGCGGGCGCAGCCGTTGAAGATCGACGAAGCGCGTCAGCGCCGCGCGGCGCGGCTGGCCGGCAAGTCCTGACCAAGCGCCGATAGAGCACCAGGCTCACATCTTAAGGTCGGACGCGTAGCCGGTGAGCTCTAGGTAGCCGCGGCCGCCTTCCGTGGTCACGGCCCCTTCCCAATAAACGGGCAGGCCGCCCGAGCGCCCATCGAGCTCCTGGTCGTCGAACAGCGGCTTGAGGACGAAGCTGCGCTCGCCTTCGGGCAGCTTGACCGTCAGCCGCTGCTCCACCGGATAGTCGCCGTTCGTGCGGGGCGAGCGCCAGCGGCGCAGCGGCTCCATGCGGACGTCGCCGGGGGCGAAGCGGTGGATCGTGCCGTCTGGGCGGCGCAGCGAGCCGCCCGCCCAGACCGTGCCGCCGTCCTTGGCGCGGATGCGGAACGCCATCAGCGCGCCGCCGTCGGCAAGGTTCAGCCCCGTCCAGTCCCAGCCGGCCGCGTTCGGCGCGAGGTAGCTCGTGGACCATTCGCGGTCGAGCCACGCCTCGCCGGAAACGGCCGTCCGCTCGCCGCCGCGCTCGATCGCGCCGGAAACGGCGAGGTGCGGCAGCGAATAGTAGTGGCTCGCTTCCTCCGGCTTCTCGCCCTTGCGGCTGTAGCCGGCCTCGCCCTGCAGGAACACCTCCTGCGTCGGGCTGAAAGACAGGTCGAAGCCGAAGTCCGGCGTCGCAACGCGCGTCGTGAAGGAACCGTCGGCCGCCTGCCGCGCGAAGCGCCAGTCGTCTAGGACGACGTTCGCGTCCGTGGCGGACGCCTCCGCCAGGCCGAAGCCGGCGCGGGCGGCGCGGGCGCCGGGCCAGAGGCGGCCGACCGCCGGGTCGGACAGGGCGGCGTGCGCGAACAAGACCTGGGTCGGCGCGAAGCGGCTCGGATTGGCCGCGTCGGTCGGCGGACGCGTGCGGAAGAACGTCACCTGGAAGCCGAGGTCGCGCCCGTCGGCGGTGCGCAGCCAGCCCGTCACGTACCACCATTCGGTGCGGTAGTCGGGGTGGGCGCCATGGTCGCGCGGGAAGGCGAAGGCGACGCCCGGCCGCACCGTCGGATAGGCGACCGGCTGCGGCACGGCGACGGCGGCCGAGAACAGGACCGCGAGCATTGTCGCGAACAAACGGCGCATCACCAGTCCTCCCTGACGGCCAGCACCGCATCGGTCGCCGTGGCTCGTCGTCCGGCGAGGATCGCCGTCAAGGTGGCGGCCGCGACGAGCGCCGCGACCACGGAGGCGACCGTGCTGAACGGGACGAGCGTGTCCATCGTCCAGTTGAACGACTGCGGGTTGATGACGTGGATCAGCACCTGCGACAGCACCCCGCCGAGCGCCGCGCCGGCGACGCCGCCGATGAGGCCGAGGATCGCGCCCTCCGCCGCGAGCATGGCCGTAATCTCGCGCTTGGTGACGCCGAGGTGCCGCAGCATGCCGAACTCGCGCCGCCGGGGGATGGCGGACGCGGAGAGGGTGGCGGCCACGCCCGCGAGGCCCACGAGCAAGGCGATCGCCTCCAGCCCGTAGGTGATGGCGAAGCTACGGTCGAATAGCTGGAGGGCGAAGCGACGGAGCGTCGCGGGCTCGGCGAACTGGACGACTCCGCGCAACCCGTCGGGCAGGCGCGCCCGCATCGCCCGCGTGACGGCTTCGGCGCGGTTCCTGACTTCGAGCTTGGTGTAGATCTT
>CAXUCL010000063.1:10173-11080 GCA_964249395.1 uncultured Rhizobiaceae bacterium
CGGGCCAGGGGGTAGGCGCGCATGGGCGCGGGCTCGGCGACGGACACGCTCGGCCGCAGCGGCTCGGGCAGCGCCTCGACCAGGGCGCGGCGGACGACGGCCGCATCGGCGCCGGGCGCCAGCGTCACCCCGGCCTCGTTGCGCGAGGCGTCGCCCGTGAGGCGCGCGTAGTCCGTGTCGCGCAGGATCACCGCGCCCTGCTGCCGGGCGTAGTCGCGCCAAACGCCGGCGACGGAGAAGCGTTCGACCCCGGTGCCGATCGGCAAGGCGATCGCGTCGCCGAGATCCCAGCCGTAGAGGCGGGACGCAGGCTCCGACACCCAGACGGGCAGGGCGCCGGCCGGCAGATCGGCCGTTTCGCGCAGGAGAACGAGCAGCGCGTCCGGGCGGTTCGGGTCGACCGGCCGGGCGATCAGCGTCACCGGCGGCCGGTCCGGCCGGATCGTCAGGGTGGACTGGCGCGTGAAGGCGAGGCTTGCCACGCCCGGCACGGCGGCGAGGCGGGCCTGCAGGTCCGGGTCGAAGCCGGCGTCGCCCTCGACGCGCAAGTAAAGGTCGGCGACGAGAACCTGACCGAGCCATTCGTCCACCGCGCCGCGGAAGCTCGTCACCATCACCGCCATGGCGATCATCAGCGCGGTGGAGGCGACGATGCCGCACAGCGCCGTCGCCGCCTCGCCGGGCGCCCCGAAGACGTGCCGCACGGCGAGTTGCACGGCAGGCGGATGCAGGCGCCGCTTCTTCGCGAAGGGTGCCAACAGGATGCGTGCCAGCCAGGGCACGCCCGCGACGCCGCCGGCGAGCAGCAGCGCCATGCCGACGAAGCCGAAGACGGGCAAGCCGTTCACCGCTGGCATCAGGCTGGCGGCGAGGCCGAGCGCGACCAGGACGAACGCCGGCCGCCAGG
>CAXUCL010000064.1:0-11036 GCA_964249395.1 uncultured Rhizobiaceae bacterium
GCCGCACATCGACAAGAAGTCGCGCGAGCAGTTCGAGATGCGCACCCACAAGCGCCTTCTCGACATCGTCGATCCGACCCCGCAGACGGTGGACGCGCTGATGAAGCTCGACCTAGCGGCGGGCGTCGACGTCGAGATCAAGTTGTAAAGCGGCCTTAGGGAAGGATCAGATCCCATGCGGTCAGGTGTCATCGCACAGAAGGTCGGCATGACGCGCGTCTACAACGACGCCGGCGAACATGTTCCGGTCACCGTTCTCAAGATTGAGAACTTGCAGGTCGTCGCGCAGCGCACGGCGGAGAAGCATGGCTACAGCGCCGTGCAACTCGGCGTCGGCCTCGCGAAGGTCAAGAACGTGTCCAAGTCGATGCGCGGCGTCTTCGCTCAGGCCTCGGTCGAGCCCAAGAAGAAGCTCGTTGAATTCCACGTGTCGAACGAGAACATGATCGACGTCGGTTCCGAACTGACGGCCGAGCACTTCGTGCCGGGGCAGATGGTCGACGTCACCGGCACGTCGATCGGCAAAGGGTTTCAAGGCGTCATGAAACGCCACAACTTCGGTGGCGGTCGTGCGACGCACGGCAACTCGGTGTCGCACCGCTCGCACGGTTCGACAGGCCAGCGGCAGGACCCTGGCAAGGTGTTCAAGGGCAAGAAGATGGCCGGCCACATGGGATCGGTCCGCGTCACGACCCAAAACCTGGAAGTCGTCCGCACCGATGCCGACAAGGGCCTGATCCTAATCCGCGGCGCGGTCCCTGGATCGAAGGGTGGCTGGATCGAAATCCGTGACGCGGTGAAGCACGTTCTGCACAAGGACGCGCCGAAGCCGGCTGCCCTGCGCTCGGCGAGCGAAGCCAAGGCGGATGCTGCGCCGGCGACCGACGTGTCGAAGGGAGCGGAATAATGGACGTTACCGTCAAGACGCTCGACGGGCAGGATGCGGGCACGTTGACGCTCGCCGACGCCATCTTCGGTCTCGAGCCGCGGGAAGACATCTTGCAGCGCATGGTGCGGTGGCAGCTTGCCAAGCGCCAGCAGGGCACGCACCAGACGCTCGGCCGCGCCGAGATCGCTCGCACCGGCGCCAAGCTCTACAAGCAGAAAGGCACGGGCCGCGCCCGTCACGGTTCGGCGCGCGCGCCGCAGTTCCGAGGCGGCGGCAAGGCGCACGGACCGCAGGCTCGCAGCCACGCGCACGATCTGCCGAAAAAGGTTCGCGCATTGGCGCTGCGTCACGCGCTTTCCGCGAAAGCCAAGTCGGGCGGTCTGATCGTCGTCGACGATCTCGTAGCGGCGGAAACGAAGACCAAGGCCGTGGTCAAGACCTTCGAGGGTCTCGGTCTGTCCAACGCGCTGCTGATCGGCGGTTCCCAGGTGGACGAGGGTTTCAAGCGCTCGGCCCGCAACATCGCGAACATCGACGTGCTGCCGGTTCAGGGCATCAACGTTTACGACATCCTTCGCCGCCACACCCTCGTTCTGTCGAAGGCTGCGGTCGAGGCGATCGAGGAGCGGTTCAAATGAACGATCTTCGCCATTATGACGTGATCACCTCACCTGTGATCACCGAGAAGTCGACCATGGTCTCGGAGTTCAACCAAGTCGTCTTCAACGTCGCGCTGAAGTCGACCAAACCGCAGATCAAGGCGGCCGTGGAGTCGCTGTTCGGGGTAAAGGTGACGGCAGTCAATACGCTCGTCCGCAAGGGCAAGGTGAAGCGTTTCCGCGGTCGCGCCGGACGCCAGAGCGATCAGAAGAAGGCCATCGTCACGCTCGCCGACGGCCAGTCGATCGACGTGTCGACCGGTCTTTGAAGTAGCGGCGGGGATAATCAGTCATGGCATTGAAGAGCTTCAATCCGACGACGCCCGGCCAGCGCCAGCTCGTCATCGTCGACCGCTCTGGTCTTTGGAAGGGCAAGCCGGTCAAGCAGCTGACCGAGGGCCTGAAGTCGGCCGGTGGCCGCAACAACTACGGCCGCGTCACGGCCCGCTTCCAGGGCGGTGGTCACAAGCGGACCTACCGCATCGTTGATTTCAAGCGCCGTAAGTTCGATGCCGTCGGCACGATCGAGCGCCTGGAATACGATCCCAATCGCACGGCCTTCATCGCGCTCGTCCGATACGAGGACGGCGAGATGGCGTACATCCTGGCGCCTCAGCGCGTCGCGGCCGGGGACAAGATCGTGGCCGGCATGTCCGGGGTCGACGTGAAGCCTGGCAACGCCATGCCGTTGTCGGCGATGCCCGTCGGCACGATTGTTCACAACGTCGAGATGAAGCCCGGCAAGGGCGGACAGATCGCTCGGTCGGCCGGTGCCTACGCACAGCTCGTTGCCCGCGACGGCGCCATGGGTGTCTTGCGCTTGAATTCCGGCGAGCAGCGTCTGGTGGCAGGCGCGTGCCTCGCGACGGTCGGCGCGGTGTCGAACGCAGACCACGGCAACATCAACCTCGGCAAGGCCGGTCGCAACCGATGGCTCGGCAAGCGCCCGCATGTGCGCGGCGTCGCGATGAACCCGGTCGACCACCCGCACGGCGGCGGCGAGGGTCGCACCTCGGGCGGCCGGCATCCGGTCTCGCCATGGGGCCAGCCGACGAAGGGCAAGCGGACGCGCTCGAACAAGTCGACCGACAAGTTCATCGCCCGCTCGCGCCATCAGCGCAAGTCGTAAGGAAGGGAGCGCTTCATGACCCGTTCAGTCTGGAAGGGCCCGTTCGTCGATGGCTACCTTCTGAAGAAGTCCGAGAAGGTCCGCGAAGGTGGCCGCAGCGAGGTGATCAAGATCTGGAGCCGTCGTTCCACGATCCTGCCGCAGTTTGTCGGCCTGACCTTCGGTGTCTACAACGGCAACAAGCACGTGCCGGTCTCCGTCAACGAGGAGATGATCGGTCACAAGTTCGGCGAGTTCGCCCCGACCCGTACCTACTACGGCCACGGCGCGGACAAGAAGTCGAAGAGGAAGTAACGATGGGCAAGCCGAAGCTGGAACGCCAGCTCAAGGACACCGAGGCTCGGGCCGTCGCTCGCACGATCCGCGTCAGCCCGCAAAAGCTGAACCTCGTCGCGGCGATGATCCGTGGCAAGAAGGTCGACACCGCCATCGCCGATCTGACCTTCTCGCGCAAGCGGATCTCGGAAACGGTGCTCAAGACGCTCCAGAGCGCGGTCGCCAACGCCGAGAACAACCATGACCTCGACGTCGACGCGCTCGTCGTCGCGGAGGCTTACGTGGGTAAGTCGATCACGATGAAGCGTTTCCACGCCCGCGGTCGCGGTCGCGCCAGCCGCATCGAGAAGCCGTTCTCGCATCTCACGATCGTGGTGCGCGAAATCGCCGAGCAGGGAGAGGCCGCCTGATGGGTCAGAAGATCAATCCGACGGGCTTCCGGCTCGGCATCAACCGCACGTGGGACTCGCGTTGGTTCGCCAACACGGGTGAATACGGTCTGCTGCTCCACGAAGACATCACGATCCGCAACGCGCTGTTCGAGGAGCTGAAACAGGCGGCGGTCTCTAAGATCGTCATCGAGCGCCCGCACAAGAAGTGCCGCATCACGATCCATTCCGCCCGCCCGGGCATCGTCATCGGCAAGAAGGGCGCGGACATCGAGAAGCTGCGCAAGAAGCTTGCGACGATGACGAAGGCGGAAACGCACATCAACATCGTCGAGATCCGCAAGCCCGAGACGGACTCGACGCTGGTGGCGCAGTCGATCGCTCAGCAGCTCGAACGCCGCATCGCGTTTCGTCGCGCCATGAAGCGCGCCGTGCAGTCGGCGATGCGTCTCGGTGCCGAAGGCATCCGCATCAACTGCTCCGGCCGTCTCGGCGGGGCCGAGATCGCCCGGATGGAGTGGTATCGCGAGGGCCGCGTGCCGTTGCACACGCTGCGCGCCGACATCGATTACGGTACGGCCGAAGCGCACACCGCCTATGGGGTTTGCGGCGTGAAGGTCTGGATCTTCAAGGGCGAGATCCTGGAGCACGATCCGATGGCGTCCGAGCGTCGTGCGGTCGAGGGCGAGGCGCCGAGCGGCGGCCGCCGTCGCGAGCGCGAGCACGCCTGAGATCGGTTTGGAGTGAACTGAAATGCTGCAACCGAAGCGCACCAAGTTCCGGAAGGCGTTCAAGGGACGCATTCATGGGACGGCCAAGGGTGGCACGAACCTCAACTACGGCTCGTTCGGTCTGAAGGCCATGGAGCCGGAGCGCGTTACTGCGCGCCAGATCGAGGCCGCCCGGCGTGCCATCACCCGTCAGATGAAGCGTCAGGGGCGCGTCTGGATCCGCATCTTTCCGGACCTGCCAGTGACGAAGAAGCCTACCGAAGTGCGCATGGGCAAGGGCAAGGGAGCCATCGAGTTCTGGGCGGCCCGCGTTCACCCGGGGCGGATCATGTTCGAGTTGGACGGCGTGGCGGAGGACATCGCGCGCGAGGCGCTGCGTCTCGGCGCGGCCAAGCTGCCGATCAAGACGCGCTTCATCCAGCGCATTCCGGAATAAGGAGTGGCATCGTGAAGGCCGCCGACCTGAAGACCATGACCGCCGACCAGCTCACGGACGAGCTCGCCAAGCTCAAGAAGGAGCAGTTCAACCTGCGCTTCCAGGGCGCGACCGGTCAGGTCGAAAACACCGCACGCATTCGCGTGGTGCGCCGCGACATCGCCCGCATCAAGACCGTGGCCGGCCAGAAGGCCGCCGCGGCTAAGGCATAAGGACGAAACGATGCCCAAGCGCATTCTGCAGGGAACGGTCGTTTCCGACAAGAACGACAAGACGATCGTGGTGCTGGTGGAGCGTCGCTTCACTCACCCGCTTTTCAAGAAGACGGTCCGTCGCTCCAAGCGCTACAAGGCGCATGACGAGACCAACGCCAAGAAAGTCGGCGACGACGTCTTCATTCAGGAGACCCGGCCGATCTCGAAGGGCAAGACCTGGATTGTGGTCGAGTCCGAGGCGGGCGCGGCGAGCGTTTAGTGTGGGCACGAGGCCGGCGCGGTTGCTCGCGACAGCCTCTAAGATTGGGCGCGGCGCGATAGGCGGCGGCTCTGAGAAAGTTGGGAACGATGCGATCGGCGGCCTTCGAGCCGCCGTCGTGCTCGGCAGTTTGAAGGCGGTCCGACATGATTCAGATGCAAACGAACCTCGACGTGGCGGACAATTCCGGCGCCCGTCGCGTCATGTGCATCAAGGTGCTCGGCGGTTCGAAGCGCAAGTATGCCTCGGTCGGCGACGTCATCGTCGTTTCGATCAAGGAGGCAATCCCGCGGGGTCGCGTGAAGAAGGGCGACGTGATGAAGGCGGTCGTGGTTCGCACGGCCAAGGACATCCGGCGGCCGGATGGTTCGGTCATCCGCTTCGACGCGAACGCCGCCGTCCTCATCGATAACAAGAAGGAGCCGATCGGCACCCGCATCTTCGGTCCCGTCCCGCGCGAGTTGCGCGCTCGGAACCACATGAAGATCATTTCGCTGGCGCCGGAAGTGCTCTGAAGGACGACGACGATGCAGAAGATCAAGAAGGGCGACAAGGTCGTCGTCACTGCCGGCAAGGACAAGGGTCGTTCTGGCAAGGTGCTGCAGGTGATGCCGAAGGACGACCGTGCGGTCGTCGAGGGCATCAACATGATCAAGCGCCATCAGCGCCAGACGGCGAGCCAGGAAGCCGGGATCGTTTCGAAGGAGGCTTCGATCCATCTCAGCAACCTGTCGGTTACCGACCCGAAGGACGGCAAGCCGACTCGCGTCGGCTTCAAGATTGTGGGCGAGGGCGAAAAGGCACGGAAAGTGCGCGTCGCCAAGCGGTCCGGAGAACAGATCGATGCCTGAGGCTCAATACACGCCGCGCCTGAAGCAGGTCTACGCGGAAACGATCCGGTCGACGCTGAAGGAACAGTTCGGCTACGCCAACGACATGATGTTGCCGAAGCTCGAGAAGATCGTCATCAACATGGGCGTCGGCGAGGCGACGGGCGACTCCAAGAAGCCGTCGGTCGCAGCCGAGGACCTGGCGAGGATCGCCGGCCAGAAGCCGGTGATCACCAAGGCGCGCACGTCGATCGCCGGCTTCAAGGTCCGCGAGGGCATGCCGATCGGCACGAAGGTGACGCTCCGCAAGGACCGGATGTACGAGTTCCTGGACCGACTCATCCAAGTGGCGTTGCCGCGCGTTCGCGACTTCCGCGGCCTCAACCCCAAGAGCTTCGACGGCCGCGGCAACTTCGCCATGGGCCTGAAGGAGCACATCGTTTTCCCCGAGATCAACTACGACAAGGTCGACCAGATCTGGGGGATGGACATCATCGTGTGTACGACGGCGAAGACCGACGAGGAAGCGCGCGCCCTGCTCAAGGCGCTGAACTTCCCCTTCCGCCAGTAACGGCCGCGAGAAAAGGAGCCTGACATGGCGAAGAAGAGCTCGATCGAGAAGAACAAGCGCCGCGAGAGGCTGGTGGCGCGTTTCGCCGGCAAGCGCGAAGCGCTGAAGTCGACGATCATGAACCAGGACGCGCCGATCGAGGACCGCTTCCGCGCGCAACTCGCGCTGTCCGGCATGCCGCGCAACTCGTCGAAGACGCGCATCCGCAACCGTTGCGAAGTGACGGGTCGTCCGCGGGCCTATTACCGCAAGCTCAAGATGAGCCGCATCGCGCTCCGGGAACTCGGCAACAACGGCCAGATTCCCGGCATCGTGAAGTCGAGCTGGTAAGGAGAGCGATCCATGTCCCTGTCCGATCCCCTCGGCGATATGCTTACGCGCATCCGCAACGCGGTCGAGCGCAAGAAGAATTCGGTTTTGACGCCGGCCTCGAAGCTGCGCGGCCGGGTGCTCGACGTCCTAAAGGACGAAGGCTACATCCGTGGATACACGGAGACGGCCTTCGAGAACGGTCAGTCGGAGTTCGAGATCGAGCTGAAATACTACGAGGGCGGGTCCGTAATCCACGAGATCGCCCGCGTGTCGAAGCCGGGCCGTCGCGTCTACGTTTCGGCCAAGACCATTCCGCACGTCGCCAACGGTCTCGGCATCTCGGTGCTTTCGACACCGAAGGGCGTGATGGCCGATCACAATGCCCGCGAACAGAATGTCGGCGGAGAGGTTCTCTGCCGCGTCGTTTGACGCGGCAGAGCCTCCGTATCCGACCAGAAAACAGGTAGTCTCCAATGTCTCGTATCGGCAAGAAGCCCGTTTCGATCCCGGATGGCGTCACCGTTTCGGTGGACGGACAGACGGTCAGGGCCAAGGGCGCCAAAGGCGAGCTGTCGTTCGTCGTCAACGACGAGGTGCTCGTCAAGATGGAGGGCGGCGCCGTCGCGGTCACGCCCCGCGACGAGTCCAAGACCGCTCGCGCCAAATGGGGCATGTCGCGCACGATGATCGCCAACGTCCTCACCGGCGTGAAGACCGGCTTCGAGAAGCGGCTGGAGATTTCCGGCGTCGGCTACCGAGCGTCGATGCAAGGCAAGAACCTGCAACTCGCGCTCGGCTACAGCCATGACGTCGTCTACCAGGTGCCCGAGGGCATCGCCGTCGCGGTTCCGCGCCCGGTGGAGATCGTCGTGACCGGCATCGACAAGCAGCAGGTCGGCCAGGTCGCCGCGGAGATCCGCGACTATCGCGGCCCCGAGCCCTACAAGGGCAAGGGTGTGAAGTATGCCGGCGAGCGGATCGTCCGCAAGGAAGGCAAGAAGAAGTAAGGTCCGCCACGATGGCAATCTCTCCGAAGCAGTCCCTTCGCCGCCGCGCCAAGCGCGTCCGACGCTCCGTCAAGGCGGTCGCCAACGGTCGGCCCCGTTTGTCGGTGCACCGCTCGTCGAAGAACATCTATGCGCAGGTCATCGACGACGTGCAGGGCGTGACGCTCGCCGCGGCGTCGACGCTCGACACGAGCTTGAAGGGCGATCTGAAGACCGGCGCCGACACGGCGGCCGCTGCGGCCGTCGGCAAGCTGATCGCCGAACGGGCGAAGCAGGCCGGTGTCACGGATGTCGTCTTCGACCGAGGCGCCTTCATTTATCACGGCCGCGTCAAGGCCGTGGCGGAAGCCGCGCGCGAGGGCGGCCTCAACTTCTGACGGTCCGCGAAGGGGGGACGGCGCCCGCTGGCGCTTCTCTTTCCGTCGCGAATGACTTATTGGCCGGCCGGCAGCGCGTGTTTGCGGACTGCCGGCTTCGGCCATTCGCCGGGACGCCGCTTGAACGGCCTCCCATCCCGCAGCGCCTTCCGGAAAAGAATAAGGATAGGGTCATGGCGCCGAGAAACGATCGACAGGATCGCAACGACCGAGAGCGCGACGACGGCTTCGTCGACAAGCTCGTCAACATCAACCGCGTCGCCAAGGTGGTGAAGGGCGGCCGGCGTTTCGGCTTCGCCGCGCTCGTCGTCGTCGGCGACCTGAAGGGTCGCGTCGGCTTCGGCCACGGAAAGGCACGCGAGGTGCCGGAGGCGATCCGTAAGGCGACGGAAGCCGCCAAGCGCGACCTGATCTTCGTGCCACTGCGCGATGCCCGGACGCTGCACCATGATGTCGCCGGCCGGCACGGCGCCGGCAAGGTCTACCTTCGCTCCGCCGAGGCCGGCACGGGCATCATCGCGGGCGGCCCGATGCGCGCCGTGTTCGAGGCGGTCGGCATGCACGACGTCGTCGCGAAGTCGATGGGCTCCTCCAACCCCTACAACATGGTCCGCGCGACCTTCGACGCGTTGAAGAGTTCGATGCATCCGAAGGACGTCGCCGCCCGTCGCGGCATCAAGTATTCGACGCTGCAGGCTCGCCGTTCGAGCCTCGTCGGCGCCGAAGACCAGCCGGCTGCTTGAGGAGCGCGACCCGCATGTCGAACACCGCAGCCAAGGGCAAGACCCTCACCGTCGAGCAGATCGGCAGCCCCATCCGCCGACCGGGCACGCAGCGCGAAACGCTGATCGGGCTCGGCCTCAACAAGTTGCACCGCCGCCGCACCCTGGAGGATACGCCCTCCATTCGCGGCGCGATCGCCAAGGTCGGTCACCTCGTCCGCATCGTGGACGAGGCCTGAACCGGGAGACGTTTCGATGAAACTCAACGAGATCGCCGATCGTCCAGGCGCTACCCATTCGCGCAAGCGTCTTGGTCGCGGCATCGGCTCCGGTTCCGGCAAGACCGCCGGCCGGGGCGTCAAGGGCCAGAAGTCCCGCTCCGGCGTCGCGATCAACGGCTTCGAGGGTGGGCAGATGCCGCTCTACCGTCGCCTGCCCAAGCGCGGCTTCGTGAACATCTTCGCGAAGGACTACGCGATCGTCTCCGTCGGCTGCCTGCAGGCGGCGATCGACGCTGGCAAGCTCGATGCGAACGCCACCGTCGATGCGGCGGCGCTGAAGACGGCCGGCGTCGTGCGCCGCACGAAGGACGGCATCCGTCTCCTGGGCGACGGAGACCTCACGGCGAAGCTCACGCTCGTCGTGGCCGGCGCGTCGAAGTCGGCGATCGAGAAGATCGAGAAGGCCGGTGGCTCCGTCACGCTGCCGCAGCCTCCCGCCGCTGCCGCCGAAGCCTGACGAACCATCGCCGCGGAGGCCGCGACCGGCCTCCGCTTGCTCGAAGTTCGGCTACCGCATATCTCTCGCAAGTCGTCGAGCGGGCATGGCACGAACCGCGAACCCTTGTCGGTGGCTAGCCGGAGATTGATGAGATGGCATCGGCAGCGGAGCAACTCGCCGCAAACCTGAACTTCGGCGCCTTCTCCAAGGCCACCGACCTCAAGAAGCGCATCTGGTTCACGCTCGGCGCGCTGCTCGTCTACCGGCTCGGCACCTACATCCCGATGCCCGGCATCAACCCGGAAGCGTTGGCGCGGGCGTTCCAGCAGCAGTCGACCGGCATCCTCGGGCTGTTTAACATGTTCGCCGGCGGCGCGGTCGGCCGCATGGCGATCTTCGCCCTCGGCATCATGCCGTACATCTCGGCGTCGATCATCATCCAGCTGATGACCTCGGTCATTCCCTCGCTGGAAACACTCAAGAAGGAAGGCGAGCAGGGACGGAAGATCATCAATCAGTACACGCGCTACGGCACGGTGCTGCTCGCCGTCGTGCAGGCCTACTTCATCGCGGTGGGCCTCGAGACATCGCAGAACATCGTCACCGATCCGGGCCTGTTCTTCCGCCTGTCGACGGTCATCACGCTGACCGGCGGCACCATGTTCCTGATGTGGCTCGGAGAGCAGATCACCGCTCGCGGCATCGGCAACGGCATCTCGCTCATCATCTTCGCGGGCATCGTCGCCAACCTGCCGACGGCCGTCGCGCACCTGCTCGATCTCGGCCGGACCGGGGCCTTGTCGACGGGGGTCATCCTTCTCGTGATCGCCGTCGCGATCGGCTGCATCGCGTTCATCGTGTTCTTCGAGCGCGCCCAGCGCCGGCTGCTGATCCAGTATCCGAAGCGGCAGGTCGGCAACCGGATGTTCCAGGGCGACACGTCGCACCTGCCGCTGAAGCTCAACACCGCCGGCGTCATCCCGCCGATCTTCGCGTCCTCGCTCCTGCTGTTGCCGGTCACGATCGCCAATTTCGGCAACACGGCCGAACTGCCGGGCTGGGCGACCGCCATCGTCGCCTCGCTCGGCCATGGCCAGCCGCTCTACATGCTGCTCTACGCGGCGATGATCGGCTTCTTCGCCTTCTTCTACACCGCCGTCGTGTTCAACCCGAAGGACACCGCGGACAACCTCAAGAAGCACGGCGGCTTCATTCCCGGCATCCGGCCGGGCGAGCGCACCGCGGAGCACATCGACTACGTCCTCACGCGCATCACCGTCGTCGGCGCGATCTACCTGATCATCATCTGCCTTCTGCCGGAGTTTCTCATTTCGGCGCTCGGCGTTCCGTTCTATCTTGGCGGCACGTCGCTGCTGATCGTCGTCAGCGTCACGATGGATACGGTCGCGCAGGTGCAGGGGCATCTCCTGGCGCATCAATACGAAGGCCTCGTCCGCAAGGCGAAACTCAGAGGCGGGAAACGGGGGGGACGATGAGGCTGATCCTGCTGGGGC
>CAXUCL010000065.1:0-11014 GCA_964249395.1 uncultured Rhizobiaceae bacterium
CCGCCGAAGGACTTGGCGCGGGGGGCCTTGCCGCCGGAGGTGCGGGTGCGCTGGCCCGCCGAGGCGTCCGAGTCCTGCACGAACATCGCCACGTCGCGCTCGCGCGCCATCGGGTCGGCGCCGATCGCGAGCTCCGTCGCCTGCAGGCGCTTGATCTCGTCGCGCAGGCGCGCGGCGCGCTCGAAGTCGAGGTCGGCGGCGGCGTTGCGCATCTCCTTCTCCAGGTGCTCCAAGTGCGAGCGCATGTTGTTGCCGACGAGGGCGCCTTCCTCGGCGAAGCCCTTCGTGTCGACCCGGACGTGGTCCTTCTCGTAGTAGGAGTCGAGGATGTCGGCGATGCGCGCCTTGACGCTCTGCGGCGTGATGCCGTTGGCCGCGTTGTAGGCCACCTGCTTCTCGCGGCGGCGGTCGGTCTCGGCCATCGCCCGCTCCATCGAGCCGGTGATGCGGTCGGCGTAGAGGATCACCTTGCCGTCGACGTTGCGCGCGGCGCGACCAATGGTCTGGATCAGCGAGGTCTCGGAGCGCAGGAAGCCTTCCTTGTCGGCGTCGAGGATGGCGACCAAGCCGCATTCGGGAATGTCGAGGCCCTCGCGCAGGAGGTTGATGCCGACCAGCACGTCGAAGGCGCCGAGCCGCAGGTCGCGGATGATCTCGATGCGCTCCAGGGTGTCGATGTCGGAGTGCATGTAGCGCACGCGGACGCCCTGCTCGTGCAGGTATTCGGTGAGGTCCTCGGCCATGCGCTTGGTCAGCACGGTGCACAGGACGCGGTAGCCCCGGGCGACGGTCTCGCGGATCTCGCCGAGCAGGTCGTCGACCTGGGAGCGGGCGGGACGCACCTCCACCGGCGGGTCGATGAGGCCGGTCGGGCGGATCACCTGTTCGGCGAAGACGCCGCCGGACTGCCCGAGCTCCCAGGGCCCGGGGGTGGCGGACACGGCCACCGTCGGCGGGCGCATGGCGTTCCACTCCTCGAAGCGCAAGGGGCGGTTGTCCATGCAGGAGGGCAGGCGGAAGCCGTATTCGGCCAGCGTCGCCTTGCGGCGGAAGTCGCCGCGGTACATCGCGCCGATCTGCGGCACGGTGACGTGGCTCTCGTCGATGAACACGAGGGCGTTGTCGGGCAGGTACTCGAACAGCGTCGGCGGCGGGTGGCCCGGCAGGCGGCCGGTGAGGTAGCGCGAATAGTTCTCGATGCCGTTGCAGGAGCCGGTCGCCTCGATCATCTCGACGTCGAAGGTGACGCGCTGCTCGATGCGCTGGGCTTCCAGCAGGCGGCCGGCGCGCTCCAGCTCGGCGACGCGGCCGCGCAGCTCCTCCTTGATGGATTTGACCGCCTGCTGCAGCGTCGGGCGCGGCGTGACGTAGTGCGAGTTGGCGTAGATCTTCACCGACTTCAGGTCGTCGGTCTTGCCACCCGTCAACGGGTCGAACTCGTGGATGGTCTCGATCTCGTCGCCGAACATGGAGATGCGCCAGGCGCGGTCCTCCAGGTGGGCCGGGAAGATCTCGATCGTGTCGCCGCGCACCCGGAAGGAGCCGCGCACGAAGTCCATGTCGCGGCGCTTGTACTGCTGGGCGACGAGGTCGGCGAGGAGGCGGCGCTGGTCGAGTCGGTCGCCGACCGTCATGGTGAAGGTCATCGCCGTGTAGGTCTCGACCGAGCCGATGCCGTAGATGCAGCTCACGGAAGCGACGATGATCACGTCGTCGCGCTCCAGGAGGGCGCGGGTGGCGGCGTGGCGCATCCGGTCGATCTGCTCGTTGATCGAGGACTCCTTCTCGATGAAGGTGTCGGAGCGTGGGACGTAGGCCTCGGGCTGGTAGTAGTCGTAGTAGGAAACGAAATACTCCACGGCGTTGTTCGGAAAGAAGTTCTTGAACTCGCCATAGAGCTGAGCGGCGAGCGTCTTGTTGGGCGCCAGGATCAGTGCCGGGCGCTGCGTCGCCTCGATCACCTTCGCGACGGTGAAGGTCTTGCCCGAGCCGGTGACGCCGAGCAGCACCTGCGTCTGGTCCTGCTCGTCGCGGATGCCGGACACGAGGTCGCCGATGGCCGTCGGCTGGTCGCCCGCCGGCTGGAACTCGCTCTCGACCTTGAAGGCGATGCCGCCCTCCGACTTGTCCGGCCGGGGGGGGCGGTGCGGCAGCCACATCTCGCCGTTCTTGAACAAGGGGTTGCCGCTCTCGATCAGCGCCGACAGCGCTTCCACGGTGGCGGTGACGCCGGACGGGGGCAGGGTGCTCGCGTCCTCCAGCGACACGTTCATGCCGGCGACGGGATTGAGCCCGGCGCGGGCGCGCGCGGTCGGGTCGGTGGCCGCGCCCATCGAGGTGCCACGGGCCGACTTGAGGGATTTCTCGGACGGCTTCTTCGGCGGTTTCGGGCGCGCGGCCTCCCGTTCGGCCTCGACCTCGAGATCCTGCGCGATCCGGTCGGCCCAGCCGCTGATCGGCCCGTCGAGCGGCGCGCCGACGAACTCCGCCTGCGGCGCCTCGCCGAAGCCGGGAGTCAGCGGCTCTGAGGCGTCGGCGGTGTCGAGGATCGGCGAGCGACCGGGCTGCTTGCGGGCGGGTTTGGCCATGAGCCGAATATGGAGAACGGAACGGGACGGTGGAAGGGTCGAAAGCGTTCCGCGGTGCGCGAACACCTATCTTCGGTGACGGGTGGTCGGACGGCGCTTCGGGCTCCGGGAAGCGGGTTCGTGCCGACGGCCGCCGCGGCGCGTTCACGTCCGGCGCGGCGGCGGCAGGCCACGCGGGTGTGGTCGCGAGCGGACGGCCGTTCCATCCCTCGCGGGAGTCCCATCGAGCACGGGCTGGTTCTAGGTTAAACTCAGATCGATTTTTTATGCCGACGCGGCGAGACTGCCCGGATCGCCATGTCGGGAACGCACGTCCATGCCGGCCAGCTGGAGATCGAGCGTCGTCGCGTCGGATGGGACGCTATTGGAAATCGCCGCATCCGGTGAGGCCGTCGTCCGCGGGGCCGTCGTTCGGGGGCTGCGGTGATGGCCGGGCACCTCGAGCCGAACGCCCGCACCGGCAATGCGTCCGCAGCCTGGGTCGAGCGTCGGCGGATCGAGGCGTTGCGGGCCGAGCTCGAGGCTCTGACCGCGTCGACGATCGAGCGAAGCGAGGCGTTGAAGGCGTCGATCAAGGGGCTCGAGCCGTGCCGGGCGAGGACTGCCCTCCTCGAATCGACGTTGAGGCTGCTCGAGAAGTGTCGGGAAGAGGCCGCAGCCTTGCGTCAGGGGTTGGAATGAGCGGCGCCCCGATGGTGCATCGCATTCGGGCCGAGTGGTCGTCGGCGAGTTCAACGAAGTGAGTCGACGGCAATGACCGCCCCCGATCCCGCGACCGTCGAAGCCGGGCCTACGCCGCCGTCCCCAGGCTCGCACGACGCGGCCCGTCGGCCGGGCCTGCGCCTCGTGCTGGGGGCGACCGGCGTGGTGTTCGGCGACATCGGCACGAGCCCGCTCTACGCGTTCCGGGAAAGCTTCGTCGGTCACCACCGCCTGCCGCTCGACGGCTTCCACGTGCTCGGCGTCCTGTCGATGCTGGTTTGGGCGCTGATCCTTGTCGTCACGGTGAAGTACGTCTTCGTCACCATGCGCGCCGACAACCGCGGCGAGGGCGGCAGCTTCGCGCTCCTGTCCTTGATCGGCCGGGTCGCCCCGCGCTCGCCGGCGCTGCCGTTCATCGCCGGCGCCGCGCTCCTTGCGACCGCGCTGTTCTACGGCGACGCGGTGATCACGCCGGCGATCTCGATCCTGTCGGCGGTGGAGGGCCTGACGCTGCTCGACCGCGGCTTCGCCGATTTCGTGATCCCGATCACGCTGGCGATCGTCGCCGTGCTGTTCGCCATCCAGCGGCTCGGGACGGGGCTCGTCGGCACGCTGTTCGGTCCGGTCATGGTCGTGTGGTTCCTGACGATCGCGCTGCTCGGGCTCGCGCAGATCGTCCAGAACCCGTCCGTCCTGGTGGCGGCGAGCCCGACCTTCGCCGTCCGCTTCCTCCTCGCCGATCCGGTGCGCGCCTTCTTCACGCTCGGCACCGTGGTGCTCGCCGTCACAGGAGCGGAGGCGCTCTACGCCGACATGGGACATTTCGGCCGCCGCGCGATCGGCCGCGCCTGGCTGTGGCTGGCGCTTCCCTCGCTCCTCCTGTGCTACGCCGGGCAGTCGGCGCTGGTGTTGCGCGACGCGGCGGCGATCGAGAACCCGTTCTACCGCATGGCGCCGGAGGGCCTCCTGGTGCCGTTGATCGTCCTCGCCGCGCTGGCGACGGTGATCGCCAGCCAGTCGATCATCTCGGGCGCGTTCTCCGTCACCCAGCAGGCCGTGCAGCTCGGCTACCTGCCGCGCCTCGCCATCCGCTACACCTCGGACGAGTCGCGCGGACAGGTCTACGCGCCGGGCGTCAACGTGCTTCTCGCGGTCGCCGTGGTCGCTCTCGTTTTGGGGTTCCGTTCTTCGAGCGCGCTCGCCGCCGCCTTCGGCCTGGCGGTGACGGCGACCATGGTGCTGACGACCCTGATGATCGGCTTCATGATGTTCCGCGTTTGGCGATGGAACCCACCTTGGGCCGCGCCGCTCTACGCGTTGCTGCTCGCGCTCGACCTCGGCTTGTTCGCCGCCTCGGCGACGAAGTTCGCCGACGGCGGCTGGCTGCCGGTCACGATCGCGCTGGCGCTGATCCTCCTGTTCGACACGTGGCGCCGCGGCCGGCGGTTGCTCACCGCGCGGCTCGCGGAAGAGGCGATGCCGGTGGACTCGTTCCTGCGCTCGACGAAAAGCGTCGCGCGCGTGCCGGCCACCGCGGTCTACCTCACCAGCAGCCGCGAGGGCGTGCCGCCGGCGCTGCTGCACAACCTCAAATGCAACCTCGTCCTGCACGAGCGGGTGCTGTTCGTCACGATGGAGACCGGCACCGCGCCGCGCGTCGCGGAGGGCGAACGCCTGACCGTGCAGGACCTCGGCGGCGGCATGACGCGCGTCGTCGTGCGCTACGGCTTCGCCGAAAGCCCCGACCTGCCCCGCGCCCTGGCGCCCGTTCTGGACCCCAAGCCCGGCGACGGGCCGCGGCTGACCGCCTGGTTCATCAGTCGCCAGACCCTGGTGCCGTCCCGCCGTCCCGGGATGGCCCGCTGGCGCGACCGGCTGTTCGCGGCCATGGTGCGCAACGCCGAAACGCCGATGCTGTTCTTCAAGCTGCCCGTCGACCGCGTCGTGGAGCTCGGGACGCAGGTCGAGATCTGACGCAGGCGCGGCTCGTAATTGACGGTTGCGGCGCCCCCGAACCGGGCGCGTCCAACGGTTAGCCGGTCTTGCCGCCTTCGTCGCGACAGTCGGGTCCGCGATCACTGCCGGATCGACGTTCAGCAACGAAGCCAGATAGGGCACCCCGACGCTCGCCCGCACGATCTGGCGGACGGTCGGAATGTCAGCGGTCCTGAGTAGAGATTGGCCGGCGGAGAAGACGAGCGTCTCGTCGCCGCTCGTCCCGGCGCGTCAGCGCAAGCGCGCCAGCTTCGCGGACAGGCTCCTGTCGAGAACCCGCATCTCGCGCGTCACGGCGGCGAAACCCTCGCCCAGCGAGCGCTCCATCTCGTTGGTGACGCTTTGCCAGAGCGCTTCGACCCTGTCCCGGACCATCTCACCGGCAGGCGTGAGGCACAGTTCCGTGACCCGCGCGTCTGCGGGGTTTCCTGACCGCACGAGCAGTCCGCTCGCTTGCAGGCGGTCCGCCATCTTGGAGACAGTCGAGGCCCGCACGTCGAGCAGACCGGCGAGCTCGCTGACGCTCGAGGGGCCGCGGGCGCCAAGCTGAGCCAGCAACCGATCCTGCCCAATGTGCAAGCCGATCTCGGCAAGCCGCAGCTCGAACAGCGCCCGCGCGCTCTTGGCGATCGACAAAAGCGTCGGGACGAAACTTCCCTTGCCGAGATCCGACTCGAAGCCGTCGCGCGAAACGTCGGTGCCGATGCAACTCGACGCGAAGGGCCTCGTGGAGTGCATCAGACCGATTCCTCGCATTCAAGAAACGGACGTCCGGAAACCGGCGGTTCGTCATCGCGCCGGCGGAACGCGACCGGGACCACTCGGCCCGGCGGTTCCATCACACGACACGATGGCTGGGATCGCGGCTTCGGCGGCGGCGCGGCCGGGAGGAACGGCTGCCTTCGTCGGCGCCCGCCGCCGGGCCCGCGCGCCCCGCGGCCGGCACCCACCGTCTCCCAAAAAAACCCCCCCCCCCCGCGGCGGCGCGCAACACCCGGGGTGGGAACCAGATGTCGTCGGGATCGCGCGTCGTCACGACGCCACTCGCTCCCCATCGTGGAACCGGCCCAGCGTGCGTTTCGCGTCGCCGCCGTCCCGGGCGAGCCTGCACGTCAATTCAGAGGTCGAGATGTCCGAGGCGAGGGCCGCCTGGACGAGGGCCGGCGTGCGGACGCCGGATTTGCGAGAGGCTGCCGGTACCCGGGGCGAGCCGTCGGCGCGGCGTCTTCGAGTGCGTTGGAACAAAGCTGTCGCCCTTCATCCAGGCGGAGCGTGACGACCCGACCTGAACAGACCCTCAAACGTGCTCTCGGGTTCGTCATCAACATAGGTTGAACGCGCGAGCATTTCGGCACCCGCGGAGCCGGGCAGGCGGCTACGGTGCCAGGTGCAGGTAGTTCGGGTTGAAACCTGCGAAGGCTTCGAGGCGCTTCACGTCGAGAACGGTGAGCTCGCGCCCGTGCATGGCGATGAGGTCGCGTTCGCGCAGCCTGATCAGCATCCGGTTGGCGTGGACGAGAGTCATGCCCATCGTGTCGGCGAGATCGTTCTGGGTCAGCGGCAGCGTGTAGCGATCGTCCGTGACGAGCCCGACGGCGCGAAGCCGCATCAGCAGCTCGCACAGGAGGTGGGCGATCCGGACCTCCGCCTCGCGCTGACCGATGTTGACCAGCCATTCGCGCAGGGTCGCCTCGTCAACCAGCGACGCCCACCAGAAGGCCCTGGCGATGGCGGGCCGCTCGCTGAGCTCCAGAACCGCTTCCGGCGACATGTCGACGATCCGGCACGTCGACAACGTCCCGATGCTGTGGTCGCGCGCGCGCAGGATGAAGACCTGGAAGTCGCAGAAGTCGCCCGGCACCATGTAGGCCATGATGTGCCGCTGCCCGCTTTCCAGAAGCTTGTAGCGGCACGCGAAGCCCGAGAGGACGAGCGGCACCGACGTCGGCCGGTCGCCTTCGCGGACGATGTCCTGGTTCGCCCCGACGTCGCGCGTCGGCTGGCTATGCCGCTCCAACAGGTCCTTGTCTGCAGGGGAAAGCGGTTGGAAGCATTCCAGCTTCCGGATCATGAAGTTGGGGGAGTCCACTGTAACCGGAGATTGGCTCGCTATCGATTATGGTTCGCCGAATCGTAGCGCGGCCCATCGCTGCGATCAACCGGGCTTCCATCTGCACCGGAACTTCGCGGCTCTCGACGAAGCACCGAACGTGCGGAGCCCGAGCCTCGGCGCCGCATCGGCCGGCACCGGAAAGCATCGCAGATGCCCCGCTACTTCTTCCACGTCTCCGGCCTGTCGGCGTTCAGCGACTTGGTCGGCACGGACCTCGCGAACGACGCCGCGGCGTGGTCGGCGGCGGTGGTCTCCTGCGGCGAGATCCTCGCCGACATCGACGGGAACATGCCGGACGGGTCGGAGATCCGGATCGCGGTCCGGGACGAGGACGAGCGGACCGTCGCCATCGTCCGCTTCACCGGCGAATACAGACCCGCAAGGCGCTCGAAGCCCGAAGGAGCGGACCGACACGTCGACGGCGCCCTCCATGACCGCGTGACGGCCGGCATCGACCTCGCGCTCGATTGGATCAAGGACGTCCACGACCCGCAGGACTACGCCCCGTTCGCGGGCGACCTCGCGACCGCGGCCATGGCCGCGCTGGAGGACGGCGACCGGATCGGGCGCGACCTCGTCGTCCGCCGGGAGGTCGTCCAATGAAGGGTGCCTGGCGATAAGGGCCGACAGCCGCCGCTCCGGGCTGCAGCCAACAGGACGACCACCTCATCGCGACAACCGACTCGCGCCCGGACGCCCCGTTCACCTTTCGCTTACCATCCGGCGCTTAACCTTCGTCTCAGCCGCTCGAGTCGCGCGGTGACGGGGGCCATCCGATGGTGTTGCGTTTTGGCGGGTGGCCGCTGCGGGCGTCCGTCGCCGCGTGTCTGGCGGCGGGCGTCCTCAGCGCGCAAGCCTCGGACGCGACGCTCGATCCGGTGGTGACCGGCGCCACGGTCTACAAGTGGGGCGGCCCGGTGCCGCCGCCGCCGCGTCCGGGCGAGCACGCGGTCTACGTGCCGAGCATCGGCCTCGGCGGCGCGGCGCCCGTGCCGCCGCAGCCGGACTTCGTGCCCGTTCCGTACGTCGCCGGCGTCGAGCCGCCCCAGTAGACCCCTCAGACGCGGGATCGACGGCGACCGCCGCGCTGCCGGCGGCCAAGCCCCGCGAGATCGAGGAAGCGGCAGCTGTCGAGCCGACCGTCGCGTCGAGCGAGCCATCACTCCCGCCCGCGCTCGCCGCGCCGCGCGACGTCGGCGCGCCGGACCCGGCCGTGGCCTACGCGCCGCCCGAGTCCGATCCGTGGGAAGGCTTGAAGACGGTGACGCCCGGCGCGGCGACCCCGCCGAAGCGCGCCAAACGGAGCAGCTCGCCGAGCTACGCCTCGCTGGAACGGCGACCCGCCGGCCGCACAAACGCCGACGACCGCTCCCGTCGCGACGCCGACGGGGTGCGCGACCGCGGCGCGCTGGAGGACGAAACGCCGACCGGCTACCAGACCCTGCCGCGCACGGAGACGCAGTGCCGCCGGGCGCTCGCCAGGCTCGGCGTGCGCTTCGTCGACGTGTCCGGCATCCGGCGCGGCCGCTCGTGCGGCATCGCCCATCCCGTGAAGGTGACGGAGATCGCCCCGGGCGTCGCGATGCAGCCGGCCGGCACCTTGAACTGCATGGCGGCCCTGCGGATCTCGCAATGGGTGTCGAACGAGGTGAAGCCGGCCGCGAAGCAGCACCTTTGGAAGAAGCCGACCGCGCTCTACAACGCATCCGCCTACCGCTGCTCGCGCGTCGCCGGCTCGCGCACGATCAGCGAGCATGCGTCCGGCAACGCGCTGGACGTCGCCGGCTTTCGGCTCGCCGACGGCAGCAACTTCGACGTGCGCAAGAAGCGCGCCCTGCAGTTCGGCGAGAAGGCGTTCCAGCAGAAGGTGCGGCGCTCGGCCTGTCGGTATTTTGGCACCGTGCTTGGGCCCGGCTACAATCGCGACCACGCCGACCACCTGCACCTCGACCTGAAGCAACGCCGGCGCGGCGTCTGCAAGTGACGCTTGAGCGTTAACCAGACGAGCTATCGCAGCGGAAACGAACGGCATTCGAGGGTTGGCGCTGAGAATTTTTTAAACGGTGGCTGGCAAAGTTCCCGGTGAACCGCCAGGAGCCCGTCGCCAGCCATGATCGCCAGCCTTCTCCGTTCCGGGCGCCGGTTGCGCCGAAACACCGAGGGCGCGGCTGCCATCGAGTTCGCCTTCATCGGCGCGCCCCTGATGATGCTGATCGCGGCCATGTTGGAGACCGCTGCGGTGACGGCGGCCGGCCTCGTCCTCGACATGGCGGTGGACAACGCCGCCCGCAACGTGATGGTCGGCCAGGTGCAGGCGGCGGACGTCGACCAGGCGGGCTTCCGCAAGATGATCTGCGAGGACGTCGACAGCATCCTGTCCTGCCAGAAGCTGAAGATCGACCTGCGCACCTACGACGCCGGCGCGGCCATTCCCGCCGACGCGCCGCGCCGCGATGGCCAGATCGACGACCGCGCCTTCTGCTTCGATCCGGGCCGCCAGGGCGCGATCACCGTGCTGCGGGTCTATTACGAGTGGCCGTGGATCGCCGCCTTCCTGCAGCGGATCGCCTCCGACACCGACGGCAAGGCGGTGCTGGTGTCGATGTCGGCCTTCATGAACGAACCGTTCGGCTCCACCGCGAGCACGAAGGCGACCTGCACGTGAACGAGATGCTGAAAACGATCGCCGGTCTTCCTTCGCGCTGCGCGCGCAACCTGGCCGACGGCTGGCACCGCTTCCGCTCCGATCGCTCCGGCGTTGCCGCGACCGAATTCGCCGGATGGCTGCCGTTCATCCTGCTTGGCTATCTCACCACCTACGAGGCGTCGCGCGCTCTGGAAGTCTACCGCAAGGTCGGCACGACCTCGGAGACCGTCGGCAACCTCGTCACCCGCTCGCCGCGGCTGAGCGATGCGCAGATCAACAACATCTTCGGCATCGCCAACGCGATGATGGCGCCGTTCTCGTCGAGCCGCCTGACGACGCTGGTGACGGCAGTGCGCGTCGACGCGACGGGCCGGGCCACCGTGCACTGGTCGCGGGCGAGCAAGGGCGCCGGCTTCGCGGCCGGCGCGGCCTATGCGCTGCCGTCCGATCTCAAGGACCTGCGCGACACCTACGTCGTGATGGCCACGGCGAATTTCAGCTACGAGGTCCTGGCCGGCTACGGCGGCGTCATCACCGACATGACGATGTCCAAGACCTACGCCTTCCGCCCGCGCACGGGCCAAGAAATCACCTGGGGTTCGTGATGGGCAAGTTCTTCAAGCGAGGCCGGACTCCCGAGGGTTCCTCGCCGCCCAACGGCGACCGGCGCGGCGCGACCCGGTTCCGAGCCGCGGCGCGGCGCCTGCGGCGCGACCGAGGCGGCAACGTGACGATCATCGTCGCGCTCGTGATGCCAGTCATCCTGATCGGCATGGGAACCGCCGTCGACATGACGCTGGTCTACGAGTCGAAGGCGAACCTGCGCCAATCGCTCGACGCGGCGGCGCTCGCCGCGGGCCGGCACTACGGCACGACGCAGGACGCGAACGCGCTCAGGACGCTGGCGTCCTCGTATTTCTACGCCAACGCGGGGCACGACGCCTTCCGCGACACGAAGTTCAACTACGA
>CAXUCL010000066.1:0-10745 GCA_964249395.1 uncultured Rhizobiaceae bacterium
CTCCTGGCTCTCCTGACTCGGAGGCCGGGATGACGAGGCGGAGGGGTGGCGGCGCGGACTATCTTCGGCGGCGGGTCGGGGCGTTGAAGTCCGGGCGCTTGTCGGCGATCCAGCCGAGGAAGCGCGCCATCTCCGGCTGCGACGCGAGCGGCTGGCCGGCCTCGACGAGACCCTCCAGCTCCTTGTTGGAGAAGCAGGCATGGATCGTCCGGTGGCAGATCGGATGCACCGGCACCGTGTCGCGCCCTCCCCGGCTCTTCGGCCAAGGATGGTGCCACTCGACGCGGTTGCCGAGCGGACGACCGCACAGCCAGCAATTCGCCGGCATGACCGGCTCGGCGGCGTCGTTCCAGTCAAGCTCGGCCCGACAACTGCGACCGCGGCGTTTCCGACCCATGGCCGCGAAAGCGAGGCCGGCGCGCTCGCGGTTCCGCGCCGCGTCGCCTTGTCCCGCCGCCTACCGGCAGTCCGGCGCGGCGAGGATGTCGAGCTGTCGCAGCGTGCCCTTGAAGCTGTAGGTGCCGAAATCCAGCACGAGCTCGTCCGAAACGCCGTTCTCGTAGAGGACGTAGGAGGTCTGGAACACCGGCATGCCGTCGTCGTCGCTGTCGGTGTTGTAGTAGCTTTCCGAGATGCGCCAGGCCCGCATGCCGGCGAGCTTCGCCTTGACCGCGGACGCGGCGCCCGCGCCTGCCGTCGCGCCGGCGGCCGGCGTCTCGACCGCCGCGATGATGGCGGTGGAGGTGAGAAGCTTCTCGGCGTCGTCGTCGCCGTCGAACAGCTTGCTTTCGACGATCCGGTCGCCGGCCTTGGCCCGTCGGATGAGCTCCTCCGTGTGCTGCATCGGAAAGCGCGCCGACGGCAGGACGTAGTTCTTCCGTTCGGGCGACTGCATCGTCACCTTCGTGCCCTCCGCGGCCTGGCGCGCCACGCCCTTCACCTCCTTCTCCGGGCTCCCGTCGACGAAGGTCTTCGTCGTGAAGTCGAAGACGTCGCCGACGCGGCTTTCGGTGGAAACGGTCTGCTGGTCGGTGAGCGTCACCTCCTGGTCCTGCCGGAAGCGGGCGACGAACCGGTAGTCGAGGTCCCAGGCCTCGCAGGCGCGCGAGCGGATGTTCATCGCGATCCGGCCTTCGGCGTCTACGATGCCGGCGTCCTGCGACGCCAGCGCCAGGTCGTAGACCGCCTGATGCGGCACGAGCACGGACGAAGCCTCGGCGTCGGCCGCGACGATCGATGCAGCGGCCGCGCCGAGTAGCAGAAATCGCATCGCCATCGGCCGCGCCCTTTCGATTTGTCGCCCGCCAGCTTAGACGGTTCGGCCAAATCGGCTAGACCACGGCGGCCGGATTCGGCAGGGGATGCGACGATGACGACGAGCACGATCGACGAGCGCCTGACGGCCGCGGGCGTTTTCTTGCCGGAGGCCGCGGCGCCGGCCGCCAACTACGTGCCGTTCGTCCGGTTCGGCGCGCTGCTGCAGACCTCCGGTCAGCTGCCGCTGGAAGCCGGCAAGGTTTCGGTGTCGGGCAAGCTCGGCGACGGCGTGGCGCTCGGCGACGGTCAGCGCGCCGCGCGGCTCTGCGCGATCAACATCCTGGCGCAGGCCAAGGCCGCGCTCGACGGCGATCTTTCGCGCATCAACCGGCTGTTGAAGCTCACCGTCTTCGTCGCGAGCGCGCCGGACTTCACGGAACAGCACAAGGTGGCAAACGGCGCGTCCGACTTCCTGGTCGAGATGCTCGGCGACATCGGGCGTCATGCCCGCTCGGCGGTGGGCGTTCCGGCGCTGCCGCTGGATGCGGCGGTGGAGATCGAGGCGCTGTTCGAGGTCCGCTGAGGGTGGCGCTCGGCACCGACTGGATCGCGGCGCGGCCGATCGCGCATCGCGGCCTGCACGACGCGGCGCGGCCGGAGAACTCGCTGGCGGCGTTTCGCGCGGCGGTGGAGCACGGCTTCGCGATCGAATGCGACGTGCTGCTGTCGAAGGACGGCGTGCCGATGGTGTTCCACGATCACCCGTTGGCCCGGCTGACCGGCGCGGATGGCCTGATCGGCGGACGCTCGGCGGCCGAACTCCGCGAGCTTCGGCTGCTCGGCACGGACGAGCCGATCCCGACGGTCGCGGCGCTGCTCGCGCTGGTGGCCGATCGCGTGCCGATCGTGATGGAGCTGAAGGGGCTGTCCCCGGACGCGGACGCGGACATGCTGTCTCGCTTGGCGCCGGTGCTGGACCGCTACGACGGACGCCTGGCGCTCATGTCCTTCGACGGGTGGCTGATCGACGGGTGCCTCGGCTACGGCAAGCGCGCGGTCGGTCTGACGGCGGAAGGGACGCGCGAGGTCGACCTCGTCGCGCACCGCGCCTTGTTCGACCGGGGTTGCGCGTTCGCGTCCTACAACGTCCGCGACCTGCCGAACGCGTTCACGACTTACGTCCGCCACGAGCGTCGGGCACCCGTCATCACGTGGACCGTGCGCGACGCCGCCGGGGTGGCGGCGACGGAGGCGCACGGCGACCAGATGACGTTCGAGGGCTTTCTGCCGCAGAGTTGATGCTTGCAGCGCAACATGGGCGGTCTAGCTTCACCCGCATGATTGGCAGGCGGACGCCGAAAGCGACCACGACGACGGACGGGACCTTCGAGATCCGCGTCGCCGAAACCGTCGGGGCGGTGCCGGCGGAGACATGGGACCGGCTCGCCGGGGTTGGTGCGGGGCTGCAGGGCAATCCGTTCGTCTCGCACGCCTTCCTCAGCGCGCTGGAGGACAGCGGCGCGGTCGGCGCAAAAGCCGGCTGGCTGCCGCAGCACCTGCTGCTGCACGACGCCGACGGCGCGCTGTTCGCCGCGGCGCCAGCCTACCTGAAGAGCCACAGCCAGGGCGAGTACGTCTTCGACCACGGCTGGGCGGACGCCTTCGAGCGCGCCGGCGGTCGCTACTACCCGAAGCTGCAGCTTTCCGCGCCGTTCACGCCGGCGAACGGCCCCCGCCTCTTGGTCGGCACGGCGGACGACGGCGCGGACACGCGGCGCGCGGCGCTGATCGCCGGCATCAAGGGCTACGTCGCGCAGACCGGCGTCTCGTCCGCCCACGCGACGTTCCTTTTGCCGCCCGACCTCGCGGCAATGGAGGACGCGGAGTTCCTGCACCGGACGGACCGGCAGTTCCATTTCCGCAACCGCGGCTACGGCTCCTACGAGGACTTCCTCGAAACGCTGGCGTCCCGCAAGCGCAAGGCGCTGCGCCGGGAACGGCGGGAAGCGGTGGCGAACGGCATCGAGATCGTCCGACTGTCCGGGCCTGACCTGGCCGAGGGCGTCTGGGACGCGTTCTTCCGCTTCTACGTGGACACGGGCAACCGCAAGTGGGGCCGGCCGTACCTCAACCGCCGCTTCTTCTCGCTGGCGGGCGAGCGGATGGGCGAGCGCATCGTGCTGGTGATGGCCAAGCGGGAAGGCCGGTTCATCGCCGGCGCGCTGAACTACGTCGGCGGCGACACGATCTACGGCCGGCATTGGGGCTGCACGGAGGAGCACCCGTTCCTGCACTTCGAGGTCTGCTACCACCAGGCGATCGACCACGCGATCGAGCACAAGCTCGCCGTCGTGGAGGCCGGCGCGCAGGGCGAGCACAAGCTGGCGCGCGGCTACGAGCCGGTGACGACGCATTCCGCGCACTGGATCGCGCATCCGGGCCTGCGGCGGGCGATCGAGGACCATCTCGACCACGAGCGGACGCGCGTGGCGCAGATCGTCGAAGTCCTCGACGAGCACACGCCGTTCCGGCGCGGCGAGCGGCTGGACGCGGCGGAGCGCGACGGCTAGCGCTGCGCCGACCCGCGGAGGCGACCATGAGCGACTACGATCCGACGAACGTCTTCGGCAAGATCCTGCGGGGCGAGATCCCGGCCGAAAAGCTTTTCGAGACGGCGGACGCGATCGCCATCATGGACGCGATGCCGCAATCGAAAGGCCATTGCCTCGTCGTTCCGAAGGCGCCGTCGCGCAACCTGTTGGACGCCGACGACGCGGCGTTGGCGAAGGTCATGCCGCTGGTGGCGAGGCTGGCGCGGGCGGCGAAGCGTGCGTTCGAGGCGGACGGCGTGGTCGTCTGCCAGTTCAACGAGGCACCGGCCGGGCAGACCGTGTTCCACCTGCACTTCCACGTGATCCCGCGCTACGCGGGCGTGGAACTGGTGCGGCACCACGAGACGATGGCCGACCCGGCAAGGCTGAAGGAACAGGCGGACGCGATCCGGCGGGCGCTCGCGGCGTCCTGATCCTTTCAAGCGAGGGTCAGAGCGGCGCCGACGAGAACCGTTTCCGCCGCGACGATGCCGACGAGGATGCGCTGACCGAAGCCGAGATAGGCGACGAAGCCGATGCCGAGTGCCGCGACGCGCGCCGCGACCGGGATCGTGCCGAGCGAGCCGCCGGGATACAGGACGAGCCGGGCGATCACCGCCGCGACGAGGGCCGTGGCGACGGCCCGCGCGAAGGCGATCGCGGGCGAGTGCTCGTCGATCCGCCCGGCGAACAGGACGCCGAGCCAGCGCCAAACGTCCGTCGGCAGGAAGCCGGCGAGCAGGATGAACAGGAACGGCCACCAGGTGGCGGCGACTTCGTGGTAGCCGGAGCCCTCCATCAACGCGTCCGCCGCGCGTCGATCGCGCGGCCCGCAAGGAAGGCGACGACGCCGCCGGCCAAGCCGGCGATCAGGATGTCCAGGCCGGGGTCGATCCAGTTCGCGACCGGCAGGGCCGCCATGCCGCTGAACAGCCCGAGCTTCCCCGAGCTTTCGCGCGCCGAGCCGTAGAGCGAGCAGAAGAAATAGACCGGCGTCAGGAAGGCCAGTGCGCCGGTCGCGAGCGCCGGCAACTGACCCATCAGGTCCAACGCGACGGCGACGACCGCCGTGTTCACGACGCAGAGCGTCGCGCCGAAGCCGCCGAAGAACCAGGTGCGGTAGGGCCGCGGCACGTCGCGCAGGTTCTCCATGGCGAACACCCAGCCGGTGACGGCGATGAAGTGCGACAGGAACAGCAGCGTCCCGGTGCGGGTCCGCGGCCCGCGCAGCTCCGGCATGACGGCCACCACCATCGGCATCAGCCGCAGCGAGGACAGGGCCACGGCGAGCGCGGTGGTGGCGAGCGACGAGCCGGCCGTCGCCGCGCCGATCAGCACGATGTTCGCCGGCAGCGCCCAGATGGTCGCGACCATGAAACCGGCCTCGACCGCCGTGACGCCGGCGTCGCGCGCCAGCCCCGCGAAGCCGACATGGGCCGCGACGAGGACGAGGGCCGGCGCGGTGAACAGGCCGCGCATGCCGGCAAGCAGCCAACGGCGCTTGCCTTCGGCGGTCGCGGCGGCGTCGTCAGGCTCGTCGGGGATGGACATTCGGTCTCATAGCCCGGCTCGTCATCCGGCGCGAGTTCGCTGGCCGGTCCGGAAGCCGCTCGCGACGGCACGATTTTGGGATCGCTCCCCAACGCTCGTCATTCTCGGGTTCGGTCCCAAAAGGCCGGACTCGTCGAGGTAGCGAAGAAGTGCGCTTGCCGGATTTCTGGGACAGGCCCCCCAAATGGCGGCTTTGGCGTATGATGTCTCGGCAAAGGGCGCGGGGCGGCTTCGCACCTCGTCGGAAACGCAAAGACCGCCCCGGTGGGGCGGCCTCCGTGGTTCTCTCGGGCACTCCGTTTACGACGGCTTGCGCGACGTCTTCGGCACCGAGATCGGGCGCTTCGCGACCTTCACCGCGACGTCGCCGTCCAGTTCTTCATCCCCGAAATCCTCGTCGTCATCGAACTCAGCGTCGTCGACGGACGCCTTGCCCTTGCGAGACTTGGTTGGCGTCGGGTCGGCGATGGAGTCCAGCAGGAGCTGCTTCGCGCCGTCCTCGCCCGGGCCGACCGTGACCTTCACCGTGCCGCCACGCTTCAGCTTGCCGAACAGAAGCTCGTCGGCGAGCGGCTTCTTGATGTGCTCCTGAATGACGCGGCCGAGCGGGCGGGCGCCCATGTGCTCGTCGTAGCCCTTGTCCGCCAACCAGACCACCGCCTCCTCCGACAGGTCGAAGGTGACGTTGCGCTCGGACAACTGCGCCTCGAGCTGCATGACGAACTTCTGCACGATCTGGTGGATCACCGGCGTCGGCAGGCCACCGAACGCGATGACCGCATCGAGCCGGTTGCGGAACTCCGGCGTGAACAGCCGGTTGATCGCCTCCTGCTCGTCGCCGGTGCGCTTCGACGAGCCGAAGCCGATCGCCGCCCTCGCCGCCTCGGAGGCGCCGGCGTTCGTTGTCATGATCAGGATGACGTTCCGGAAGTCGATGCGCTTGCCGTTGTGGTCCGTCAGCTTGCCGTGGTCCATGACCTGGAGCAGGATATTGAACAGGTCCGGGTGCGCCTTCTCGATCTCGTCGAGCAAGAGCACGCAATGCGGGTGCTGATCGATGCCATCGGTCAGGAGCCCGCCCTGGTCGAAGCCGACATAGCCCGGAGGCGCGCCGATCAGTCGCGAGACGGTGTGGCGCTCCATGTATTCCGACATGTCGAAGCGCAACAGCTCGACGCCGAGCGAAGAGGCGAGCTGCTTGGCGACCTCCGTCTTGCCGACGCCGGTCGGGCCGGAGAAGAGGTAAGAGCCGATCGGCTTCTCCGGCTCGCGCAGGCCGGCGCGGGCCAGCTTGATCGCCGAGGCGAGCGCCTCGATCGCCGCGTCCTGCCCGTAGACAACGCGCTTCAGCTGCTCGTTCAGGTTGGCAAGCACCTCCTCGTCGTCCTTCGAGACGGTCTTCGGCGGGATGCGCGCCATCGTGGCGATCGTCGCCTCGATCTCCTTAATGCCGATGCGCTTCTTGCGCTGTTCCTCCGGCAGCAGCATCTGCGACGCGCCCGTCTCGTCGATCACGTCGATCGCTTTGTCGGGCAGCTTGCGGTCGTTGATGTAGCGAGCCGACAGCTCCACCGCCGAGCGGATCGCGCCGGTCGAGAAGCGGACCTTGTGAAACTCCTCGAAGTAGGGCTTGAGGCCCTTCATAATGGCGATGGCGTCGTCGATCGACGGCTCCTTCACGTCGATCTTCTGGAAGCGTCGGACCAGCGCGCGGTCCTTCTCGAAGAACTGACGGTATTCCTTGTAGGTGGTCGAGCCGATGCACCGGATCGCGCCGGAGGACAGCGCGGGCTTGAGAAGGTTCGAGGCGTCCATCGCGCCGCCCGACGTCGCGCCGGCGCCGATCACCGTATGGATCTCGTCGATGAACAGCACCGCGCCTGGATAAGCCTCGAGCTCCTTCACGACCTGCTTGAGACGCTCCTCGAAGTCGCCGCGGTAGCGCGTGCCGGCCAGCAGCGTGCCCATGTCGAGCGAGAAGATCGTCGCGTCCAAGAGCACTTCCGGCACGTCGCTCTCGACGATGCGCTTGGCGAGCCCTTCGGCGATGGCCGTCTTGCCGACCCCCGGATCGCCGACATAAAGCGGGTTGTTCTTCGAGCGGCGGCAAAGCACCTGGATGGTGCGGTTGATCTCTTCCGTGCGGCCGATCAACGGGTCGATGCGCCCGGTCTTGGCCTTCTCGTTCAGGTTGACGCAATAGGCGGTCAGCGCGTCCTGCGCGGTCTTGCGACGGCCGTCCTCGTCGCCGTTGCCACCGCCGCCCGAGCCCTGGTCCTCGTCGACGCCGCGCACGAGCCGGCTTTCGGAGCCGCCCGGACGCTTGGCGATGCCGTGCGCGATGAAGTTCACGGCGTCGTAGCGCGTCATCTCCTGCTCCTGCAGGAAGAAGGCCGCGTGGCTTTCGCGCTCGGCGAAGATCGCGACGAGGACGTTGGCGCCCGTCACTTCCTCGCGGCCGGACGATTGGACGTGGATCACGGCCCGCTGGATGACGCGGTGAAAGCCGGCGGTCGGCTTCGACTCCTCGTCGTTGCCGGTGACGAGGTTGGCGAGCTCCGTGTCGATGTATTCGATCAGGCTGCCGCGCAGCATGTCGAGGTCGACGCTGCAGCCCTTCATCACCGCGGCGGCGTCACGATCCTCCAGGAGCGCGAGGAGCAGGTGCTCCAGCGTCGCGAACTCCTGCTGTCGCTCGTTGGCGAGCGTCAGCGCCTGATGCAGGCACTTCTCGAGGCTCTGGGAAAAGGTCGGCAAGGTTCACCTCAATTCTTTTCCATGACGCATTGCAGCGGATGTTGATGCTGTCGGGCGAAGTCCATGACCTGCGTGACCTTCGTCTCGGCCACTTCGTAGGTGTAGACCCCGCATTCGCCAACGCCGTGGTTGTGCACGTGCAGCATCACGCGCGTCGCACCGTCATGATCTTTCTGAAAGAACCGCTCCAGCACATGGATCACGAACTCCATGGGCGTGTAGTCGTCGTTCAGCAGCAGAACGCGATAAAGGCTCGGCTTCTTGGTCTGCGGCTTCGTGCGGGTGATGACGGAGGTGCCGCGATCAGCGCCTCCCTCCTTGCCTTTGCCCGCCTGCGATCGCACCCGCGGCGCGTCGCCCGTGGTGTTGGATCGTTCAGTCTTCACCGCCGCCACCTCTATCGTCGGCTGCTATGTATGCACCCGCGTCGCGGTTTTAAGGGAGCTTCATGTCGCGGCGAAACGAGGCGTCGGATCAAGCTTCGCGGCCGGACCATCCGAGTCTAGGACGGTTTCGGCGCGGGCGTCCATGGGGTCGGCAGCGGAAAAACCGGAGCCGACGGTCGCCGCCGGGCAACGAAAAAGGCCCGGCGCTGGGGACCGGGCCTCGAAACATGGCTGGTGACGACGGCCCGGGGTTCTGAGCCGACGCGACTTCGACGGAAGGCGTTCAGGCGGCCTGCTTCGCGAAGGACTGACCGACGCTCGCAGCCTGCGCGAAGGACGCTTCGAGCGGCTTGTAGACCTCCCGGGCGATGTCACCATAGATCTCGCCCATCTTCGTCGCCTGCGACACCCAGTCCTGGTAGGCCGAGCGCGCGTAGTCGTTCTGCACCTCGACGACCTTGTCGAACGACTTGGTCTGCGCGAGCTGCTCGAACACCTTCGCCGACTGCTCGACCGAGCGCTTGGTGAACTCGGTGGTCTCGGAAGCGATCTGCTGGAAGCCCTTCGTCATCGCAGCGAACGACCGCATGGCGTTGTCCATCGCGTCCTTGCCGGCCCGGTTGGCTTCGTCGACATTGCTCATGCGTGCGTCTCCTAATTGTTGCTCTCTCGGCCACTCGGCCGGATGCACCGCCGGTCTGGTGCGGTGCGGCAGGATATATTGCACTGCAGCATGGGATGCAAGGCGTCGGCTAGGAGCGCTGGTGTCTCCAAGACCGTTCTCTATGGAGCGATCCCTTTCACTCCCGGTTTCCGGCTCGTCATGCTCGACTTCGTCCGGGCTGACGCGTTGCGAGCGCAGGTCGACTCCCGAGCGCGACGGTGGAACGGGAAAGCGACGTCGTCACCCGCTCTCCAAGATGTCCGTTCCGCAGCCGACTACGACGAACTTCGCGGTCCGGCGGGAAGGTTACGGCAACCATAAACGGATTGGTAAGGGGGAACTCGGTAGGTTTGGCCCATGAGAACGGCGCCCCTCGACGGCGCCGACCGACGCACCGGACGGCCTTGAAAAGGCCGCTCCGACGACGAAAGAGCCGCTTCGTGGGTTTCTCCGATTCCGCCAGCCGCCGCAGCCTGTTCTCCCGCGTCGCCCGGACCGTCGGCGCTGCGGGACTCGCCGTCGCGGCGCTGACCGTCGGCGCGGAGGCCGCCGGACGGCACGCGGCTTTCGTGATCGACGCCAACACCGGCAAGGTGCTGCACTCTGACGACGCCGACGAGCACCGCTACCCGGCGTCGCTCACCAAGATGATGACGCTCTACCTCCTGTTCGAGGCGATCGAGAGCGGCAAGGTCTCCATGGCGACGACGATGAAGGTCTCGACCTACGCGTCCGCCCGGCCGCCCTCGAAGATCGGCCTCAAGCCGGGCGCGACCATCGGCGTCGAGGACGCGATCATGTCGCTCGTCACGCGCTCCGCCAACGACATCTCGGTGGTGATCGCCGAGCACCTCGGCGGCTCGGAAGGCCGCTTCGCCCAGATGATGACGGCGAAAGCCCGCCAGCTCGGCATGAGCCGCACGACGTTCCGCAACGCCAACGGCCTGCCGAACGAGGGCCAGCGCACCACGGCGCGCGACATGGCGACGCTCGGGATCGCCCTGCGCGAGCATTTCCCGCGCGAATACCGCTACTTCTCGCGCAAGTCCTTCAACTTCCGCGGCCGCACGATCGGCAACCACAACCGCCTGCTCGGCCGCATCAAGGGCGTCGACGGCATCAAGACCGGCTACATCAACGCCTCGGGCTTCAACCTCGTGTCCTCCGTCACCGACGGCAACCGCAGGCTGGTGGGGGTCGTGTTCGGCGGCAACACGGGCGCCTCGCGCGACAACGAGATGGCGAAGCTCCTGAACAAGTACCTGCCGCAGGCGAGCAGCCGCTCGTCCGGGGCGCCGCTGGTCGCCGAGAAGAAGCGCGGCTCGCGCGTCGTGCCGGAACCGCAGCTCGCCGCCTTCGCCGCGCCGACCCGGGACGTGCCGCTGCCGACCTTCAGCAGCCGCAAGCTCTCGATCAACGAGCGCATTGCGGAAGCCTACGGCTCCGCGGCGGGCGACGCGGTGGCGCGGACGGGCAAGACCCGGTCGCGACCGGTTGTGGGACGCGACGCGATCCGCGCGGCGCTGGCGCAGCCGACCC
>CAXUCL010000067.1:0-10624 GCA_964249395.1 uncultured Rhizobiaceae bacterium
GCGGTCCGGCGTCACGTCGACGATGCCGCCCCAGGAGCGCAGCATCCGCATGCGCCGGAAGATCGGGAACATCTCGCAGATCGCGTCGAGCGTGTGGTTCAGGACGTGCAGCGAGCCGGCCTGGGAATAGCTCGGATACTGGTCGGTGCCCGCGCCGATCACCAGCTCGCCCTTGTCGGACTGCGAAACGTAGGCGTGCACCGTGTTCGACATCACGACGCACGGGAACACCGGCTTCACCGGCTCCGACACCAGCGCCTGCAGCGGGTAGGATTCGAGCGGCATCCGCACGTCCGCCATCTCCATGACGACGGACGTGTTGCCGGCGGCGACCACGCCGACCTTGTTCGCGCCGACGAAGCCGCGGCTGGTCTCGACGCCCTTCACCGCGCCGTCCGCGCTTCGGCGGATGCCGGTCACCGCGCAGTTCTGGATGACGTGGACGCCGCGAGCGGCGGCGGCCCGCGCGTAGCCCCAGGCGACGGCGTCGTGGCGCGCCGTGCCGCCGCGCCGCTGCAGCGCCGCGCCTTCCACGGGATAGCGCACGTTGCGCGAGATGTTCAGCGGCGGGCAGTAGGCTTTGGCTTCTTCGGCCGTCAGCCATTCGTTGTCGACGCCGTTCAAGCGGTTGGAATGGATGTGGCGCTTGAAGACCTGCTGGTCGTGGACGTTGTGCGACAGCATCATGACGCCGCGGGGCGAGTACATGACGTTGTAGTTCAGGTCCTGCGACAGCCCTTCCCACAGGTTGACGGCATGGTTGTACATGCCGGCCGACGCGTCGTAGAGGTAGTTCGAGCGGATAATGGTGGTGTTGCGGCCGGTGTTGCCACCGCCGAGCCAACCCTTGTCGATCACCGCCACATCGGTGATGCCATGTTCCTTGGCGAGATAGTACGCGGTGGCAAGGCCGTGCGCCCCTGCCCCGACGATCACGGCGTCGTAGTGCCGGCGCGGTTCCGGCGAGGTCCACTGCTCGCCCCAGCCGGTGTGATGGCGAAACGCCTCGCGAGCCACCGCGAAGGCCGAGAAATGTCGCATGGAGCAACCTCTTGAACGGCGCTTCCCGCCGCAGGCATTCGACCTGCGACGAGTGGCAACATCGTTAAGGCTTTGATCGCGCGATCATGCTCATTTTGCGACGTTGGGGTGACGCGGGTTTCCCCGCGTCACGTTCTTTTGGTCGCACCGGGACGTGTGCTCGGCCTCAGACCGCGACGCCGTCGTGGCGGACCGTACGCTTCGGCGTGCCCACCGCACCGCCGATCGCGCCGACGATGACGCCGAGAAGCAGCGCCACGAAGCCGGCGAAGGCCGCCGTCGAGACGTTCGCTGCGGCGGCGTCGGCCGTTTGCTTGGCCTGCTCCACGGCCTGGTTGTATTGGCCCTGGAACTGCTGCAGGCGCTGTTCGGCCTCCTGCGGCGGGATGCCGGCCTGTTGCGAGATGACCGTGACGGCCGCCTGCCGGTCCTGCGGCGAGGCGTCCTGCTGCAGGCCGCTGACGATCCGGGGGATTGCGGTGGTCAGATCCGCCTCGCCGGTCGCCTGACGGACCTGATCGGCCGCCTGCTGCCCTTCCACCTGAACCTGGCCGGCTGCCTGCTGCGCCTGCTGCTCGCCGCGGCTCAAAAGCTGGCGCGCCTGCGCCTCTAGCCCGTCCGGCAGCGCCGACAACGAGTTCGGAGCCGCCGCCTGCACCGTGCTGCTGATGGCGCTGAACGAGGAGCCGACCGTGCCGAGCGTTCGAGAGATGATCGCACCGGCGCCGCTCGTCAGGAGATAAACGATCAGCAGCGTCGACGTCGCCCATGTGACGACGCCGTGCAACACGCCTTCGCCGCGGATCAGCACGCCCGACAGGCGCGCGGCGGCATAGGCACCGAGGAACGTTGCGACCAGAACGGAGACGATCGTCCAGATGCCGCCGCTGGTGCCGAAGGTCGACAGGGTCGGCGTGCCGTTACCGGCCGGATCGATGGACGCCAAGCCGACGCCGATGCCGAGCAGCCCGAGCATGATCTGAACGGTGAACGTGATGATCGCGCCGGCGATGATCGCCCCCCACGAAACGCGCCGGGGCGTTACGGCGTAGGCCGACGTCCCCGTGTATCCAGGCGCTCCAGCATAAGCGGGCGACCCGGCATAGGTGGGCGACGCGGCGACCCCCGGCTGGTGGATCGTGTCTGACATCGATGCGAACTCCTTGGGTTACTTGGCCGTCCGACCGAACCGGACGTTCCTGACTTCAGCGCTTCGCCGGTCGTGCGCGGCAAGCGGCGGACGGGAAAGGGACTCGCCGCGCGAGGCGTTCCCGAAATCGTGAAGGTTTTTCGTGGCGCGGCCACGGATGTGGCAGCGGACGCCGAATCCAAGCTCGCTCAAGCGACGCGCGACATGATTTGGTCGACATCGCTGCGCAACAAGCGCGTCGGGGCCGACATCGTTTCGCCATCGTTCGCGCAACCGGCACTAGCTGCCGCCGCGGGACGTCTAGCCGTCGGCCGGCGCGATCGGGCCAGCCGACGGCTTCGAGAAAAAGGAAGATCGGGTTTGATGCTCCATGCGATCCGCCCTGCGCCGCGGGCAACCGCGCGGCGCTTGTTCGCTGCCGCCGCGCTGTCGCTGTGCGTTCTCGCTGCCGCCTGCCAGACGACGACCGCGCCGAACGTCATCGCGCTCGATAAGGCGCAGGGCTCCAGCGAGAACATCGCCTCGTTGACGGCCACCGTGAACGCCGATCCGCGCAACCCGGAAGCCTACAACGTCCGCGGCACCGCCTACGGCCGCGCCGGGCAGAACCGCGAGGCGATCGGGGACTTCACCACGGCGCTGCAGCTCGACCCGAACTTTCACCAGGCCTACGCCAACCGCGCTCTGGTTCACCGCCAGACCGGCGACGCCGAGGCCGCGCTCGCCGACTACAACGCGGCGATCCGACTGAACGGCTCCTACGACAGCGCCTATATCGGCCGCGGCAACCTCTACCGGACCGCGGGGCGCAACCGCGAAGCGCTCGCCGACTTCCAGAAGGCGATCGACCTCAACACCACCGACCCGCGCGCCTTCCACAACCGCGGCCTGCTCTACCAGCGCGACAACCAGCACAAGCAGGCCCTGGAGGACTTTTCGACCGCGATCTCGCTGCAGGCGGACGCGCCCGAGCCCTATTCCGGTCGCGGCGTCTCCTATCTCGCGCTCGGCGACGAGGAGAACGCCTTCAACGACTTCAACACGGCGCTGAAGCTGAACGACCGCAGCGCCGAATACTGGACCAACCAAGCGATCGTGTTCGAGCGCCGCGGCGACCGGGCCCGTGCATTCAAGTCCTATTCCCGCGCCGCTCAGCTCGATCCGCAATACAAGCCGGCGCGCGACGGCATGGGACGCACGCGCGGCACGGCCTGACCCGAACTCGCGAAAGATGTCCGCCCTCGCGCAAGGCGTGATCGCGTCCGGCGAAACCGGAATGAAAGGCTCGCGTTCCGGCAGCGGTAATCCCGACCGGAGTTTGATTCCCGTGACACGTTTCGCCCGCCTCGCCGTCATCGCCGTCGCCCTCGTCGCCTCGAGCGTCACCCTGCCGACCGCGGCCCAGGCCGACGCCAAGATCGGCCTCCTCACCTGTCAGAGCGACGGCGCGCTCGGCCTCGTGGTGACGTCGCGCAAAGACTACCTGTGCGTCTTCACGCCGGCCGGCGGCCAGGCGAGCGAGCCTTACGTCGGGCGGTTGCGGACGGTCGGCGTCGATCTCGGCATCACCGGGCGGCAGGACTTCTCCTGGATCGTCAATTCGGCTTCGTTCCAAAGCGGCGAGCCGATGTCGCTAGATGGCAGCTACTACGGCGCCTCGGTCGACGCCTCGGTCGCGAGCGGCGGCGGCGCGAAGGTGCTGGTCGGCGGCAACGGCATCACGCTGCAGCCCGTCGGCCTGCAGGCGCAGTTCGGCCTGAACGCCACCGCCGGCGTGTCGCGCTTCGAGCTCGCTGCGGCTGAAACCGGGCGGGCGGTGTACAAGAACTGACCTTTCCGTTCTCCTCCGTTCTCTTGAGGCAAAAAAGCCCGCCCGGATCGCTCCCGGCGGGCTTTCGACTGGAAGGCTTCGCATACGAGTGCCGCAAGGCTTGAACCCCGCTCAGTGCGCCATTGCCTTGTTGATGTCCTCGACCATCTTCTTGGCGTCGGCGAACAGCATCATCGTGTTGTCCTTGTAGAACAACGTGTTGTCGATGCCGGCGTAGCCCGAGCCCATCGAGCGCTTCACGAACAGGCAGGTCGCGGCTTGGTCGACGTTGAGGATCGGCATGCCGTAGATCGGCGACGTCTTGTCGTCGCGCGCCGCCGGGTTGGTCACGTCGTTGGCGCCGATTACGAAGGCGACGTCGGTCTGCGCGAACGCCGAATTGACGTCCTCCAGCTCGAACACCTCGTCGTAGGGCACGTTCGCCTCGGCGAGCAGCACGTTCATGTGGCCGGGCATGCGGCCGGCCACCGGGTGGATCGCGTATCGCACCTCGACGCCCTCCTTTTTGAGAAGGTCGGCCATCTCGCGCAGCGCGTGCTGCGCCTGCGCCACCGCCATGCCATAGCCCGGGACGATCACGACGCGGGACGCGTTCTTCATGAGATAGGCGGCGTCGGCGGCCGAGCCCTGCTTCACCGAGCGCTCGCCGCCGTCGCCGGCAGCGGTCGCCGCGCCCTCGCCCCCGAAGCCGCCGAGGATCACCGACACGAACGAGCGATTCATGCCGCGGCACATGATGTAGGACAGGATGGCGCCGGAAGAGCCGACCAGCGCGCCGGTGACGATCAGCGCGAGGTTCTGCAGCGTGAAGCCGATGCCGGCCGCCGCCCAGCCGGAATAGCTGTTCAGCATCGACACCACCACCGGCATGTCCGCCCCGCCGATCGGCACGATCAGGAGGACGCCGAGCGCCAGCGCGACCGCGACGATCAGCCAGAAGGCGACGTGGCTCTCGGTTGCGGCGAAGAGGACGATGAGCAGGAGCAGCGCCGCCCCCAGCGCCGCGTTGACCGCGTGGCGGCTCGGCAGGAGGATCGGCTTGCCGCTCATGCGGCTGTCGAGCTTGAGGAAGGCGACGATCGAGCCGGTGAAGGTCAGCGCGCCGATGGCGACGCCGAGGCTCATCTCCACGAGCGCCTGCCCCGCGATGCCGCCGACGAAGCCGATGCCGAAGGCTTCCGGCGCGTAGAGCGCCGAGGCCGCGACCAGCACGGCCGCGAGCCCGACGAGCGAGTGGAAGAAGGCGACGAGCTGCGGCATCGCCGTCATCGCGATGCGTTTCGCCACCACCGCGCCGATGCCGCCGCCGATTCCGAGCCCGAGGACGATGAGGACGAGACCGCCGAACGTCGGCGCGGCGAGCAGCAGCGTGGTGACGACGGCGAGCCCCATGCCCACCATGCCGTAGAGGTTGCCCCGGCGCGACGTCGTCGGATGCGACAGGCCGCGCAGCGACAGGATGAACAGGACGCCCGAGACGAGGTAGAGGAAGGCGGCGAAGGTCTCCGACACGGGGCTTACTTCTCCTTCTTGCGGTACATCGCCAGCATCCGCTGCGTGACGAGGAAGCCGCCGACGATGTTCACCGAGGCGAGGATCAACGCCAGGAAGCCGAAGCCGGACGCGACGCCCGACGCCGAGATGCCGACCGCGAGGATCGCCCCGACGACGATCACGGAGGAGATGGCGTTCGTCACCGCCATCAGCGGCGTGTGCAGCGCCGGGGTGACGCTCCAAACGACGTAGTAGCCGACGAAGATCGCCAGGACGAAGATCGCCAGGTGGAACACGAACGGGTCGACGCCGGAAACGGCGCCGCCCGCCGCGGCGACCGCGTCGGCGTTCTGGCGGATCAGCGCGTCGAGGTCGCCGCGGGCGGCGCCGACCGCGGTGCCCGCCGCGTCGAGGTTGCGGACGGCGTCCTGCAGGGTCTCGTGTTCCATCAGGCGTCCCTTTCGGCGGAGCCTTCGACGATCTCGTCCGTCGGCGCGGTGTCGGGCGGCGCGAAGAGCGGATGCACCACGCGCCCGTCGCGCGTCAGCATCGTCGCCTTCACCAGCTCGTCCTCAAGGTTGATCCGCAGCGCCTTGATTTCCTTGTCGATCATGGTCTCGACGAAGGCGAGGAGGTTGCGGGCGTAGAGGGCCGAGGCGGTGGCGGCGACGCGGCCGGGCACGTTGCGGTAGCCGACGACGGTCGCCGGGCCGACCTCGACCGTCTCGTCGGCGCGCGCGCCCTCGACGTTACCGCCGCGCTCCATGGCGAGATCCACCACCACCGATCCCGGTTTCATGGCCTCCAGCATGGCGCGGGTGATGAGGCGGGGCGCGGGGCGGCCCGGGATCAGCGCCGTGGTGATGACGACGTCCTGCTTGGCGATGTGGGCGGCGGTGAGCTCGGCTTGTTTGGCCTGGTAGTCCGCCGACATCTGCTTGGCGTAGCCGCCGGCGGTTTCGGCCGCGCGGAACTCGTCGTCCTCCACCGCGACGAACTTCGCGCCGAGCGACTCCACTTGCTCCTTGACGGCGGGCCGCACGTCCGTCGCCGTCACCACCGCGCCGAGGCGACGGGCGGTGGCGATGGCCTGCAGGCCCGCGACGCCGGCGCCCATCACGAAGACGCGCGCGGCCGGCACCGTGCCCGCCGCCGTCATCATCATCGGAAAGGCGCGGCCGTAGGCGGCCGCCGCGTCGATCACGGCCTGGTAGCCGGCCAGATTCGCCTGGCTCGACAGGACGTCCATCGACTGCGCGCGGGTGATGCGCGGCATCAGCTCCATCGCGAAGCTCTGGACGCCCGCCTCGGCCATGGCCCGCAGTTCGGCGTCGCGTCCGTAGGGGTCCATGATCGCGATCACCGCCGCGCCGCGCTTGTAGCGCGACACTTCCTCGCCGCTCGGCCGCCGGACCTTCAGCACCACGTCCGCGTCGCGCGCGTCGTCGCCCGAGCCGATCCGGGCGCCGGCGGCCGCGAAGGCCTCGTCCATCACGCGCGAGCCGAGGCCCGCGCCGCTCTCGACGACGACCTCGACGCCGTGACCGACGAGCCGCTTGGTTGTGTCCGGCGAGGCCGCGACGCGCGGCTCGCCATCCCCGCGCTCCTTCGGCACGAACAGTTTCATGCGCGATCCTCCCGCCGCCAGGCCCTTGCGGGCGAGCGGAAACGTCGTGCCGCTCCCGACCGGAACCGGCGAGCCGACGTCAATGCTTCATGGAATGGGATTCGCCGGTGCCGAGCACGAAGATCGCCGCTGCCGCGAAGACGCCGGCGGACACGACGCCCGCGATCAGGCCGCCGCCGGCGACCAGGGTGACCAGCATGAAGACGAGGATCGCGATCACCGCGATCGACCCGTATTTCACGAGGCCGAGGAAGCCGGCATAGGTGCGGTCGTGCTCCTTGTAGTCCATTTCGCCGACTGCGTGGGGGTCGTAGCCCGGCTGTTCCGCCATCCGTCAACTCCGTGGAGCGTCGCGCCCGGCACCGCTGGCGACGCCGATAGGTTCGCCGCGTTATACAAGGTCGCCAATAGGCTGCAACGGGCGTGTGGCGGCGCTGAAACGTCTTTTCTTGCCCGCTCGCGGCTTGGACAGGGCGTCGCGGCCCGGTAGCAGCGTCAGTCCTCCTCGAGACCCTCCCCGTCCACGGCAGCGCGGGCGAGGGCGAGCGGGAAGCCGGCACGCATCATCGCGGCGATGTCGCGCTCGCGCCGCTCGGCCCGGTCGCGCAGACGATACGGCCCGAGCTGCCGACGCTCGGCGTAGCGACGGGCGGCCGCGCGCTCGTCCGTTTCGTCGGCGGCCATGACCGCTTCCACCGTGTCGCGCCCGACGCCCTTCTGCGCGAGCTTGGCCGCCGCCTGCCGGCCGGACGTGCCGACACGCCGCAGGGTGCGCAGCCGCGACTCGGCGAAGGTCCGGTCGTCGACGAGCTTCAGCTCCACGAACTTGGCGACCGTCTCGTCCACCATCGCCGCGAACGCGGCGCGCGTCTCCGTGTCCGGCTCTTCGTCGTGGGTGCGCACGCGGCGATCGACCTTGCGCCCGAGCACGCGGCGCAGGTTCCCTTCCGTGCTCGCGTAGCGTTCGAGGTAGTAGGCGGCGGCGCGGAACAGCCAGTCCGCCGTGACCGGACGCGGCCGCGGTTGCGGCCGCTCGCGCTTCGGCGGCCTCGCGCCGGGTTCGGTCGCCTCGTCGCCCATCGATCGTTCCGCCCGTCCGGCCCCGCCGCCTTGCGCCGCTCCGCCAAAGAACCTAACGAGCCGATGACGGTTCGCCAGCCTGCGGGCGAGCGCCGCGTCGCACGGGGACGGCTGCGAGGAAGGGCGAAACAATCATGCGGGCGCTGATCGCGTTTTCGCGCGCCATCGACGGGACGACGACCCTGGTCGGCCGCGCGTCGGCTTGGCTGATCCTTCTGATGGTGCTGATCTCGGCCGGCAACGCGGTGGTCCGCAAGGCCTTCAACATCTCGTCGAACGGCTGGCTGGAGATCCAGTGGTACCTGTTCGGCGCCGTGTTCATGCTGGCGGCCGCTTGGACGCTTCTGCGCAACGAGCACATCCGCGTCGACATCGTGTCCGGCATGCTGGCCAAGCGCACCCGCGACTGGATCGACTTCCTCGGCCACGTCCTGTTCCTGCTGCCCTTCACGACGCTCATGATCTGGCTTCTGATCCCCTATGTCGGCCTGTCGTATCGCAGCGGCGAATACTCGCCGAACGCGGGCGGACTGATCGTCTGGCCGGCGAAGGCGCTGCTGCTCGCCGGCTTCGTGCTTCTGTTCGCGCAGGGGCTTTCCGAGCTGATCAAACGCGCAGCTGTCCTGTTCTTCGCGTATCCCGACGACACGCCGCTGCACCAGAACCACCCGGCGGCCGACGACATGCCGGCCCCGAGCGCGCCCGAGCCGGAGGCCGGCCGATGATCGAGTTCATCGCCCACAACCTCGCGCCGGTGATGTTCGCCTCGCTGGTGGTGTTCCTCCTGCTCGGCTACCCCGTCGCCTTCTCGCTGGCCGCGAACGGCCTTCTGTTCTTCGTGATCGGCGTCGAGCTCGCGCCGTATTCCGGCGGCGAGATCAACTTGTTCTGGCCGCTGCTCGGCGCCCTGCCCGATCGCTTCTTCGGCGGCATCATGTCGAACGACACGCTGCTCGCCATTCCCTTCTTCACCTTCATGGGGCTGATCCTCGAGCGTTCCGGCATGGCCGAGGACCTGCTCGACACGATCGGCCAGCTCTTCGGGCCCTTGCGCGGCGGCCTCGCCTACGCGGTGATCTTCGTCGGCGCGCTGCTGGCCGCCACGACGGGCGTCGTCGCCGCGTCCGTGATCGCGATGGGCCTCATCTCGCTGCCGATCATGCTGCGCTACGGCTACGACCGGCAGCTCGCCTCCGGCGTCATCGCCGCGTCCGGCACGCTGGCGCAGATCATCCCGCCCTCGCTGGTGCTCATCGTGCTGGCGGACCAGCTCGGCCGCTCGGTCGGCGACATGTACGCCGGCGCCATCGTGCCGGGCCTCGTCCTGACAGGGCTCTACGTCGCCTACGTGTTCGTGATGACGATGATCTTCCCGAACGCCGCCCCGGCGCTGCCGCTGGAAGCGCGCACGCTCGGCAAGGGCGCGACATCGCTGTTCGCGCTGCTGACCTCCGGCGTCGCGGTGGCCTTCGTCGCCGACCTCTACTTCGAGACGCTGGTCGACGTCGGCGGCTCGATCTGGGCGGCGACGGTCGCGACGATCTTCGTCTACCTCGTCGCCGTCGCCAACGGCGCCTTCAAGTTGAACCTCGTCAGCTACCTGGCGCAACAGGTGGTGATCGTGATGATCCCGCCGCTGGCGCTGATTTTCCTCGTGCTCGGCACGATCTTCCTCGGCATCGCGACGCCCACGGAAGGCGGCGCCATGGGCGCGGTCGGCGCGCTTGCGCTGGCACTCGCCAAGCGCAAGCTCTCCCTGTCGCTGCTTGTGCAGGCGATGGAATCGACGGCCAAGCTCTCGGCCTTCGTGATCTTCATCCTGATCGGCGCGCGGGTGTTTTCGCTGACCTTCTATGGCGTCAACGGCCACGTCTGGGTGGAGGAGCTGCTGACGGCGGTTCCGGGCGGCGAGCTCGGTTTCCTGATCGTCGTCAACATCCTCGTCTTCCTGCTCGCCTTCTTTCTCGACTTCTTCGAGCTCGCCTTCATCATCGTGCCGCTGCTGGGACCCATCGCCGACAAGCTCGGCATCGATCTCATCTGGTTCGGCGTGCTGCTCGGCCTCAACATGCAGACGAGCTTCATGCATCCGCCCTTCGGCTTCGCCCTGTTCTACCTGCGCTCGGTGGCGCCGCGCGGCCGCTACAAGGACAAGGTGACGGGGCGATTGACGGAGGGCGTGACCACCGGCGAGATCTACAAGGGCGCGATCCCCTTCGTCGGCATCCAGCTCGTGATGGTGGCGCTCACTATCGCCTTCCCGCAGATGGTGATGCGCTACAAGGGTGACCCGCCGCCCCCGCCCGCGGTGCAGACCGCGCCGCAAACGCCGCAGCAGCCGGGGTCGATGCAGTTGCCTCCGCTCGGAGGAACGGGCGGCGGAACGCAGAGCGGACAGAAC
>CAXUCL010000068.1:0-10219 GCA_964249395.1 uncultured Rhizobiaceae bacterium
GTCGAGGGGCCGGCCGCGCAGGCGCGCTTCGGCGGCGACGGCGCGATACGGCGCGTAATGGATGCCGCCGAGGCCGATGCGGGCCTCGCGCACCGTGGCGCCGTCCATGTCCAGCGCCACCGCGGCGGACGCGATGGCGAAGGCGTAGGACTGGCGGTCGCGCACCTTGACGTAGGTCGAGCGGCGGGTGTGCGGGCCGGCCGGGATGGCGAGCGCCAGGATCAGCTCGCCGGGCTTCAAGGTCGTCTCGACGTCCGGCGTCTCGGCGGACGGCAGGTGCAGCCGGTTGAACGGGATGATGCGCCTCCCGTCGGGGCCCGCGACCTCCACCTGCCCGTCGAGCGCGATCAACGCCTGCGCGAAGTCGCCGGGATAGCTGGCGATGCACTTGTCGGTGACGCCGAGCACCGCGTGGATCCGGTTGATGCCGCCGAGCGCCGCGCAGCCCGAGCCCGGCGCCCGCTTGTTGCACTCGGCATAGCTCGCGTCGCGGAAGTAGGAGCAGCGGGTGCGCTGCAGGACGTTGCCGGCGACCGTCGCCATGTTGCGCAGCTGCGGGCTCGCGGCGAGTTGCAGGCTTTCGGCGACCACGGGGTAGTCGCGCCGGACGCGCGCGTCGTCGGCGACGTCGGCCATGCGGGCGAGCGCTCCGATGCGCAGGCCCGCGGACGTGACCTCGATCGCCCCGTGCGCCGCCTGGAGGGGATTGATGTCAACCAGCGCTTCGGGCCGCATCACGTCGAGCTTCATCAGGTCGAGCAGCGTGGTGCCGCCGGCGAGAAAGGCGGCCGCGCCGTCGGCGCGCCCGTCGGAGGCGCCGGGCAGGGAGCCGGCGGCGAGGATCGCGGCGGGTGCGTCGGAAGCGCTCCGGTAAGCGAAGGGACGCATGGCTCAGGCCCCCCGCATCTGGGGCACGGCCTGCTCGACCGCGGCGACGATGTTCGGGTAGGCGGCGCAGCGGCACAGGTTGCCGCTCACGTATTCGCGGATGTCGTCGGCGGTTTCGGCGTGGCCCTCGGCGACGCAGGCCACCGCCGACATGATCTGGCCGGGCGTGCAGTAGCCGCATTGGAAGGCGTCGTGGTCGATGAAGGCTTGCTGCATCGGGTGCAGCGCGCCGTCGGGCGCCGTCAGACCCTCAATGGTGGCGACCTCCCGGCCCTGTGCGCTCGCTGCCAGCATCAGGCATCCGAGCACGCGACGGCCGTCCACGTGCACCGTGCAGGCGCCGCATTGGCCGTGGTCGCAGCCCTTCTTGGTGCCGGTGAGCCCGATCTGCTCACGCAGCGCGTCGAGGAGCGTCGTGCGGACGTCGGCCCTGAACGATCGCGGCTGGCCGTTGACCCGAAGCGTCATCGGGACCGAACCGCTCGCCTGGTCGGCCGGCTGCGCCCGTGCAACAGGCGCCGCGCCGAGCACCGCGGCCGCCACGGGGGCCGCGGCGCCGGTCGACAGGAAACTGCGGCGGCTGAGACCGCGGCGATGGGAGCCATGATCATCCGACATGCGATCACACCTTCGTCAGAATACTTCGGACCGGTCTTCGGATGCGAACCTGAAGACGACGCGATAGAGGATCACCACATTTACTCTGGAACGTTTCCAGTAAAGTAGTGGCGTCCTACTGGTAGCGGGGCTAACAGGCTGGCCATGCGGAACACCGACGAGACCATGTTCGGAACGTATCTCAAGGGGTGTCGCGCGAGGCTCGACCCTGCGGCCTTCGGCCTGCCGTCGGAGCGAAGACGGACGCCGGGCCTCAGGCGCGAGGAGGTCGCGCAGCGCGCCAACGTCAGCGCCACGTGGTACACGTGGCTCGAGCAGGGCCGCGGCGGCTCGCCCTCCGCGGACGTGCTCGACCGGCTGTCCGGCGCGCTGCTTCTCACGGCCGCCGAACGCGAGCACCTGTTCCTGCTGGCGCAGCATCGCCCGCCGAAGGTCGAGTACCAGCCATGCGAGCAGGTCACGCCGCAGCTGCAGCGCGTGCTCGACGCCTTGCCGTTCAGCCCGGCGATCGTGAAAACGGCCGCATGGCAGATCGTCGGATGGAACCGCGCCGCGAAAGCGGTGCTGGCAGACTACGCGGCGATGCCGTTCGAGCGGCGCAACGTCCTGCGCATGCTGTTCTGCGATCGAAGCGTCCGGAGCGCGATGGTTAACTGGGCCGACTACGCCCGCTTCGCCGTCGCGGTGTTTCGATCGGAAGCGGCGCGGGCCGGCGCGTCCCGCAGCATCGAGGCCCTGGTGGACGAGCTGATCGAGGTCAGCCCGGACTTCGCGGCGATCTGGCGCGACCACGACGTCCGGCGGCACGGCGAAGGCGTCAAGCGCATCGACCGTCCCGGCGCCGGCGTGATCGAGCTCGGATACGCGTCCTTCGCGGTCGACGGTCGTCCGGACCTCAGCCTCGTGGTTCATACGCCCGCGACGCCGATCGATCAGGAACGGGTCGCGGCGATCGTCGAGGCCGCGTCGGAACCCGGTTCGTCGTCGTTCCGGGGCGGCTGAGGGCGGAAAGCGGAGCCGCGAACCCGTCCGAGGCGCGCCGGCGCGGTCACGATCTCGTCATGACCGTCGCGCTCGCCGCGACCGTGCTGCGGAAGGTCGGGGCGGCGCTCGCAAACGGATCGGCCCCGCGCGCTCATAGGCGCCTTCGCGCGATGCGCGACGCGGAGCGTGCTCGGCGCCGGTGCGTGGCCGGCGGCAAACACGCGGTGGCGCGGCTTTCCGCGCCGTTCGGACCGGCTCCGGCCTTGATGCCCCGGCGCCCGAGGACATTTGGGCGCCTACAAGGTTCGGGCGCTTTGTCGCCCGCGCCGCTCGCCCGCGTGCGCGCGCGGCTGGATCGCCTGGGCACTCGAACGGAGCACAAATGCGTAGCGCGCTTCTCACCGGCACCATCGTCGGTTTCCTGCCCTTCGCGGCGATCGCCCAGGAAGCGCCGCCGCCGGCCGTCACGGTCGCCAGGCCCGTGGTCAAGCCGATCGTCGAGGACGACGAGTTCATCGGCCGCTTCGAGGCGGTGGACCAGGTCGACATCCGCGCCCGCGTGTCGGGCTACGTCGCCGCGATCAGCTTCGCGGACGGCGCGCTGGTGAAAGCGGGCGACCTTCTGATGACGATCGATCAGGCGCCCTACCGAACGGCGCTGGACGAGGCGCGCGCGGCGGTGGAGTCGACCCGCGCGCGGCTGGAGTTCGCGCAAGGCGACCTCGAGCGGGCGACGGCGCTCCTGCGCAGCGGCTCCATCGCCACGCAGTCGGTCGACACGCGCCAACAGAACTTCCTCACCGCGCAGGCCGACTCCAACGCCGCGCAGGCCGCCCTGCAGCGGGCCGAGCTCGACATGCGCTACACCGAGATCCGCGCGCCGATCGCCGGGCGCATGTCGCGCCGCCAGGTGTCGCTCGGCAACCTCGTGTCCGCCAACGACACGGTGCTGACGAACATCGTTTCGGTGGATCCGATCAACTTCTACTTCGACGTCGACGAGCGCACCTACCTCGCCTACCAGCAGCTGTCCGCCGGCGGCCTCAACACCCCGGCCGGCGGCAGCCGCAACGAGGTCAAGGTCGCGATCGGCAACGAGCCGCGCCCCGTGCATCCCGGCTATCTCGACTTCACCGAGAACCGGCTCGACCAGGCGAGCGGTACAATGCGCGCCCGCGCCGTCCTGCCGAACCCGGACGGCCGGCTGCTGCCCGGCCTGTTCGGGCGCGTCGCCGTTCTCGGCTCCGCGTCCTACGACGGCGTCCTCATTCCCGACGAGGCCGTGTCGGCGGACCAGGACCGTCGCATCGTCTACGTCGTCAACCCCGACAACTCGGTGAAGATGCAGCCCGTCCGGCTCGGGCCGCGGATCGACGGCTACCGCGTCATCCGCGAGGGACTGAAGGGCGAGGACACGATCGTCGTCAACGGCTTGGTGCGGGTAAGGCCGGGGATCAAGGTCGCGCCCGAGCCGGTAACCCTGCCGCCGGTGGCGGACGGGAACGGGACGCCGGAGCCGGAAGCGCCCTCGTAAGGAGGAGCGCCCGCCCGCACCTCCGCTCCAGGGAACCGTCCGATGCGCTTCGCCCACTTCTTCATCGACCGTCCGATCTTCGCGGCGGTGCTGTCGATCCTGATCACCCTCGTCGGCGCCATCGCCTATCTCGGCCTGCCGGTGGCGCAGTATCCGGAGGTCGCGCCCCCGACCGTGGTGGTGCGCGCCTCCTATCCCGGCGCCAACGCCGAAACGGTCGCCGCCACCGTCGCCACGCCGCTCGAGGAGCAGATCAACGGCGTCGAGAACATGCTGTACATGTCGTCCTACTCGTCGGGCGACGGCTCGATGCAGCTGACGATCACCTTCCGCCTCGGCACCGACCTCGACCAGGCGCAGGTGCTGGTGCAGAACCGCGTCGCCATCGCCGAGCCGCGTCTGCCCGAGGAAGTCCGCCGCCTCGGCGTCACGACGCTGAAATCCTCGCCCGACCTGATGATGGTCGTGCACATGATCTCGCCCGACCGCACCTACGACCAGCTCTACATCTCGAACTACGCCCGCAACAACGTGCGCGACGAGCTGCTGCGGCTCGACGGCGTCGGCGATCTGACGATCTTCGGCGAACGACTCTACTCGATGCGCGTCTGGCTCGACCCCGACAAGCTGACGACCTTCGGCCTGTCCTCCACCGACGTCGTTTCGGCCGTCCAGGCGCAGAACGTGCAAGTCTCCAGTGGCTCGCTCGGCCAGGAACCGGCTCCCGCGGGGGTCGCCTTCCAGCTGTCCGTCAACACGCAGGGACGGTTCACCGACGTCCAGGAGTTCCGCAACGTCATCGTGCGCACGACGCCGGACGGCCGGATGGTGCGGTTGCGCGACGTCGCCCGCGTCGAGCTCGGCGCGCAGGACTACGTCACCAACTCCTATCTCAGCAACGAGCAGGCCGTGGCGCTGGCGATCTTCCAGCGGCCCGGCACCAACGCGCTGCAGGCGTCCGAGGACATCATCGCGAAGATGGAGGAGCTGAAGGGCGCCTTCCCGCCCGGCATCGAGTATCGGATCGTCTACAACCCGACGGAGTTCATCGCCGCTTCCGTCGATGCCGTCTACGAGACGCTGCTCGAGGCGGTGGCGCTCGTGGTGCTGGTGGTGATCGTCTTCCTCCAGAGCTGGCGCACGGCGCTGATCCCGATCATCGCCATTCCCATCTCGCTCATCGGCACCTGCGCGATGATGGCGGCGCTCGGCTTCTCCTTGAACACGTTGACCCTGTTCGGTTTCGTTCTCGCCATCGGCATCGTCGTCGACGACGCGATCGTCGTGGTGGAGAACATCGAGCGCAACATCGCGCTCGGGCTGTCCCCGCGCGACGCGGCGCACACGACCATGGACGAGGTCGGGACGGCGGTGATCGCCATCGCCCTCGTGCTCGGCGCGGTGTTCGTGCCGACCGCCTTCATTCCGGGCATCTCCGGCCAGTTCTACCGGCAGTTCGCCCTCACCATCGCGATCTCGACCGCGATCTCGGCCTTCGTGTCGCTGACGCTGTCGCCGGCGCTGGGCGCGCTGCTGCTGAAGCCGCACGAGAAGCACGGGGAAGGCGGCCGGAAGCCCAACGTCTTCCAACGCGCGGCGAACGGCTTCAACCGCGGCTTCGACCGGACGGCGTCGGCCTATGCCGGCGGGGTCCGCCGCGTCGTCAACCGCAAGCTGATCATGCTGCCCCTTTACGCGGGTCTCCTCGTCGGCACCGTCTTGATCGGGCGCGCCGTGCCGGCAGGCTTCATCCCGACGCTCGACCAGGGCTACCTCATCGTCGCCGCGCAGCTGCCGGACGGTGCCTCGCTGTCCCGCTCGGACGCGGTGACGAAGCGGATTTCCGAAATCGCCCTCGACACGCCCGGCGTCGCCTCCACCGTCGCCTTCGCCGGTTTCTCCGGCGCGACCTTCACCAACTCCTCGAACTCCGCCGCGGTGTTCGTGACCCTGAAGCCCTTCGAGGAGCGCGTGGAGGCGGGCGAGTCGTCGGCCAAGATCCTCGCGGACCTCACGCAGCGGTTCCAGGCGGTGCAGGAGGCGTTCATCATCGCCATCCCGCCGCCGCCGGTGCGCGGCATCGGCAATTCCGGCGGCTTCAAGATGCAGGTCCAGGAGCGCATCGGGCCGGAGGTCGAACGCGTCCTCGCCGCCAGCCGCGAGATGATGGGCAAGGCGGCGGGCAACAACCGGCTCGCCGGCGTGTTCACCACCTTCACCGCATCCTCGCCGCAGCTGTTCCTCAACATCGACCGGCGCAAGGCGGAAATCCTGAACGTCCCGATCGAGAGCATCTTCGCGACGCTCCAGCAGAACCTGGGCACCGCCTACATCAACGACTTCAACGCGTTCGGGCGCATCTACCAGGTGCGGGCGCAGGCCGACCAACGCTTCCGCATGGACGCGCGCGACGTCGAGCAGCTGCGCGTGCGTTCGTCGAACGGCGCGCTCGTGCCGATGGGAACCCTCATGTCGGTCGAGACCGTGTCCGGCCCGAACCTCCAGCAACGCTACAACATGTACACCTCCGTGCCGCTGCAGGGGAACCCGGGCGCCGGCGTCTCGTCCGGCGAGGCCCTCGACGAGATGGAGACCCTCGCCCGCTCCACCCTGCCGCAGGGGTCGACCTTCCAGTGGACCGAGCTCGCCTTCCAGGAACGGGAGACCGGCAACACCGCTTTGTTCGTGTTCGCGCTCGCGGTGCTCTGCGTATTCCTGGTGTTGGCCGCTCAGTACGAGAGCTGGAGCCTGCCGCTCGCGATCGTCCTGATCGTGCCGATGGCGGTGCTGTCGGCTTTCGTCGGCGTCGTGATCCGCGGCTTCGACAACAACGTCCTGACGCAGATCGGCCTCGTCGTGCTGGTCGGCCTCGCGGCCAAGAACGCCATCCTGATCGTGGAGTTCGCGCGCGAAGCCGAGGTGCGCGACGGCATGAACCCGGTGGACGCGGTGGTGGAGGCCTGTCGCCTGCGCCTCAGGCCGATCCTGATGACGGCCCTCGCCTTCATCCTCGGCGTCGTGCCGCTGGTGATCGCCACCGGCCCCGGCGCGGAGATGCGTCAGGCGCTCGGCACGGCCGTCTTCGCCGGCATGATCGGCGTGACGATCTTCGGCCTGTTCCTGACGCCGGTGTTCTACGTCGCGATCCGCTGGATCGACATGCGCGTCGCCAAGTGGCGCGGCAAGCCGGCCGCCGGCCAAGCGCCGGAGCCGGCGCCGACGCGGTGAAGCGCCTGCCGGCAGCCGTCTTCGGGACCATGACGGGGCGGCGTTTCCACGCCGACGACGGTGTCCGACGCGACGCCCTGGCGCCTGTATCGAGCCGGCGATCGCCTCCGGAACGGTGCCGAACCCGTTTCCGCGACCGCCGCGTCGCCAGGGTGCGGGTCGGCAGCGGCGTTCGGGAACGCGTTCACGGGAGCGGTCACGATGATCCGATCCGTTTGGCAGGACCCGCGATCTGCTTTTGCCGCAGCGCGGCGAGGCGATCGTCGAGGGTGGCCGGCGCGGCGCGCTTGCCCTGCGCCTCGTCCAACGCGGCCATGATGTTCGGGTCGTCCCGCTCGGGCCTCGTCGGCGCCAGCAGCTTGGCCTTGGCGTTGGCGGACTCGGCCATCGCCAGGTCGCGCGCCGCGTTGTCCTGCATCGCCTTCAGCGCAACCGCCAGGCCGCTCGTCGCGCCCGACAGGCCGGCGGCCTGACGCGCCGCTTCGGCGCGGCGCTCGGCGTTCTCGCGCTGCTGCTCGGCTCGGCCCATGTCGCGCTGCGCTTGCACCAGCGCATCGCGCGCGCCCTTGAGCTTCTGCCCGGCCTGGCTGTAGGTCTCCTCCAGGGAATGCAGGAAGTCGGCGGCCTCCGCGGCGTCCTGCTGCTCGCGCCCGATCTCGGGCGCCATCTCCTCCAACATTCCCACGAGCGTCGACAGGCTGCGCTCCAGTTCGCCCTTCCTGGCCGCATCGGTCTCGCCGTCCATGCGCTGCTGCAGCGTTTCCGCCGCCGCCATGCGCTGCTGCGACAGCGTCTGGATCGCGTCCGCCTCGCGCTTCTCCTTGTTGAAGGCGACGCGGGCTTCGGCGACCTGCCGGCCGAGCACGTCGAGATGCTCCTCCATGGTGCGAAGCTCGGCTTCGGTCGCCGACTTCGGGTCCCAGCGCACGATCGCCTCGACGGCTCCGTTCAGGGCCTGGTCGCGCTTCACGCCGACCATGTTGCGGATGAATGAAAGCATGACGGTTTCCTCGTTCGGTTCGGGATCAGCCGGCCATCGCGCCGGCGTTGATGAGAGCGACGGCGACTTGCACGCCGACCAGCACCAGCGCGGCCGCGACGTTGCCGGCCTCGATCATCGCGCGCAGGCCGGGGATCAGCCGGACCGCGACGACGAAGGTGAGGATCTGGATAGCGAGCGCCACCAGCCCCCAGACGACGATGTCCAAGACGACGGTGCTCGATGCGAGGGTCTCGCCGAGCGGGATCGCCAGCGCCACCAGCGTGCCGGCCACCGTGACGCCGGCCGCGACGTTCCCCTCCCGGACCAAGCGGAACTCGCGGAACGGCGTGATCGCGGTGTAGCAGGCGATGCCGATCCCGAGCAGAACCAAGGTCGCGGCGAACTGGCCGACCAGGACCGGCAGGCCCTGCTGCAGGGCCGGAAGGATGCTGTCCATGAGGCGCCTTATGCGAGTTGGAGGATGGCAGGACTGATGTCGATGCCGGAGCAGACCTCGACCCGGGCGCGGCCGCCGTCGTCCAGCGCCGAGACCATGATGTATTCCGTGGCGGGACCGGGCTCGGCGACCCCGCTGCTGGCGGCGTAGAGCATGACCTCGCTGCGAACCGTGCGCGAGCCGGACGCGCTCTCGATCGTTTCCTCGAACGAGCGGGGGGCGACCCGTTCCTCGCCGGGGTTCCAGACGCGGTCGTAGGTCTTGCCGTCCTTGGTCTGGAAGTCCGGCCAGCCGATCATGCCTTCGTTCTCGTCCAGCCATGCCCCCCACTCCGAGGCGTCGGACGGCGTCACCTCGTCGATCGTGCCGAACAGGCGACATTCGTCCGGATCGCCGGCAGCGTCGAGGTGGACTTGCACGAGGCTGCGGCCGTCCGGAAGGTAGAGACGCACGAGATCCGTCTTTCCGGATGCGACGCGACCGACGGCTTCGACGCTCGATCGACCGCCGACGCCTCCTTCCGGCTGCTGCAGCTTGAGCGCGGACCCGGCGAGGATGAAAGGCGTCGGGTCCAACGTGACGGTCATGCCGACCCGGAACCGCGACGGCTTGTAGTCCTCGCCGGACATCCGATGGCGGACGATGCCGCCGGCTGTCGCAACGGGCGACGACACGGTTGAACGGCGGCTCGCCGAACCGCGGCGCCACAAGAGAAACGCCGCGCCGCCGATGCCGATCGCCAGGAACGGAAGCGCGAGGCCGGTCCCGCCGCCGCTCCCGACGTCGGGCGTGCGCGTCGGCTGGGCTTCGGCGACGTTTGGCGGGACCTCGGCCGGCAAGGTGCCCGGCGCGCGGGGCCGGCCTTCGCGCTCCTTCAGTTGCCGGTCGAGTTCATCGAGCCGTCGTTTCAGGTCGGCATTGTCCTGCGCCTGCCGCTCGGCCTCGCGGCGCCATTCGCGGTAGCCCGGATCGTTCTGGTTGTCGTGAAACCAGTCGCCCGCGCCCGGACGGTTGAGGTTGCTGAGGAGCGCCCACAGGAACAGGCCGTCCCAAACGCCGAAGTTGCGGTTGCCGACGTTGTAGGGCGGCGGTGACCAGCCGCGATCGCCGTACCAGCCGCCGCGACCGCCGCCGCCGCCCCAACCGCCGCCCGGCGCGTAGGGCGATTGCGTCGATGGGCGACGGTCGTAGGGTTGGGACGGACGCGGCGCATAGGGCGGCTCGGGCGCGTAGCGGGGCTGCTCTTGCGTCTGCTGCCGGCGGAAGGTGTCGAAGGCGCTGCCGGACCGCTCCTGCGAGAAGCTGCGGTCGCCGGCCGACGACGGCGGGACGTAACGCGGGCGATCGAACGACGGCGACGGCCGGCTGTAACCGCCGCTGTTGCGGGTCGACGGAGTCCGATAGCCGCCCGAACCGCCGCCATATCCGCTCCAGCCGAAGGACGGCGTGCGGGTCGACCCGCCCGGCCGCGAGTAGCCGCCACTGGAGCGCGCGGCCGCGTCCCCCGGCGCCGCCGCGCCGCCCGACC
>CAXUCL010000069.1:0-1787 GCA_964249395.1 uncultured Rhizobiaceae bacterium
CGCCGCGCCAACGGCGTCGGGCTCGACAGGCCGGCCGGCACCGTCGAGGCGCTGCGGGCGATGCGCGGTGCCGGCTACGACGTCGGAACCGTGCCGGACAGCGGCGACGCGCTGGTGAAACACCTCCTCGAAGGTCCGACCAATGCCGGGATCGATGGGCGCGCGGTGCGGGAATGGCTGCCGGCGAACCGCTACGATCGGTTCTTCGCCGCCTTGCCCGACGCGGTGCGTCGCGCCGTCACCGAGCGCTGGGGCGCGCCGGAGGCCGATCCCTTCTTCGTGACCGGCCGCGGCTTCGCGCTGCCGGTGGCGCACTTCCGCAACGTCGCGGTGGCGATCCAGCCGGCGCGCGGCTACAACGTCGACCCGGCCGCGACCTACCACGCGCCCGACCTCGCGCCGCCGCACAACTATCTCGCCTTCTACGGCTGGCTGCGAACCAGCTTCGACGCGCACGCCGTGGTCCACATGGGCAAGCACGGCAACCTCGAATGGCTGCCCGGCAAGGCGCTGGCGCTGTCGGCCGCGTGCTTTCCGGAGGCGATCCTCGGGGCCCTGCCGAACGTCTACCCGTTCATCGTCAACGATCCGGGCGAAGGCACGCAGGCCAAGCGCCGGACGGCCGCCGTGGTGGTCGATCACCTGACGCCGCCGCTGACCCGGGCGGAAAGCTACGGACCGACCCGCGAGCTCGAGGCGATGGTCGACGAATACTACGAGGCCGAAGCGGGCGACCCGCGCCGGGCGCGCGTGCTGCGCAAGCGCATCATGGATTTGGCCACCGACGCCGGCCTCGACCAGGACGCCGGGCTGGTGGCCGGCGAGAGCGACGATGCCGGCTTCGGGAAGCTCGACAGCTATCTGTGCGAGCTGAAGGAAATGCAGATCCGCGACGGGCTGCACGTCTTCGGCCAGGCGCCAAACGGACAACTCCTCACCGACCTCGTCGTGGCGCTGGCGCGGGTGCCGCGCGGCTTCTCGCCGGGCGACGCGTCCTTGCAGCGGGCGATCGCGGTCGACTTGCAGCTTGGGTTCGACCCGCTCGACTGCGCGATGGCCGCCCCTTGGACAGGACATAAGCCGGCAAACCTTCTCACGATCGCCGACGGCCCGTGGCGTACCGCCGGCGACGCGGTGGAGCGGGTCGAGCTCTTGGCGTCGGCGCTGGTCGCCGGCCGGATCGAGCCAAACGAGACCTGGACGGCCACCCGCGCCGTGCTGCACGAGATCGCCGCGCGGCTTCGCCCCGCCGTCGAGCGCTCCGGCCCGGCCGAGATCGCCGGGCTGCTCGCCGCCCTCGACCGCCGCTTCCTGGCCCCCCGCCCGTCCGGCGCACCGACGCGCGGCCGGCCGGACGTCCTACCGACGGGCCGCAACTTCTTCTCCGTCGACACGCGCTCGGTGCCGACCGAAACGGCCTGGGCGCTGGGGCGCAAGTCCGCCGAGCTCCTGTGCCTGCGCCACGCGCAGGACCACGGCGAACCCTTGCGCGCCGTCGGCCTCACCGCCTGGGGCACGGCGAACATGCGCACCGGCGGCGACGACGTCGCGCAAGCTTTGGCGCTGATCGGCGTGAAACCGGTCTGGGACAGCGGCTCGCGCCGCGTGTCCGGCTTCGAGACGATCCCGCTTGGGTCCCTCGGGCGGCCGCGCGTCGACGTGACCTTGCGCGTGTCCGGCTTCTTCCGCGACGCCTTCCCGGACCAGATCGCGCTGTTCGACCGGGCGTGGGGGGGGGGGGGGGGGGGGGGCCCGGCCCCCCCCCCCCCCCCCCCCCCCCCCCCCCC
>CAXUCL010000069.1:1797-7706 GCA_964249395.1 uncultured Rhizobiaceae bacterium
GAGGCCGCGGCCTACAACCCGGCCGGGGCGCGGACGAAGGCGGAAGCCGCGGCGCTCCTCGCGGCCGGCCTGGACGCGCGCGAGGCCGCCCGCCGCGCCGGCTTTCGCGTCTTCGGCTCGAAGCCGGGCTCCTACGGCGCCGGACTGCAGGCGCTGATCGACGCGGGCGGCTGGGAGGACCGGGCCGATCTGGCAAACAGCTACCTCGTCTGGGGGGCCTACGCCTACGGCGCGGACGCGGAAGGGGTGGCGGACCGCGCGGGCTTCGAGCGGCGGCTCCGGCTCGTCGATGCGGTGGTGCAGAACCAGGACAACCGCGAGCACGACCTCCTCGATTCCGACGACTACTACCAGTTCGAGGGCGGGATGACGGCGGCGGCCGAGCATCTGTCCGGCCGGCGGCCGGCGACCTACCACAACGACCATTCGCGCCCCGAGCGCCCGGTGGTCCGGACGCTCGCCGAGGAGGTCGGCCGCGTGGTGCGGGCGCGCGCCGCCAACCCGAAGTGGATCGCGGGCGCCATGCGGCACGGCTACAAGGGCGCCTTCGAGCTGGCGGCCACCGTCGACTACCTGTTCGGCTTCGCCGCGACGACGGGCGCGGTGACCGATCACCATTGGGAGGCCGTCCACCGCGCCTACTTAAGTGACGAGGCGGTGGCCGCCTTCCTGCGCGAGGCGAACCCGGCGGCGCTCGCCGAGATGCGCGAGCGGTTCGCCGAGGCGGTGCGGCGCGCCCTGTGGCGGCCGCGCTCGAACTCGGCGGCGGCGCTCGAGGAGGGAAACGAATGAGCGAGAAATCGCCGCTAGTGGCCGCGATGAGCGAGGCCGAGCTCGACGCGCGCCATGCCGAGAAGATGCGCAAGAAGAAGGCGGCGCGCGACAAGATCCTGGCGACGAAGACGGTGGAGAAGGGCCTGCTCATCGTCCACACCGGCAAGGGCAAGGGCAAGTCGACGGCCGCCTTCGGCTTGGTGTTCCGGGCGCTCGGCAACGGAATGCGCGTCGGCATCGTGCAGTTCGTCAAGGGCCGGTGGGAGACCGGCGAGCGCGCGGCGCTCCAACGGTTCGGCGATCAGGCGACGATCACCGCGATGGGCGACGGCTTCACCTGGGAAACGCAGGACCGGCGGCGCGACATCGAGGCGGCGCGCGCCGCCTGGGACCGGGCGGTGGCGCTGATCATGGACGACCGGCACGACCTCGTGCTGCTCGACGAGCTGAACATCGTCCTGCGCTACGACTACCTGCCCCTCCCGGAGGTGCTGGAGGTCCTGGCGGCCCGCCCGCCGCGCAAGCACGTCGTGGTGACGGGCCGGAACGCGAAGCCGGAACTGATCGACCTCGCCGATCTCGTGACGGAGATGGAAGCGGTGAAGCACCCGTTCCGCGCCGGCGTGAAGGCGCAGAAGGGGATCGAGTTCTGAGGGCGCCGGCCGCAATCGAAGCGCGGCCCGCGCGGCGAGATTTTCGGAGGCTGTCCGTGTTGTTCGTGATACGGATGATCGTGTGAGGATCGTCTGGGACGAGCCGAAGCGGCTCCAGAACATCGACAACCACGAGGGTCTCGACTTCGCCGACCTGACGTTCGACTTCTTTGTCGGCTCCACCATCGCGGCTGCCAAGCACGGCCGCGCCATGGCGATCGGCCCGTTCCGCGACACGATCCTGTCCGTCGTGTTCGTTCCGCTCGGCGCAGAGGCCGTGTCCGTCGTCTCCATGCGCCGAGCGAGCCGGAAAGAAAGGAGGCTCCTATGACCGCCCGCAAGCTTGCCCCCCTGACGGACGCGGACGAAGCGCGCATCCAGGAAGGCATCCGCCGGGATCCCGACAACCCGGAATGGACGGAAGCGGACTTCGCGTCGGCCAGGCCCTTCGCCGAGGTGTTTCCCGAACTCGCGGAAAGCATCCGGCGCGGCCGCGGCCGGCCGCCCGTCGCGCAACCGAAGCAGGCGGTGTCGCTGCGCCTCGACCCGGACGTCGTCGCCAAGTTCAAGGCGACCGGCAAAGGCTGGCAGTCGCGGATCAACGACGTGCTGAAGAACGCCAAGCCCTGACCGGCGCCGTCCGCTCCCGGCTCGGCGAGAAGCGCGGCCGCACGCGGCCTCCGGTCGCGCCGAACGGTCCGCCGCACAACCATCCGGCGCTTGCCGCGTTCTGTGGTCTGGAACGATTCCAGGTGGCGAGAACGAAGGAGCGCGGTTTTTGACCCGATTGAACGTCAACGGCGAGACCCACGAGCTCGACCTCGACATCCGCACTACGCTGCTCGACGCGCTGCGCGAGCATCTCGGCCTCGCCGGCACCAAGAAGGGCTGCGACCACGGCCAGTGCGGCGCCTGCACGGTGCTGGTGAACGGGCGCCGCATCAACGCCTGCCTCAGCCTCGCGGTGATGCACGAGGACGACGCGATCCTGACGATCGAGGGCCTCGGCCGACCCGGCGACCTGCACCCGATGCAGCGCGCCTTCCTCGAACACGACGGCTACCAGTGCGGCTACTGTACGCCGGGCCAGATCGTTTCCGCCGTCGGCATGCTCGGCGAGGTCGCCGACGGCTGGGCGAGCCAGGCGTCCGCCGACCTGGAGGCCGCGCCGACGCTTACTCACGCGGAGGTGGTGGAGCGGATGAGCGGCAACCTGTGCCGCTGCTCGGCCTATCCGAACATCGTCGCGGCGATCCAGGACGCGGCGCCCGCGCTCGACGCCGACGTGGCGGCGACGAGGCGGGCGGCATGAGGCGCTTCGACTACGTCCGCGCCGCCGACCCCGCCGGGGCGGCGCTCGCCGCGAGCGGCGCGCAAGCGCGCTTCATCGCCGGCGGCCCCAACCTCCTCGACCTCATGAAGCTGCAGGTGGAGGTGCCGGAGCGGCTGGTCGACATCACGCGGCTGCCGCTGAAGGAGATCGAGGCGGACAACGACGGTCTGAGGATCGGCGCGCTCGTCACCAACAGCGACCTCGCCGCCGACCACCGCGTCCGCCGCGACTACGCGGTGCTCGCCCGCGCGCTGCTCGCCGGTGCCTCAGGGCAGCTGCGTAACAAGGCGACGGCCGCCGGCAACCTCCTGCAGCGCACCCGCTGCAACTATTTCACCGAAGCGTCCGCCCGCTGCAACAAGCGCCAGCCCGGCGCGGGCTGCGACGCGATCGGCGGCTTCAACCGCATCCACGCGATCCTCGGCGCGAGCCAGCATTGCATCGCGACGCACCCGTCCGACATGGCGGTGGCGATGCGGGCGCTGGGCGCGAGCGTCGAGACGATCAAGGCCGACGGCTCGACGCGCCGCCTCGACCTCGGCGACCTCCACCGCCTGCCGGGGAACACGCCCGAGATCGAGACCAACCTCGAAGCCGGCGAACTGATCACGGCCTTGCGGCTTCCCGCCCCGCTCGGCGGCCGGCAGATCTACCGGAAGGTCCGCGACCGCGCGTCCTACGCCTTCGCGCTCGTGTCGGTCGCGGCGGTGGTGCGGGTGGAGAACGGCCGCATCCGCGCCGCGCGACTCGCCTTCGGGGGCGTCGCGCACGTTCCCTGGCGCGACGAGGCGGTGGAGCAGACGCTGATCGACGAGACGCCCTCGCCCGCCTTGTTCGCCAAGGCCACCGAGATCCTTTTGAAGGACGCACGCGGCCAGGGCGACAACACGTTCAAGATCGAGCTGCTGCGGCGCACGCTGCCGGCCGTGCTGGCCGAGGCGACCGGCTTGAACGATGCGCGAGGAGAAGCGGCATGAGCCTGACGCACACGATCCGCATGGACAAGCCGGTCGGGGAAACCCGGCTCGACCGTGACAACCAAGGGGTGATCGGCCGCGGCCTTTCGCGGTTCGAGGGGCCGCTGAAGGTGTCCGGCACGGCGACCTACGCCGCCGAACAGATGCACGGGAGCAACGTCGCGCACGGTTACCTGGTCACGACGCCGATCGGGGCGGGCAGGATCCGGCGCGTCGACCCGCTGCGGGCGCTGTCGCTCAAAGGCGTCCTCCACGTCGTCACCGACGATCGCGGCGTGCGCGCCGCGGCCGACCCGAACGACAAGCGGCCGGCGCCGATCGACGGCCGCGTCTGGCACCACGGCCAGCCGGTCTGCCTGGTGGTGGCCGAGACGTTCGAGATCGCCCGCGACGCGGCCCGGCTCGTCGACGTCGACTACGAGCCGGGCGAGGGCCGCTACGACCTCGCCGCCGTGCGGGACGAGGCGTTCGACCCGGGCGATTCGGTGATGCCGTCGAACGTCACCAAGGGCGACTTCGACAAGGCGTTCGCTGAGGCGGAGGTGCAGTACGACGCGACCTTCACGACGCCGAGCCAGAACTCCTCCGCCATGGAGCCGCACGCCTCGATCGCCTCCTGGAACGGCGACGAGCTGACGCTCTACGGCGCCTACCAGCTCATCGCGGTCAACCGCCGGCAGCTGGCGACGGCGCTCGGCATCGCGCCGAAGAACGTTCGCATCGTTTCGCCCCATATCGGCGGCGGCTTCGGCTCCAAGCTTGGCATCGCGCCGGAAGCGGTGTTCGCGGCGCTGGCGGCGAAAGCGGTCGGGCGGCCGGTGAAGGTCGCGCTGACCCGCCAACAGGTCTACCAGACGACGGTGCGGCGCGCCGACACCATCCAGCGCGTGCGGATCGGCTGCATGCGAAACGGCCGCATCACGGCAATCGCGCACGAGACGATCTCGGGCAACACGCCGGGCGACCGGGGCTTCGAGCCGGCCGGCATCTCCACCGTGTTCCTCTACGCCGGCGACAACCGGCGGATCACCCACCGCAAGGCGGACGTGAACGTGCTGCTCGCCGCGGCGATGCGCGCGCCCGGTGAGGCGGTCGGCATGCTGGCGCTCGAGACCGCGATGGACGAGCTCGCCGAGCGGCTCGACATGGACCCGATCGAGTTCCGGAAAGTCAACGAGCCGGCGGCGGACCCGCAGGACGGCCTGCCCTTCTCCTCGCGCATGCTGGTGGAATGCATGGAGGAAGGCGCCCGCCGCTTCGGCTGGCAGCGTGGGGCCAGGAAACCGATGGGGCGGCGCGAGGGCGAATGGTGGATCGGCGTCGGCATGGCGGCGGCGTCGCGCAAGAACATGCTGCAGCAGGCCTCGGCACGCGTGACGCTGTCGCCCGACGGCGCGGCGCTGGTGGAGACCGACATGACCGACGTCGGCACCGGCACCTACACGATCCTGCAGCAGATCGCGGCCGAGATGCTGGGGCTCCCACCGGAGAAGGTGGCGGTGAAGCTCGGCGATTCGACGCTGCCGCGCGGACCGGGCTCCGGCGGCTCCTGGGGCGCCAACTCCTCGGGCTCGTCCGTGTTCGCCGCCTGCGAGGCGGTGGTCGCCGAGCTCGCCCGCCGCCTCGGCGCCGAGCCGGACGACCTGACGCTGAAGGACGGCACCGTGATCAGCAACAACCGGCAGCGCTTGATCGGCGAGGTCGTCGGCGCCGAGCCGATCGTCGCCGAGGGCACGTTCAAGCCGGGCAAGCAGTCCGAGGCGACGCACCAGGCGAGCTACGGCGCTCACTTCTGCGAGGTGGCGGTGAACGCCGTCACCGGCGAAACGCGCGTCCGGCGGCTGTTGACGGTGGCGGCCGCCGGCCGCATCCTCAACGAGAAGACGGCGACCTCGCAATGCTACGGCGGCCAGATCTTCGGCATCGGCGGGGCGCTGACGGAGGAGCTGATCGTCGATCCGCGCACCGGCCTGATCGTCAACCACGACCTGGCCGAATACCACGTGCCGGTGCATGCCGACGTGCCGCGGCTGGAGGTGGTGCTGCTCCCCGAGCGCGACCCGGCCGCCTCGCCGCTCGCCGCCAAGGGCCTCGGGGAGCTGGCGATCTGCGGCGTCGGCGCGGCGGTCACCCACGCGGGCTACGCCGCCGGGGGGGTGCGGGTGCGCGCCT
>CAXUCL010000069.1:7716-10217 GCA_964249395.1 uncultured Rhizobiaceae bacterium
CAAGGTGCTCGCCGGCTGGGCGGCGAAACGGGAGGCGGCCGCGGCCGCCTGACGAACCGCTTCGCTCCGCCCGTCGAAGCGCCGCGCCGCATCGGCCGCGGTGCCGGCTCCGGGTCGGACCGGCCTTTACCCGCTCGTCGGCTTCGTGCGACGCGAAGGGCTCGGCCCTATCATCTCCGGGCTCGTGGCAAGTATGAACCGAGGGATGACGGCCGAAGTCTGACCTCGCGCGAGGTCGAGCGCATCGCCCCGGACCTTGCCGGCGCGATGCTGTTGTGGCGCCTGAGGATAGCGGAACCGCCGGCTCACACCATGCGCGACTTGCGCGAGTGGATCACGATCGGCGACGTGCTCGACGCCAACGAGATGCCGGTCCTCAAGGCGGCGGTGGCGGAGCGGGCGCGGGACTAGGGCTTGGGAACGTCTCAAGCCGCTTCCATCATGCGTCGCGCGGCCGTCGCGAGCAAACCCGATCGCGTCATTCCAGCCTGCTCCGCGTAGGCGTCGATACGTTCCAATTCATCCTCCGGCAGAGTGACGTTGACCCGAACGGCCTTGCGAACCCTGGGCGGGACTTGAACCAGGATGGCGACGCCATTGCGGTTCTCGAGATCGGTCATGACGGCCTCGAGCGAGGATGGAGCGGGAACGGCCTCGCCGTCTTCCGCCAAGCCCGCAAGATGCAAGGCGAGCGCTTCGGCCGCCATGGCGCGGGCGTCGTCGAGGTCGGTGCCGGCGGTAACGCAACCGGGAAGGTCGGGAAAGGAGACGCCGTAGTCGCTATCGGCGTCCTTATGGATCAAGGCGATGTAGCTGGCCATGCGGGTTTACCTCAGTTTGACCCCGGATTGCTTTTCGATCGAGCGCAGTGTGCCGATCGGAAGATCGCGCTTCGGGTGGGGGACGGTGACACGACCCGGTTTTTCGGGGTGCTTAAGCTGAACGTGGCTGCCGACGCGGTTCACCTCGAACCATCCGTCGGCCGCCAATGCAGAGAGAATGTCTCGGCTGTTCATAGGCATACTTATACACACTCCTACGGTTCTTGCAAGAGGCCGGTGCGTATCAGTGTGTATCACATCCTACGGGAAGGGACGGATAGCTACGGCTTGAGGTCGCCGTTCTGGCGAAGCCAGTCGGCGAGCGCGCGCTGGACTATCTCGGATTGTGTCGGCTCGCCGCGGTCGCTTTCGATTGAGGCGCGCTACCGCACCGTCGCCGCACAGATGGGGAAGACCGGCTTCTGCCGCCGGCTGTTCGGCCGCATCCTGCGTCAGGCTTGGATCAATGGCCGCGTCGAGGCCGAATGCATCGCCCGCGAGGCCGCCGCGCTCGTCGTCCCGAGGGTCCGAGACTGTCATTCCCGGCACCGGCCGGCTAAGCCGCTCGTCGTTGTGGTTCGAACCGGAAGGCCTTTCCCCGCATGACGGACATCGACGTCCTGACGATCGGCAACGCGATCGTCGATATCATCGCGCAGGTCGACGACGCGTTCCTCGCCCGGCACGCGGTGCGCAAAGGGTCGATGACGCTCGTCGACGCGCCCCGCGCGACCGCGCTCTACGAGACGATGGGCCCGGCGGTGGAAACCTCCGGGGGTTCCGCCGGCAACACGGTGGCCGGCGTCGTCTCGCTCGGCGGCACGGGGGCCTACATCGGCAAGGTGTCGCGCGACGAGCTCGGCACCGTGTTCACCGCCGACATCCGGGCGCAGAAGGTGCGCTTCGACACGCCGCCGCTCGCCGGCGACCCGCCGACCGCCCGCTCGATGATCCTCGTGACGCCGGACGGCGAGCGCTCGATGTCGACCTATCTCGGCGCCTGCGTCGAGCTCGGCCCCGAGGACGTCGACGCGGCGCTGGTGGCGTCGGCCGCCGTCACCTACTTCGAGGGCTACCTCTGGGATCCGCCGCGCGCCAAGGACGCGATCCGGCTCGCGGCGCAAGTCGCCCACGCGAACGGCCGCGAGGTGGCGATGACCCTGTCGGACTCGTTCTGCGTCCACCGCTACCGGGACGAGTTCCTGGAGCTCATGCGCTCCGGCACGGTGGACATCGTCTTCGCCAACGAGCCGGAAGTCCTCGCCCTCTACGAGACGGTCGACCTCGACGAGGCCATCGGCCGGATCGGCGCGGACGCCAAGCGCCTCGCGCTGGTGACGCGCGGCGAGCACGGCTGCGTGGTGGTGGAGGGCGGGCGGCGCACGCCCGTGCCCGCGACGCCGGTGTCGCGGTTGCTCGACACCACCGGCGCCCGCGCCCACTTAGCCCGCCGCTTACTGCGCGGCCACACCGCCCGTCTGTCCCCGGTTGACGCCGCCCGGCTCGGCACGGTGGCCGCCGCCCACATCATCGAGCAGATCGGCCCCCGCCCGCAGCAAAGGCTGGCGCTGCTGCCGGCGGCGCGGGCGATCCTCGACCAAGCCGGGTGAGCGGCCGTTCGGAACGCTTCCGGCACCGGGGCGGCGCGATCGCCGTCGCCGCCCGCGAGCCGGGTTACTC
>CAXUCL010000070.1:0-10119 GCA_964249395.1 uncultured Rhizobiaceae bacterium
CAAGCGTTGGAGCCACCCGCGCGGGCGCCGAAGGCGAGCCGTTTGACGAATGCACGACGTCCGAAGGGCAAGCCTTCGGCGCCCGCCGCCCATCACAGGATGGACGGAACACACGACCACCCGCAACGACCCGGAGCCGAAACGGCTCGCGGGAACGAGAACCCGCGCCCGAAAGGAAAAGCGCGACGGCGAAGCGTCCTCCTTCTCCCGAGTCGGGAGAAGGTCCGGCAGGGGATGAGGGAGTGCAGGACCTCGACATCCAAATCGCGCCAATCGACGCCTCCCCGCAACGCCGTGCCCTACGACTCCCTCACCCGACCCTTCGGGCCTCCGGGGCGAGCCGCTCGTCTCGCCCGTCCATGGGACCCCTCACCCGACTCGGGAGAGGGGAAGGGGCCCCGTCCGGCGACGCCTGAGACGCCTTTCGTCAGGCCTTTCCCGTCTTGGGGGCAGCGCAACCGCCTTCTTCTCCCCGGCGGGGAGAAGGTCCGGCACGGGATGAGGGGTCGGCGAAGTCGATCGACGCCGACGAACAACCGCAAACGTCCCAAGCCCCTCATCCGGCCCTTCGCGCCTCCGGGGCGAGCCACTCGTCTCGCCCGTCCTTCGGACCCTTCTCCCCGCCGGGGAGAAGAAAGGCACCCCGTCCGGCGATGTCCGAGACGCTTTTCGTCAGATCTTTCCCGTCTTGCGGGAAGCGCAAGCCTCCTTCTCCCCGGCGGGGAGACGATCGCGGCAGCGGGATGAGGGGTCGGCGCAGCCGAGCGACGCCTGCGAACAACCGCCCGCGCCCCAAACCCCGGTTCGGCGGGATTGCACGATCGCCCGCGAGACCCCTTACCGCACCCGGCGGCGCTCGGAGGCCGGCTGGAAGGCGATGCGGGCGTGGTACTGGCAGTAGGGCGAGGAGTCGTTCGAATGATTGCCGCAAAAGCGGAAGTCGGGCGAGAGCGGATCGCCGAGCGGCCATTTGCAGGTGCGCTCGGTGAGCTGCACCAGCGTCAGGTTGCGCGCGATCGGCACGACCTCGCCGGAGGGCCGCGGTGGCGCCTCCGCCGGCGCGGCCTCGGCCTCTTCGGGATCGGAGTCGTCCATCTTGAACGCGGTCGCCCCAACTACCCCGCCGCCACCGCCGCCCGCCGACCGCACGGCGTTGCGGACGCTCGCCTGCAGCTGGATGACGTGGACGTTCGCCGCCTCGACGACCGTTTCAGCGACCGCGAGCACCTCCGCCATGAACGGCGCCTGTTCCCCGTCAGCCGCCGTCTTCAGCCGGGTCTCCAGCTTCAGTCGATGCACCTTGCCGATCACCGCGTTGCGGGTCACGCCGCCGAGATGGCCGGCGATCTGGCTGGCGCTGAGGCCATCGCCCCAAAGCTTCGTCAGCAGTTCGACCCGTTCTTCGGTCCAGCTCATGGAAGGCTCCCGCACGTCGCGACGGCTCCGCAAATGGCTGCCGTCTCGCGGCCGGAGCCGTGAGCGCAACGACATCTATGGTTCGACTAGGTCCGCCGCACGAAATCTAGTGTGGATTTGAATCTAGCGCACCGCCAGAGCCGGTATCAAGCGTCGCGTTCCCTGCGAACCACGGATCGCGTGCTTTTCCCCAGCTTGCCGGCGAGAACGGGCGCCGGGCGCGCCAAGCATCCGCGCGACCGCGCGTTGACAAACCGCGGCGGTGCCATTGTATAGGAAACGCTGCGTAAACATCGTGTGCGGTCTTCCAGCAAAAGCCTGCCCGACGGCGGGCTTTCGATGTTTATGGACCCAGGCGACCGCGCCCTCCGCGCGGCCCCTGTTGCGCGGCGCCCGGAGATCGAAGCGAGTTCCGCCATGTCGTCCAGCGCCCCGTCCGCCGCCCTTTTCGGCACCTACGCGCGCGCCCCGCTCAGCTTCGAGCGCGGCGAGGGCGTTTGGCTCCTCGGCAACGACGGGCGCCGCTACCTGGATCTCGCCGGCGGCATCGCCGTGTCCTCGCTCGGCCACGCCCATCCCCACCTCGTCGAGGCGTTGACGGAACAGGCCGGGAAGCTCTGGCACACGTCGAATCTCTACGAGATTCCCGGCCAAAGGCGCCTGGCCGAGCGCCTCGCGGCCGCGACCTTCGCCGACCGGGCGTTCTTCACCAATTCCGGCGCCGAGGCGCTGGAATGCGCGATCAAGACGGCGCGGCGCTTCCAGTTCCACAACGGCCGGCCGGAGCGCTACCGCATCCTTACCTTCGAAGGTGCGTTCCACGGGCGCACGCTCGCCACCATCGCCGCCGGCGGACAGCCGAAATACCTCGAAGGTTTCGGCCCGAAGGTCGAAGGCTTCGACCAGGTGCCGTTCGGCGACCACGCGGCGTTGCGCGCGGCGGTCACGCCGGAGACCGCCGCCATCCTGATCGAGCCGATCCAGGGCGAGGGCGGCATCCGGTCGGTGCCGCCGCAATGCCTGCGCGGCCTGCGCGAGCTCTGCGACGCCGAAGGGGTGCTACTGGTCCTCGACGAGGTGCAGACCGGCGTCGGCCGCACCGGGCGGCTGTTCGCGCACGAATGGGCCGGGGTCGCGCCCGACATCATGGCGGTGGCGAAAGGCATCGGCGGCGGCTTCCCGATGGGCGTCTGCCTCGCCACCGAAGCGGCGAGCGCCGCCATGACGCCCGGCACGCACGGCACGACCTACGGCGGCAACCCGCTCGCCATGGCCGTCGGCAACGCGGTGCTGGACGTCGTCCTGGCCGACGGCTTCCTCGACAACGTCCGCGACCGCTCGCTGCAGTTCCGCCAATCGCTCGCGAGCCTCGTCGACCGCTATCCGGGCGTTGTGGCGGAGGTGCGCGGGCAGGGCCTGCTGCTCGGCGTCAAGGCGGTCGTCCCGAACGTCGAAGTCGTCGCGGCGATGCGCGAGCACGGCGTCCTCGCGGTCCCCGCCGGCGACAACGTTGTGCGCCTCCTGCCGCCGCTGGTGATCGGCGCCGAGGAGGTGCGCGAAGGCATGGAGCGGATGGATGCGGCGCTGGCCGAGCTCGCCGCTTCGCAGCCTGCCGCCGGGATGCGGAAGTCCGCCTGATGAACGCCGTCGCTTCCCGGGCCGCGGCGATGCCACGCCACTTCCTCGACCTCGCGGCCGTTCCGGCCCCGGAGCTGTCGCGCATCATGGCCGACGCGATCCGCATGAAGCGGCTCGGGCGAGGGAACGGCGCTCGGCCCCTCGCCGGGCGGATGCTCGCCATGATCTTCGACAAGCCCTCGACCCGGACGCGCGTGTCGTTCGACGTCGCGATGCGGCAGCTCGGTGGCGAAACGCTGTTCCTGTCCGGCGCCGAGATGCAGCTCGGCCGCTCCGAGACGATCGCCGACACGGCGCGCGTCCTGTCGCGCTACGTCGACGCGATCATGATCCGCACCACGACGCACGACCGCCTCCTGGAGATGGCGGCGCACGCCACCGTGCCGGTGATCAACGGCCTCACCGACGACACCCATCCCTGCCAGATCATGGCGGACCTGATGACCTTCGAGGAGAAGCGCGGCCCGGTGCGCGGCCGCCGCTTCGCCTGGGTCGGCGACGGCAACAACGTCCTGTCATCGTTCATCGAAGCGTCGGGCCGCTTCGGCTTCACGCTCGCCATCGCGACGCCGGAGGACTCGGAGGCCGATGCCGCGCGCATCGCCGCCGCCCGCCGCGAAGGCGCTTCGATTGAGGTCACGACCGACCCGGCGCAGGCCGTCGCCGGCGCCGACTGCGTCGTCACCGACACCTGGGTCTCGATGGGCAAAGAGGATGCGGCGCGGGGCCACGACGTCTTTGCGCCCTACCAGGTGAATGCCCATCTGATGCGCAAGGCCAAGCCGGACGCGCTGTTCATGCACTGCCTTCCCGCCCATCGGGGCGAGGAGGTGACGGACGACGTGATCGACGGGCCGCAGTCGGTGGTCTTCGACGAGGCGGAGAACCGGCTGCACGCGCAGAAAGCGATCCTCGCCTGGGTGTTCGACGAGACGGAACGGCATGGTTGAACGGGAACTCGTCGCGGAAGGCGGCACGCATCGACTCGGAGCCTTCGGCTTCGCCGGCGACGACGCGGTGGTGCCCTTCGCGGTGGCGGGCCTCGACGCGCGCGGCCGCGCCGTGCAACTCGGTCCGATGCTCGACTCGCTGCTCGCCCGGCACGACTATCCGCCGGCGGTGTCGCGCCTCCTTGCCGAGATGGTGGTCCTGACCGCGCTGCTCGGCGCCTCGCTGAAGTTCGAGGGCAAGTTCATCGCGCAGGCGCAGACCGATGGGCCGGTCGACCTGCTTGTGGTCGACCTGTCGACGCCCTCCAGCCTGCGCGCCTATGCCCGCTTCGACGCCGAGCGCCTGGCGCAGGCCGAGGCGGCGGGGCGAACAAGCGCGGCCGAGCTGCTCGGCACCGGCATCTTGGCGCTGACCGTCGACCAGGGCGAGCACACGCAGCGCTACCAGGGCATCGTCGAGCTGAACGGTTCGGGGCTGGAAGCCGTGGCGGAGACCTACTTCCGCCAGTCGGAGCAGATCCCGACCACGGTCCGCCTCGCCGTGGCGACCATCCAGCGACGCAGCGACAACGGCGGCGGCTTCGCCGAAGGCTGGCGGGCCGGCGGCCTGCTGGCGCAGTTCCTCCCCGAGGCGCCGGAGCGGATGCGGCTGCCGGACCTGCCGGGCGGCGACGCGCCGGCGGGCGCCGAGCCGCTGGTCGAGGAGGTGGACGACGCCTGGGCCGAGGTGAAGTCGCTCGTCGGCACCGTCCACCCGTCGGAACTCACCGACCCGGAGGTCGGGGTCGAGCGGCTACTCTTCCGCTTGTTCCACGAGCGGGGCGTCCGGGTGTTCGAGGCGACGCCAATGCGGGACGACTGCTCCTGCTCGCGCGAGCGCATCAAGAGCGTGCTCGCGAACTTCACCGCCGAGGAGATCGCCGAGTCCGTCCAGGATAACGGCCGCATCGACGTTACCTGCGAGTTCTGCGGCCAGCACTACGAGTTCGCGCCGGAGGAGGTGCGGTCGCAGGACTCCGGCGAATAGGTCGACGTCAGTTCAACACCCGTCTCGGCGCCGGGACGTCGAGCGAGAAGGCCGGGATGGGGATGTCGAAGCGGGTGCCGTCCGGCTTCTCCATCCGGTAGGTGCCTTGCATGAAACCGGACGCCGTCGGCAATGGGCAGCCGGACGTGTAGGTAAAGCTGTCGCCGGGCTCCAGCACCGGTTCCTCGCCGACGACGCCGGGTCCGCGCACTTCCTCCAGGCGGCCCGTCGCGTCGGTGATCCGCCAATGGCGCGAGCGGAGCTGCACGGTGTCCGCGCCGTTGTTCTCGATCGCGATCGTGTAGGCCCAGACCCACCGGCCGGCGTCCGGATCGGACTGCTGCTCCAAGAAGGCCGGCGTCACGCTGACCGTGATGCCGTCGGTCGTCTGGCTGTACATCGCTCGCGCCTTTCGCAGGCTCGGGGCCCGTTCGTTCGGGCAACCGCCGGCTCGCTCCGGCGGTTCCAGAAACCGCAATAGGCAGGCGCCCCCATCGGCGCTCAGGCGGCTGCCAGCGCCGCTTCCACGTCGTCCAGAAGGTCGAGCCCGTCCTCGATGCCGGCCGACAGGCGCAGCATGCCGTCGGTGATGCCGAGCTCGGCCCGCACCTCCGGTTTCAGGCTTTTGTGCGTCGTGGTGGCCGGATGGGTGATGAGGCTCTTGGCGTCGCCGAGGTTGTTGGAGATGTGGATTACTTCGAGCGCGTTGCAGAAGCGGAAAGCCGCCTCCTTGCCGCCAGCGAGCTCGAAGGCGAGCAGCGTCGAGCCGCCCGTCATCTGCTTGCTGATCACCGCCGCGTCCGGATGGTCCGGCCGGCCGGGATAGATCACCTTCGCGACCTTGTCGGAGCAGGCGAGATGGTCGGCGAGGGTGGCGGCGTTCTCCGTCTGGCGCGCAACGCGCAGCGGCAGCGTCTCCAACCCCTTCAACAGCGTCCACGCGTTGAACGGCGACAGCGACGGCCCAGTGTGGCGGAAGAACTCGTGCAGGTTCTCGTCGATCCAGTCCTGGTTCGACAGGATAACGCCGCCGAGGCAGCGGCCCTGGCCGTCGATGTGCTTCGTCGCCGAATAGACGACGACGTCGGCGCCGAACTCCAGCGGCTTCTGCTGCATCGGCGTCGCGAAGACGTTGTCGACCACCAGCGTCGCGCCGTGGTCGTGGGCGATCTCGGCCACCGCCGCGATGTCGATCACCTCCAGCGTCGGGTTCGTCGGCGTTTCCATGAAGAACACGCGCGTTTCCGGCCGCACGGCGGCCGCCCAGGCGTCGAGGTCGCGACCGTCCACGAAGGTCGCGGACACGCCGAGCCGGCCGAGCATGGTCTCGATCACGTAGCGGCAGGAGCCGAACAGCGCGCGCGAGGAAACGATGTGGTCGCCGGCCTTCACCTGGCATTGCAGCGCGCTCGCGACCGCCGCCATGCCGGAAGCGGTGGCGCGGGCGTCCTCCGCGCCCTCCAGCGCGATCATCCGCTCCTCGAACATGCGCGTCGTCGGGTTGCCGTAGCGCGAATAGATGAAGCCGGGCTCGTCGCCCTTGAACCGCGCCTCGGCGGCCTCGGCGCTCGGGTAGACGAAGCCCTGCGTCAGGAACAAGGCCTCGGAGGTCTCGCCGAAGCCGGAGCGCATCGTCCCGCCGTGGACGAGCTGCGTCGCTGTCCGCAGGCGGCGGTGGGACTCGTTCTTCTTCAGCATCGGGACTCCTCGCATCGGTTCCGGCCCGCCGCCTTCGCACCGGGCGGACAGGGCCCTCGGCCGGGCATCGCGCCGCGGGAACCGATCGAAAAGCTTGCGAAACGCCGTTCGGAACGGCCCTTTAGCGACTTGTTTAACGTGGCTGCAAGCCGGCCGGCCAAATCACCACGGGATTACGGATCGGGACGATAGTGGACCGGTGGACAGGCGTCAATTCGGCTCCTAATCCGGAGGAAACGGGAAAGGCGACGGGCATGGCGGAGCACGCGGGCGGCATTCTTCCGGACCGCGAGATCGCCGCCCTGTTCGCAGCCGGCACCGTGCGCGCCGACCTCGAACCGGTGGACGGACAGATCCAGCCGGCGAGCCTCGACCTGCGGCTCGGTTCCACGGCCTACCGGGTGCGCGCCAGCTTCCTGCCGGGCCGGGGCGTGGCGGTGGCCGAAAAGCTCGCCCGCTTCGCGCTGCACGAGATCGACATCAGCGGCGGCGCCGTGCTCGAGACCGGCTGCGTCTACCTCGTGCCGCTGATGGAAGCGTTGCAACTGCCGCCCGACCTGTCGGCCGCCGCCAACCCGAAGTCCTCCACCGGCCGGCTCGACATCTTCACGCGCCTTCTCGCCGACGGGGCGCAGGAGTTCGACAAGGTGCCGGCCGGCTATGCCGGGCCGCTCTTCATCGAGATCAGCCCGCGCACCTTCCCGATCGTCGTGCGGCCGGGCTCGCGCCTCAACCAGATCCGCTTCCGCCGCGGCGGCGCCGGGTTCCTCAGCGAGGCGAGCCTGCGGGACCTGCACGCCGCCGAGCGCCTAGTGGATGCGGCCGAGCCGAACATCTCCAACGGCGGCCTCGCGCTGTCGATCGACCTCGAAGGCGACGCGTCCGGGCTCGTCGGCTACCGCGGCAAGCGCCACACCGGCGTCGTCGACGTCGACAAGCACGCGGCGCACGCCGTGCTCGACTTCTGGGAACCGTTGCGCCTGTCGCGCACCGGCGAGATGGTGCTCGACCCGGACGAGTTCTACATCCTCGTGTCCGGCGAAGCGGTCCACGTGCCGCCCGGTTTCGCGGCGGAGATGACGCCGTTCGACCCGCTCGTCGGCGAGTTCCGCGTCCACTACGCCGGCTTCTTCGATCCCGGCTTCGGCCATTCGGCGGCGGGCGGCACCGGCAGTCGCGCCGTGCTGGAGGTGCGCAGCCACGAGGTGCCCTTCATCCTGGAGCACGGCCAGATCGTCGGCCGCCTCGTCTACGAGCCGATGGCGGCCCTGCCGGAGCGGGTCTACGGCGCGAGCATGCGTTCGAACTACCAGGCGCAGGGCCTGAAGCTGTCGAAGCATTTCGTTTGACCGCGCCGCCGGCCCTTGACGCGACGGCCGCCTCTTGCGACGGTCGGCGCGCTGCGGGCGTAGTTCAGAGGTAGAACGTCAGCTTCCCAAGCTGAATGTCGTGGGTTCGATTCCCATCGCCCGCTCCACTTTTACCGCCTTCTCTTTCTTCGTCATTCTCGGGCTCCGTCCCGAGAATCCAGATTTGTCGGCATGACGGAAAAGAGTCCTTGCGTCATTCCAGGGACGGAGCCCGCGAATGACGCCGCGTATGGATCAATGCCTGTCTCAAAACGTGACGGTCGCACATCCATCGGCCGCCGCGGACGCACGCCAACTTCCTCTTGAAGTTCAGCCGTTTCGAGACTTGGTGCCGGCCCAGCGGATTTTCCGATCGTCGCGGCGGTCGCCATCGGACCGTGCATGCTAGACTTGCGATCGGAAGTCAGCGTTCGCCCGCCGGCGGTCTGATCCCCCGCGCCTGCGAATTATCAAGACATATGTGGACCGACCCATACCCGCGATTCGTCATCTCGGGTCTGATCCGGGAACCATGCCGAGCCGTCTCCACTCGCGAGCGGCAGCGGAACCGCACGTCGCTTCAACCGTCGAGACGTTCGTCTCCGCTCGCGGAATGGATCCCGGGTCAAGCCCGGGATGACGAACCTGGAAACGGGACGAGGATCAGGCCGAACCGACGGCGCGATGGTGGCATGCGACCGTCCGCGTCGGCTTCGGCCGTAGCCCTGTCGCAAGAACGGCTCCGAATCGGCTGAACCATCGCTAATGAGGATGCGTCGGCGGCTTGCGCTTCCCGGGCGGAGGCGGCCGAACTGATCGCTCCCGCAAGGCCCGCCATGTCCGCCCTCCTGCCGATCGTTTCGCTGCTGCTGTCCGTGTTCTTCCTGATGGCGGGGGCGGGGCTGCAGGGGATCCTGCTGCCGGTGCGCGGCTCGATCGAGGGCTGGTCGACCTACGAGATCGGCCTGCTCGGCACCGGCTACGCCGTCGCCTTCACCGTCGGCTGCCTCGTCGTGCCGCGCATCATGAAGCAGGCCGGGCACGTGCGCACCTTCGCGAGCCTCGCGGCGCTGCTCGCGGTGTCCGTCTTGTTGAACGGTCTCGTGGTCGATCCCTACGCCTGGATCGCGTTTCGCGGCGCGGCGGGCTTCGCGCTCGCCGGCAGCTACATGGTGGTGGAAAGTTGGCTGAACGAGCGCGTCACCAACACGACGCGCGGCCGCGTCTTCTCCATCTACATGATCGTCTCGATGGCGGCGATGATGAGCGGGCAGTTCGTCATGCCGCTGGCGGGACCCGAGACGCCGTCGCCGTTCATGCTCTGCGCGATCCTGTTCGCGCTCGCCCTGATCCCGACGGCCCTGTCGCGCGCGCCGTCGCCCAAGCCGCTGGAGGCCGTGCGGCTCGACGTGAAGGCCATCTTCCGCAACTCGCCCGCCGCCGCCGTCGGCGTGTTCCTCGCGGGCACCATCGCCGGCTCCTGGAACAACATGGCGCCGGTGTTCGGCCAGCGGATCGGCCTCACGACCGGCGAGATCGCCGCGCTGCTCGCGATCACACAAGCCGGCGGCATCGCCTCGCAATACCCGCTCGGGCGCTTGTCGGACCGGATGGACCGGCGCTACGTCATGGCCGGGGCGGGCGCGGTCGGCGTGATCGTCGCCGCGGCCGGCCTCCTCCTCGCCGCGCCCGACCCGCTCGTCGTGCTGGCGCTCGCGTTCCTGCTCGGCAGCGTCAGCTACCCGGCCTATTCGCTCGCCGTGGCGCTCGGCAACGATTACGCTGCGCGGGAGGACTTCGTGCGCATCGCCGGCGGCCTCCTGATCCTCTACGGCTTCGGCACGATGGGCGGCCCGCTCCTGTCCGCCTGGCTGATGGAGCGGCTCGGGCCGTCCGGCATCTTCGCGGCCACCGGCCTCGGCCATGCCGGCTACGCCGCCTACGCGCTCTACCGCACGCGCCGCCGCGTCGCGCCGGCCGTCGCCGCGCGGCCGGACTTCCGCGCCATCGAGGCGGTCGCTCACGACTCGGCCGACCGGCG
>CAXUCL010000071.1:0-4871 GCA_964249395.1 uncultured Rhizobiaceae bacterium
CGAGCAGGTTGCCGCGCAGGAACCGGGCGTAGATCGCGGCGAACGAGGCGGCGAACCGCCTGTCGCCCGACGCCGAGCCGATCGGCCTCGACGTGGCGCTGCACGTCGGCGAGGTGTTCTACGGCAACGTCGGCGCGGCGCGCCGGCTCGACTTCACCGTGATCGGTCCGGCCGTGAACCTCGCGAGCCGCATCGAGACCTTGTGCGACGAGCTCGGCCGCAGCCTCCTGATGTCGGGCACCTTCGCCCGCTGCTGCGAGGCCGCGACGGTCCCGCTCGGCCGCTTCGCGCTGAAGGGCATCGCCGAGCCGCAGGAAGTGTTCGGCACCGCCGACGGGGTTTGATCGCTGCCGCCCGCCGGGCCGGTCACACCGCCGGCCAGTGGTGGTGTTGGGGGCCTTCGCGGTCGAAGCGCTGGAAGGTGTGGGCGCCGAACAGGTCGCGCTGGCCCTGCACCAGGTTCGCCGTGCCGCGCGCCCGGCGGTAGTCGTCGAAGTAGGACAGCGCCGCGGCCAGCGCCGGCACCGGCACGCCGGCGAGCGCGGCCTTCGAGACGACCCGGCGCAGCGCCGCCTGGCCCTTCGAAACGCGGCCCGAGAAGGTCGGCGTTTGCAGGAGGTTGATCACCGTCTCGCCGGTCTCGTAGGCTTTGGCGATGTCGTCCAGGAAGCTCGAGCGGATGATGCAGCCGGCCCGCCAGATGCGCGCGATGGTGCCGAGCGGCAGGTCCCACTTCCACTCCATCGAGGCGGCCGCCATGATCGCGTAGCCCTGCGCGTAGGCGATGATCTTCGCCGTTTCCAGCGCCTCCTCCAGCTCGCGCAGGCCGGCCGCGTCGGCCTGGAAGGCCGAGGCCGGCAGGTGGGTCCTGGCGTCGGCGTAGATCTTCTCCGCGTCCGCCCGTTCGCGGCGGCGGGACGAGACGCCGCGCGCCGACACCGCCGACTCCAGCGTCGTCGCGCCGATGCCGAGCTTCTGCGCCTCGATCACCGACCAGCGGCCGGTGCCCTTCTGCCCGGCCTCGTCGACGATCGCGTCGACCAGCGGCTCGCCCGTTTCGGGGTCCTTTTCCGCCAGCACCACGGCGGTGATCTCGACGAGGTAGGAGGCGAGGCCGCGGGTGTTCCAGTCGGCGAACACGCGTGCCATGTCCGGCGCGGGCATGCCGGCGCCGTCGCGCAAGATGCCGTAGACCTCGGCGATCATCTGCATGTCGGCGTATTCGATGCCGTTGTGGACCGTCTTGACGAAGTGCCCGGCGCCGTCCGGCCCGAGCCAGGCGACGCAGGGCGCGTCGTCGTATTTCGCCGCGACCGGCTCCAGGATCGGCTGCAGCCGCTCCCACACCGCCTTGTCGCCGCCCACCATGATCGACGGACCGTGCCGCGCGCCCTGCTCGCCGCCCGACACGCCCATGCCGACGAAGTGGATGCCGCTCCCTTCCATCGTCTTGTTGCGCCGCACCGTGTCGTTGAAGTCGGCGTTGCCGCCGTCGATCACGATGTCGCCCGCCGACAGGAGCGGTCTCAGCCGCTCGACCTGCTCGTCGACGGGCCTGCCGGCGTTCACCATGATGAGCACGACGCGCGGCGTGCGCAGCGATCCGACGAAGCCTTCCAGCGTTTCCTGCGGATGGAGCTTGGCGGCCAGATCCGGGTTGTCGTCGCGCACCCCGAAGGCCTTGGCCACCGTGCGGTTGAACAAGGCGGTCTCGAACCCCTCCTCTGCCACGTTGAGCGCGAGCATCGCGCCCATCGTGCCCATGCCCAGAACGCCGATGTCGGCCTTCGCCTCGCTCATGCCCGCCTCCCGTCGCGACAACCTGCGACGCGAAGGGTTAGGGACGGCGCCGGGGCGCGTCAACGGGCCGCGAAACGGCGAAACGCGCCGGCGGGCCCGACCGTGCGCGGCCGGACCCGCGGCCAGGCCTTCAAGCCGCCTTGGCGACCGGCGCGTCGGACTCGGTCATCGCCCGCATGTAGAGATCGAGCAGCGTGTCGTGCTCGTCGCGCTCGTTCTGGTCCTGTTTGCGCAGGCGAACGATCTCCTTCAGGATCTTCGCGTCGAAGCCCTCGCCCTTGGCCTCGGCGAAGACGTCCTTCTTGCCCTCGTTCAGCTCGGCGATCTCCGTTTCGAGCTGTTCGATGCGCTCGATGAAGGACCGGATGCGGCCGCCCGCCGCCGTGGAAACGTCGTCGATCATGGTTGCTCCTTTCGCGAAACCCGCGCGGGCGTTTCTGACGAAGGAAGGTGAGCGCGGCGTTAATGCCGGGCTTGGCGGCGCAGCCTCTCGCGCTCGCGCAGCGCCGCGTAGCGGTCGATCTCGTCGCCCTCGACCCGCGCGGCCCGCACGAGGTCGTCGACGGCCTGGCAGCGGGAGCGCTGCAGCGCCTCCACCGTCGAGATCCGGCCGGTCAGGTAGTCGGCCAGGATGATCGTCAGCGATTCGGTCATCGTGATTCCCCTCTCCGCGCATGTCCCCGGACCGAAGGCTGAGCACCGAACGGGGTCGGAAGAGGTCGGGATTGCGGCGGCGATGCGGCGGAACCATCTGTGCCGAATTGAAACAGTCGGTTAAGCTTCGTGAAAAATTTCGGTCGCCGGCGGACGGCGCAACCGTTGGTCGGCGACGGGCGGGCGCCCGCGTCTGGCAGCGCCAAGGCGGCGCCGGATCAGTCGGCGAGCAGCGCCTCCACCGCCAGCGCGTAGGACAGGGCGCCGAAGCCGGCGACGACGCCCCGGCAGACCGCCGCGAGGTAGGAGCGGTGACGGAAGTCCTCGCGGGCGTGGACGTTCGACAGATGCACCTCCACCACCGTCGCCTTGGCGCCGGCGATGGCGTCGCGGATCGCGATCGAGGTGTGCGTGTAGGCGCCGGCGTTCAGCGCGACCGGCACGCCCGACAGGCCGGCCTCCTGGATCCAGTCGACGAGCTCGCCCTCGCGGTTCGACTGGCGGAACACGAGCTCGGCCCGGCCATCGAAGCGCGTTCGCAGCTCGGCCTCGATGTCGCTCAGCGATTTGGCGCCGTAGATGCCGGGCTCGCGCCGCCCGAGCAGGTTGAGGTTCGGTCCGTTGAGAACCAGGATCTTGCGCATCGGCGGCTCCGGTGGACGCGCCGCCGATGGGGCCGCGCGCGTTTGCTGCGAGGGGAACGGCGGCGCGACGGTGCCCGGCAGGCTGCCAGCGCGCGGGGGCGGGCGGCAACCGCGCGGTTCCGCCCGCCGAGCTTCCGGAGGGCGTCGCCCCGGCGCGCGGCGCGCTGGGTGCGGCGGGTGAGGACCGTGCCGGCCTGCGGCGCGCGCACGAGCGTCTCGCCGCCGGCCTCGCCGGGCGCCGTCAGAAGGGTGACGAGCGGCGCGCCGGCCTCCACCCGGTCCCCGGGCTTGGCATGGAACAGCATCGCCCCGCCGACCGGGGCGCGCACGACCTCGACGCGGTCGAGCGGCGTCGCCGGCCCGTTCCAGGACGGTGGCGCGGGGATCGCCTCGTTTCGCACGACGCCGCGCCCCGCGAGGAAGCGGTAGAGGCCGGCGGCGTCGCGGCGGGCGAGCTCTTCCGACACGTCGGCCCGGCCGCGCAGCTCCACGGTGGAAACGGCGCGGCGCCGCCATTCGGGACGCTCGGGCGGCAGACCGAACGAGCGCGCGTAGGCCGCTTCCTCGAAGGCGCCGTCCGAGGTGTCGTCCCACAGCAGCACGGCTTCGACGGCGAGGCAGGCGGCGAGATCGGCCATGTGCGGCCAGAACGGCGCCGGCACGTAGAGGTAGGCGGGCGATTCGTCGTCGCAGTGCAGGTCGAGCACGATGTCGGCGCCGTCGATCAGCGCCACCAGCCGCCCCTTCAAGCGGGCGTCGGCGGCGAGCGGCGCGTCGTCGCGACCGGTGGCCGCCGTGCCGTCCCCGTTCGGCAACGGGAAGCCGCGGTTGAAGTTGCCGCGCCCGTTCAGGGCGAAGCGGCCCATGGGCTCGGCGAACAGGTACTGGCCGGCGCCGATGGGGTTGGCCTGCGGCACCAGCGTCACGTCGCCGGCGAGCCGCCCGTCGGCTTCGGCGGCCGCGAGCTGCGGCGCGAGGAAGTGCAGCGCCGCGACGCCCGGCAGTTCGTTGCTGTGCAGCCCGGCCTGGAGATAGGCGGACGGCGCGTCGGGGTCCGCGCCGCGAAAGCGCAGGACGGCGAAGCGCCATTCGGTGCCCGGCGTGTCGCCGCCGACGATCTCGACAGACTTCTCCATGACGGGTGCCCGCTTTCTACGCTCCACCTGCCGACCCATAGCCGCATCGCCGGAAAATGCCACGGCTCCGAACGGGAAAAGCCTCGCCCACGGGGTGACGACCCGGGAGTGGGCGGCGGCCCCGACGGCAACGCGCCCGTTTCGCCGCCGCGTCGGCGCGAAGCCGGTCGTGCCGCGCATACCTCGCGACGGCCGACCGCAGGATCGCGAGTCGCGACTCATGGAGTCTGGCATCGAACCCGGTCATGTTTACCGGGACATGACCACCGTCATGCGATCGACGCATGGCTCCGGTGCCGGATCGGGACTTCATCTCGCTTGGCGGCAGAGCCATCTTCAGAACACGGAACGTTTCACAAGGATTATCCCGATGACCACCGCCGGCCCCGCAAGGATCCGCTCGCTTCGCTCGACGCTCGCGTCGGCCGCCGACCTCTTGGGGGGCGTCGTCGCCTGCGCGGCGGCCGTTGAGGCCGGGCGGCGGCCGTCGAACCGGGCGCTGCGCGCCGTCGGCATCGACGCCGGCGATTGGGACCGCATCGGCCGCCGCTGAGCCGCCTTTCCGGAACCGGACCGCACGAAGGCCCGCGGGCTCGCGCCCGCCGGGGTGGAGCCCTCCGCCAACGGCGTGCGCAAG
>CAXUCL010000071.1:4881-10114 GCA_964249395.1 uncultured Rhizobiaceae bacterium
GCACCCGGCCGGCCGCGACGGAACCTTCAGATCAGGAAGGCCGGGATCGTGCCGGGGTAGAGCTTGTCGACGCCCTTCAGGATCATCTCGACGGCGACGTAGAGGATGATCGCGAGGCCGACATAGGCGATCCAGCGATACTTCTGCAGGAGACGCGCGACGAAGGTCGCGGCCAGGCCCATCAGCGCGATCGACAACCCCAGGCCGAAGATCAGGATCCAGATCGGCTCGCCTTCCGCCGCGCCGGCGACGGCGAGCACGTTGTCGAGCGACATCGACACGTCGGCGATGACGATCTGCCAGATCGCCTGCGCCAGCGTCTTGCGCGGCGCGCCGGTCTCCGCGCCTTCCAGGGTCGCCTCGCCTTCCGCGTCGTGCTGCGGGTTGCGCAGCTCCGTCCACATCTTCCAGCAGACGTAGAGCAGCAGGAGGCCGCCCGCGACCAGGAGCGAGCCGCCGAAGCCGAGCAGCCATTGCGTGCCGGCGGCGAAGATGATGCGCAACACGGTTGCGGCGATGATGCCCACCAGGATCGCGCGCGAGCGCTGCTCCTTCGGCAGGCCCGCGGCCGCCAGACCGATGATGATCGCGTTGTCGCCGGCGAGCACGAGGTCGATCATGATGATCTGCAGAAGCGCGGATAGCGATTCGGCGGTCAGGAAATCCACTGCGGCGCGTCTCCTACTGCTGCGATCCGCGCCTTTTGCCCGCTCGGGGGCCGATAGGCAACGGCGGGGCGGGCCTGCCCGCGCAAAGAGCCCTCAATCCTCGCTGGCCTGGAGCTGCGTCAGCACCCGGCCGCGGCCGCGGGCGCGCAGCAGCATCGGCACGACGAGCGCCAGGAGCGCCAGCAGGAGGAGTACCACCGCCAGCGGCGACTGCACGAGCACGCTTGGGTCGCCCTGCCCGATCGCCAGCGCCCGGCGCAGCTGCTGCTCGGCGAGCGGCCCGAGGATCAGCCCGACGACGACCGGCGCGATCGGGTAGCCGAAGCGCCGGAGGCCGTAGCCCATCAAGCCGAACAGGAGCAGCATGCCGAGCTCGACCGCGGACGGGTTGGCGCCGACCGTGCCGAGCGTCGCGAAGACGAGGATGCCGGCGTAGAGCCAGGGGCGCGGGATGGTGAGGAGCCGCACCCACAGCCCGATCAGCGGCAGGTTCAGGACCACCAGCATGAAGTTGGCGACGAGGAGGCTCGCGATCAGGCCCCAGACGATCTCGGGGCGGGTGACGAAGAGCAGCGGTCCCGGCTGCAGGCCGAACTGCTGGAAGCCGGCCAGCATGATCGCGGCGGTGGCGGTGGTCGGCAGCCCGAGCGTCAAGAGCGGCACCAGCGTGCCGGCGGCGGACGCGTTGTTGGCCGCTTCCGGCCCGGCGACGCCCTCAATGGCGCCGCGGCCGAACTCCTCCGGGTGCTTCGACAGGTTCTTTTCCACCGCGTAGGACAGGAAGGTGCCGATCTCGGCGCCGCCGGCCGGCATCGCGCCGATCGGGAAGCCGATCGCCGTGCCGCGCAGCCAGGGCTTCCACGAGCGGGCCCAGTCGGCCCGGCTCATCCAGAGCGAACCTTTCACCGCCTCCACCGTGCCCGGCGTGCGGTGGCCCGCGGCGGCCACGGACAAGGTTTCGCCGACCGCGAACAGGGCGACCGCGAGCGTCGTCACCTCGATGCCGTCGAGGAGCTGCGGCACGCCGAAGCTGAGGCGCGCCTGGCCGGTCTGCAGGTCGATGCCGACGAGGCCGAGCGTCAGGCCGATGGCCAGGGCTGTCAGGCCCCGCAGCGCCGAGTCGCCGAAGGCGGCCGACACGGTGACGAAGGCCAGCACCATCAGCGCGAAGTATTCGGCCGGGCCGAACGACAGGGCGAGCGACACCACCGCCGGGGCAACGAAGGCGAGGCCGAGCGTGGCGATGAGGCCGGCGACGAACGAGCCGATGGCGGCGGTGGCGAGCGCCGGGCCGCCGCGCCCGGCCCGGGCCATCTTGTTGCCCTCCAGCGCCGTGACGATCGAGGCGCTCTCGCCCGGCGTGTTCAGGAGGATCGAGGTGGTGGAGCCGCCGTACATGCCGCCGTAGTAGATGCCGGCGAACATGATCAGGGAGCCGGCCGCGTCCAGCCGGGTGGTGACGGGCAGGAGCAGCGCGACGGTGAGCGCCGGGCCGATGCCGGGCAGGACGCCGACGGCGGTGCCGAGCGTCACGCCGATCAGCGCGTAAAGGAGGTTGATCGGCTCCAGCGCCGTGACGAGGCCCTGGCCAAGGAGCGCGAAGGTGTCCATGCCGTTTCGCCCCGCGCGCCGCTAGAAGAACAGCCGCTCCAGCGGCCCGGCCGGCAGCGACAGGTTGAGGAGCTGCGTGAACACGACCCAGACGGCGAGGCTGAGCGCGATGCCGATCGGGACCGTGATCCAGAGCTTGCGCTTGCCAAAGGCCCGCGCCGTGGCGGCGAACAGCAGGCCCGTCGCGATGGAGAAGCCGACGGGGCGCAGGAGCAGGAGCTGCGCCGCCAGCCCGCCGACGATCCAGACGATCGGGGCGATCTCGTCGCGATCGCGCTCGGGAAAGTCGCCGCGCCACGCCTCCACCAGCGTCCAGGCGGCGAGCCCAAGAAGGCCGGCCGCCACGACGAAGGGAAAGGACTTCGGGCCGACCGCCGCGTAGCCGCCGCCGCGCAGAAAATAGGCGTCGAAAGCCACCACAGCCGCCAGACCGGCGAGCGCGACGCCGATCGCGACCGCCGCCCAGTCGGGGCGGCGGGTGCGGAGGTCGGCGCGCGGGTTGGCCATTACTGGACGAGGCCGATGTCGGTCAGCACCGTCTTGGTGTCGGCGATGTTCTTGGCGAGCTCGGCCTCGAAGGCCTCGCCCTCGAGGTAGGTGTCCTGCCAGCCCTTGGTCTTCAGCACCTCCTGCCATTGCGCGCTGGTGGTCATCGCCTTCACGTCGGCGGTGATCTGCGCCCGCTGCTCGTCGGTGATGCCGGGCGCGGCGGCGACCATGCGCCAATTCTGCAGGACGACGTCGACGCCGGACTCCTTCAAGGTCGGCGCGTCGACGCCGGGCAGGCGCTCGGGCGCCGTCACGGCGAGCAGGCGGAGCTGGCCGGCCTTCACCTGCGCCTCGAACTCGCCGTAGCCGGAGATGCCGGCCGCGACCTGGCCGCCGAGGATCGCCGCCAGCGCCTCGCCGCCGCCGGAGAAGGCGATGTAGTTGATGCCGCGCGGGTCGATGCCGGCGGCTTTCGCGAGGAGGCCGGTGGCGATGTGGTCCGTGCCGCCGGCCGAGCCGCCGGCGACGGCCACGGCGCCCGGGTTCTCCTTGAACGCCTTCATGAAGTCGCCGATCGTCTGGTAGGGCGAGGACGCCGGCACGACGATCGCCTCGTATTCGCCGGTGAGGCGGGCGATCGGCGTCACCTGGTCGAGCGTCACCGGCGACTGGTTGGTCAGGATCGCGCCGACCATGACGTAGCCGCCGACCATCAGGGCCGACGGGTCGGCGTTCTTGCCCGACACGAACTGCGCGAGGCCGATCGTGCCGCCGGCGCCCGAAACGTTCACCACCTCGACGTCGCCCGCGATCTTGGCGTCCTGCATCGCCGCCTGCATAGCGCGGGCCGTCTGGTCCCAGCCGCCGCCCGGCGAGGCCGGCGCCATGATCTCGTATTTCGCGGTCTGGGCCACCGCGACGCCCGTCGTCGCGGCGAGGCCGAAAGCCAGCGCGGCCAGAAGCAGCTTCTTCATCGACGATCTCCCGTGGACGGCCGGCGGCGCGTTCCTCCCGCCGCTGCACCTATGGCTCCCTGCATACGGCACGGGCGGGCGGCGCCTCAAGCCCCGCTCGCGGCCTTCGGGCAGAAAAGCGCCGGCATCCGGTTCGGGAGCGCCGCGAAATTGACCGCCCGGGCGCTTTGTTCTTTCATCGGCCGCTGAAGGCTGGAGCGGCTCGATGACACCCGACGCGTTGAAGCGGCTGCTCGGCCATGCCTCGCCGCCGCGCTCCGGCGACCACCTGGCGGGCCTTGCGGCGGACTCGGCGGCGGCGCGCGTCCGGGCGCAGCGGCAACTCGCCGACACGGGCCTCGCCGACATCCTGGCGACGCCGCTCGTCGACCCGGACGCCGACGAGGTGTCCGCGCTGATCCTGCGGCAGCACGATCCGGCCGCCTTCGCGCCGGTGGCGCACCTGTCGGTCGGAGAGTTTCGAGACTGGCTCCTGTCGGACGCGGCGACGCCGGACGCCGTCGCCGCCCTCCAATGGGGGCTGACACCGGAAATAACGGCGGCGGTCTCGAAGCTCTGCCGCAACCAGGACCTCATCGCGGTCGCGCGAAAGCGCCCGGTGGTGTCGAGCTTCCGAACGACGGTGGGCCTGCCGGGGCGCCTGGCCGTGCGGATCCAGCCGAACCATCCGACCGACGATCCGCGCGGCGTCGCGGCCACGATCCTCGACGGCCTTCTGTTCGGCTGCGGCGACGCGACGATCGGCATCAACCCGGCGACCGACAGCCCGGACGCCATGGTGCGCCTGCTTCGCCTCGTCGAGGACCTGCGGCTGGAGCTCGGCTGCCCGGTGCAGTCCTGCGTGCTCGCGCACGTCACGACGGCGCTGGACGTCATGGCGCGCGGCGCGCCGGTGGACCTCGTGTTCCAGTCGATCGCCGGGACAGAGGCCGCCAACCGCTCGTTCGGCATCGACCTGAGCCTGCTGCGCGAGGCGCACGACGCGGCCGCTTCGCTGGATCGGGGCACGGTCGGACGGAACGCCATGTATTTCGAAACCGGCCAGGGCTCGGCGCTGTCGGCGAACGCCCATCACGGCATCGACCAGCAGACGGTGGAGGCGCGGGCCTACGCGGTGGCGCGCGAGTTCTCGCCGCTGCTCGTCAACACCGTGGTCGGGTTCATCGGCCCGGAATACCTGTTCGACGGGCGCGAGATCGTCCGCGCCGGGCTGGAGGACCATTTCTGCGGCAAGCTGCTCGGCCTGCCGATGGGCGTCGACGTTTGTTACACCAACCACGCCGAGGCCGACCAGAACGACATGGACGTGCTCCTGACGCTGCTCGGCGTCGCCGGCGTCAACTTCGTGATGGGCGTGCCGGGCTCGGACGACGTCATGCTGAACTACCAGTCGACCTCGTTCCACGACGCGGCCTTCGTCCGCCGGACGCTCGGTTTGCGGCCCGCGCCGGAGTTCGAGGCCTGGGCGCGGGACTTCGGCATCCTCGGCGC
>CAXUCL010000072.1:0-10079 GCA_964249395.1 uncultured Rhizobiaceae bacterium
CGGCCAAGCCGCGTTCACCCGGCGCGCGTCGACGCGGGCCGTCGCGACGTCGTCGCGGCGGCGCGAACGGCCCCGCCGCGACCTGAAACGAAACAACCGAGGACGACCGGATGACCGGCAAAGGCGACAACAAGCACATCGGCGCGGGCGCGCGCGGCAAGAGCGACGGCACGGGGGCGATGACGGACCTGCAGGAGGACTTGGTCGGCGAGAACGACGTACTCAGCAACCGCGACAAGTCGCAGGACTCGGCGATCCGCGGGTCGGACTCGAAGTTCGTGCAGGCCGAGCAGTATCAGGACAGCAGCGCCAACCGCGACAAGGGCGCCTGAGAGAGGCCGCCGCGCGGCGGCCTCAGGCGATGCGGGCGCCGGTGTCGGCGTCGAACAGGTGGATCGCGCGCGGCGGCGCCGTCAGGCCCACCGCGTCGCCCGCCCGCCGGCGCTCGGCGCGCGGCACGACCGCCACCACGTCGCGCCCGTCGACGTCGACGTGGAGCTGCACGTCGGCGCCGGTGGTTTCCGACAGGATCACCCGGCCGCGGATCGGTCCGTCGTCCGACACGCCGAGGTCGTTCGGGCGGATGCCGAGCGAGGCCCGGCGGCCGGGGGTCGCGTTCGTCGTGCCGTCGAGCGCGAGCGACACGCCGGGCGCTCGGAAAACGAGCCGGCCGTCGTCCGACGCGACCTCGCCTTCCAAGAAGTTCATGGAGGGCGAGCCGATGAAGTCGGCGACGTAGCGCGAGTTCGGCCGCTCGTAGATCGCGTCCGGCGAGCCCTCCTGGACGATGCGGCCGCCCTGCATCAGGACGATCCGGTCGGCCATGGTCATCGCCTCGATCTGGTCGTGCGTGACGTAGACCGTGGTGGCGCCGAGCCGGTCGTGGAGCTGGCGGATCTCGACGCGCATGTGCGAGCGAAGCTTGGCGTCGAGGTTCGACAAGGGCTCGTCGAACAGGAACACGCCGGCGTCGCGCACCATGGCGCGGCCCATGGCGACGCGCTGGCGCTGGCCGCCCGACAGCTCCTTCGGGTAGCGGTCGAGATAGGGGGTGAGGTTCAGGACGGCCGCCGCCTCCTCCACCTTGCGCCGGACCTCCGCCTTCGGCCGCTTGGCGACCTCCAGGCTGAAGCCGATGTTGTCGCGCACCTTCATGGTCGGGTAGAGCGCGTAGTTCTGGAACACCATGGCGATGTCGCGGTCGCGCGGATGCACCTCGTTGACGCGGCGGCCGCCGATGCTGATCTCGCCGGCCGTGATCGCCTCGAGGCCGGCCGTCATGCGCAGCAGCGTGGTCTTGCCGCAGCCGGACGCTCCCAGCAGCACCACGAACTCGCCGTCGCGCACCGACAGCGTCAGGTCGCGCATGACCTCCACCGCGCCGTAGGACTTGCCGATCTTTGTGTATTCGACGGTCGCCATCAGAACTCCGGACCAGAGCAATTCGGGCAAAAGTGCGAAGCGGTTTTGCGTCCGGAATTGCGGCAAAAACAAACGGCTAGGGGACGTCCGGTCGAGGCAGGTCCACCGGACGTCCCCTAGTAGCGCTGGCGCGTCGGCGTCAGGACGATCTCCTGGACGAGCGCGTTCTGCGGCATCTCGTAGGTGAAGACGATCAGGTCGGCCACGTGCTCCGGCCCAATGCCGCCGCCGATCGCCGCCTTGTTCGCCCGGTAGGCTTCGAGCGTTCCCGCGTCGCGCACGCCGCTCAGCACCTCCGTCTCGATGACGCCGGGCGACACCACCTGCACCCGCACGTCGAAGGCCGACAGGTATTCGCGCAGGGATTCCGACACGGCGTGGACGAAGAACTTCGTGCCGCAATAGACCGTGTGGTCGGGATACACCTTGCGGCCGGCGATGGAGCTCATCATCACAAGCGTGCCGCGTCGCCGCTCGATCATGCCGCTCATCACGGCGTGGACGCTGTTCAGGACGCCCTTGGCGTTGATGTCGATCATCGCGTCCCATTCCGCCGGCGGCTGGCGGGCGATGTCGGCGAGGTGCGCGACGCCGGCGTTGGCGAACATGAGGTCGACGGGACCAAATCGCGCCTCGCCAGCCGCGACGGCGGCGGCGATCTGGTCGCGGTTTCGCACGTCGACTTCGCGGATCACCGCGTTCGGCAGGTCCAACGCTTCCATGCGCTCGACGCGGCGCGCCATCAGGAGCAGCGGGTAGCCCTTGGCGGCGAAGGCGCGGGCGGTCGCCTCGCCGATGCCGGACGCGGCGCGGGTGATCGCGATCAGGGGCTTGGCGGTCAGGGCTGCCCGATGTTTCACGTCAAACAAACACGGAACGCGGCGCCGCGCGCGCGGCGCCGCAGAGCCGGCCTCAGCCGGCGAGGATCTGGTCCACCTTGGTGCCGATCTCGTCCATGCACGCCTTGGCGCTCGCGAACTCGCCGGCGAAGTAGCGGCCGAGCGCCACCGGGATGGTGTCGGAGGAGATCTCCGCCCATTCCGGCAGGTCCGGCTCCGAGCCCATGTGGCTGGCGATGGTTTCGCGCACCACCGGCAAGTGGCGCGTCGTGCCGGCGCCGACCTTGGCGTTGGCCAGAACGCGCGGGTCGTCGTAGACGCTGGTGCGCGTCGGACCGGTGCCGCCGCCGAGCACGGTGATCAGCGCCTGCGTGTCGGCCGAGGTCGCCCACTGCATGAACACCCAGGCCGCGTCGGGGCTCTTCGAGTATTTCGACACCGCGAGCGACGAGCCGCCCTGGTGGCCGACGCCGGGGATCTCGCCGAAGCCGGTCGCGTCGGGCTTGACGAGAGACACCGGGGCCGGCGGCACCGCCGCCTCCATCAGGCCGGAGATCTTGCCGGACTTCGGGTCGTCGAAGAACGGGAAGAACTCGCCCCAGGACAGCATGGAAGCGGCGACGCCCTGGCTCACCGACTGACCTTCGCCGTCCCAGGTCCAGCCGTTGACGCCCGGCGGCATGGTGGCCTTCAACTGGTCCCAGTAGGCCATGGCCTTGAGGCCCGCCTCGTTGCCGCCGGCGAACTTCTTGTCGGGCGTGAAGATCTGGCCGCCGTGCGCCCAGAGCCAGCAGGTCCAGTCGCATTCCAGCGAGTAGTGGCCGGACTTCATCTGACCCGACGTGCCGTACATGGTCGGTCCCTTGGCGTCGGTGATCGCCTTGGCGTTGTCGAGGAACTGCTGCATGGTGGTCGGCGCGGTGAGCTTCAGCTCGTCGTAGACGTCCTTGCGGTACTGGGTAATGAAGATCGGGATGTCGTAGGGCACGCCCACCATCCGGTCCTCGAACATGGCGATGCCCGACACCAGCGCCGGCAGGAAGTCGTCGATCCGGTAGTCCGGGTAGGCGAGGTCCGTCTTCGCCTCGATCTGCTCGCGCGGGTCGAACACGTCCTGGCTGAACGAGGCGGCCCACGACTGGTCGATGTAGTAGAGGTCGTAGGTGCCGAGCGAGGAGGCGACGTCGAGGGTGAGCTTCTGCAGCACCTGCTCCAGCGGCAAGACCTCGATCTCGACCTTGATGCCGGTGGCCTGCTCGAAATAGCTCTTCAGCTGCGTGGCGATGGCGTTCGACGGCGGCGTCGACTCGGTGGCGAGGCGCAGCGTCGTGCCGGCGAACGGCTTGCCGACGTCGCCGAGCCACTTCATCATCTCCGCCGAGGGCTCCAGCGAGCCTTGCGCGAAGGCGGACGGTGCCAACTGGAAGAACGGCCGGCGGCCCGAATAGCCCATGCCGAGGCCCACCGCGCCGGCGGCGAGGCCGAGCTTGGCGGCGGTGGACAGGAAGTTGCGCCGGCTCATGCCGCCGCGCACGTAGCGGTCGGTGACCTCGGCGAGGTAGCGTTTGCGGTCCTGGTCTTTCATCGTCGTTGACTCCTCCGATCGTCGACAGTTTTCGCGTCCCGCCTGTCTCCGGCGCGGGCATTCCAGGCCGCCGCCGCGCCCCTCCTCGGGCGCGGTACCGGCTATTGCTTCAGCGACCCCATGGTGAGGCCGCGCACCAGGTGCTTCTGCACCGCGATCACGAACACGAAGGCCGGCACGATCGCCGCAGCTCCCAGCGCGGCCATGTTGCCCCAGGCGGTGCCGACGGAGGTGACGAACGTGGTGGACACCACCGGCACGGTCTTGATGCCGGTCTGCGTCAAGGTCAGCGCGAACAGGAACTCGGTCCACGAGAAGATGAAGCAGAGCACCGCGGTCGCCGCGATGCCGCCCTTCGCCATCGGCAAGACGATGCGGCGGAAGATCAGCCAGCGGCTCGCCCCGTCCACCACGGCGCTCTCGTCGATCTCGGCCGGGATGTCGTCGAAGAAGCTCTTCATGAGGAGAACCGCCAGCGGCAGGTTCATCAGCGCGTGGATGAGGATCATGCCGAGATAGGTGTCGAGCAGGCCCAGCGTCTTGTAGATGAAGAACATCGGGATCGCGACGGCGACCGGCGGCATCATCCGCGTCGAGAGCACCCAGCCGACGAACGAGTGGCGGCCGCGGAACTGCATGCGCGACAGGGCGTAGGCGGCGAGCGTCGCGATCGCGAGCGCGAGCGCGGTCGAGCCGGCGGCGATGACGATCGAGTCCCACAGCCGCGGCGCCATGTAGAAGTTGCCGCCGCCCGGCGTCACCGCGCCGGCGATGGAGATGCCGAACACCTTCTCGAAGTTGTCGAAGGTCGGCGCGAACTCGAACACCTGCGGCGGCCGGGCGAAGATGTCCCGTCCGTCGCGGAAGGCGACGCTCGTCCAGAAGTAGATCGGGAACACGAACAGGGCGACCAGCGCCCAGGCGCACAGGATGCGGACGACGCGGCCGGGGGCGGAATAGGTCACCTCACCACCTCACCTTGAAGACGCGGATGAAGAGGTTCGCCATGACGAGGATGATCGCCAGCGTCACGAGCGACAGCGTCGCGCCGTAGCCCCACTTCACGAACGAGAAGGTCTGCTGCCAAGCGTAGAGGCTGAGCGTGTAGGTGGAGGTGCCGGGCCCGCCCGACGTCATCACGAACACGTAGTCGAAGGCCCGGAACAGGTCCATGCCGCGGATCAGGACGGCGATGGCGATCACCTTCGACATCATCGGCAGCGTCAGGCGGCGGAAGGTCTGGAACGGGCTCGCGCCGTCGATCTGCGCCGCCTCGAAGGGCTCGGTCGGCAGGGCGCGCAGGCCGGCGAGCAGGATCAGCACCATGAACGGCGTCCACTGCCAGATTTCGGCGAGCAGCACGCCGGCGAGCGCCGTGGAGGAGGTGGCGAGGATCGGCTCGGTCGGGTCCTGCACGCCGACCAGCTGCAGGAAGAAGGAGATGACGCCGAACTGCGGGTCCAGCATCAGGAGGTACATCATGCCGACGATGGCCGGCGGGATCACCAGGGTCAGCGTCAGGAGGCCGCGCAGGAAGCCGAAGCCAGGCTCGTCGGAGTCGAGCAGCAGCGCGATCGCCATGCCGAGCGCCAGCTCGATCGCGAGCGCCACGGTGAAGTAGGTGAAGGTGACGACCAGCGCCTGCCAGAAGCGGGCGTCGTTGACGATGGTCGTCCAGTTGGCGAGGCCGACGTAGCGCAGGGCGCGCCGGCGCGGGAAATACTCGTGGAAGCTCAGCCAGACGTTGTACAGGAGCGGGAAGATCGTGAAGACGAGCAGGATCGCGATCAGCGGCAGGAGCCACGGCAGCGGATGGTCCGATACGATCGCCCGACGGGCGAGGCTCGTGGACGCCACTGGTGCTCACCTCCCTCCCAGGAGCCGCCGGTTCGCAAGCGCGAACAAATTTTCGGCCGGCTTGCTTTTGTTCAAAAGGTGTATGAGCTTCGCGCCATGCTGACAAGCGGAATCTTGGGCGCAACCTCGGGACGCGGCGCGTGCGGACGCGCTTGACGGGCGGCGGCGGCGGCCGCGGCGACGTTCCGCCGGCCGGCGACGACGAGGACCTGCTCGCGCGCATCGCCCACCTCTACTATGTGCTCGACGAAACGCAGGCCGCGATCGCCCAGCGCCTCGGCCTGACGCGGATCAAGGTGCACCGCCTCCTGGCGGACGCGCGCGAGCGCGGCATCGTCGACATCAGGATCAACGCCCGCGGCGGCCGGATGCTGGAAACCGGGCACCGGCTGGCCGAGCGGTTCCGGCTGGAGTTCTGCCGCCTGACGCCCTCCGACGAAAGCGCCGGCCGTTCCATCTCGGAGGTCGTCGGCACCTATGCGGGCGCGGCGGTCGCGCCGTTCATCACGACCGGCATGACGGTCGCCATCGCCTGGGGCGTGCCGCTCCCGGCGATGGCGCGGGCGATCCCGCACCGCACCGTTCCGGGCGTCCCCATCGTGCCGATGCTCGGCTCCCTGTCGAAGCGCTCCACCGTGGAGCGGGTGGAGGCCGGGACGCTCCTCGCCCAGAGCCTCGACGCCGAGTGCTTCTACCTGCCGGGGCCGGTGCTCGCCGACACGCCCGAGTCGCGCGAGGCGATCATGAGCCAGCCGCTCGCCCGCGAGGTGATCGGTCGCGCCAGAAGCGCCGACCTCGCGCTCGGCAGCGTCGGCGGCACCGGCATGGAGACCCTGCGCGCGGTCGGGCAGATCGGCGACGCGCTCTACGACGAGGCGCGGGCGCGGGGCGCGATCGGCAACTTCCTCGGCTACGCGATCGGCGCCGACGGCCAACCGCTCCGCCACCCGATCAACGAGCGCGTGATCGGCCTGCATCCGGACGAGTTCCGCCTGATCGGGCGGCGCATCCTGGTGTCCGGCGGCGCCACCAAGGCGCCGGTGATGCATCGCCTGCTCGCCAACGGCATGTTCTCCGGCCTCGTCACCGACGAGGCGACGGCCGAGCTGATCCTCCTGTCCGATTGAGCGTGGGGCCTGGCCGGGCGCCGGCACGGCCGGGGACGGGACCCGTTGCATCGGCTCAGGCCGCGTCCGATCGCGGGGCGGCCAGGCCGTAGCCGGCGAAGCCCGCCAGCACCTCGTCCACTTCCGCGTCGCTCAGGATGACCGGTCCGCCGGGCAGGAGCAGGCTGTTGAAATACTGCTTGGCGAGCGTTTCCAGCTCCACCGCCCGCCACATCGCCCGGTCGAGCGTATCGCCGAGCGCGAGCGTGCCGTGGTTGGCGAGGAGGCAGGCGGTGCGGTTCTCGAGCGCGGCGAGCACGATGCGGGAGAGCTCCGGCGTGCCGTAGCGCGCGTAGGGGCCGCAGCGCACGTCGCGCCCGCCGAACACCGCCACCATGTAGTGGCAGGCGGGGATCGGCCGGCGGGTGATCGCCAGCGTCGTGGCGTAGATCGGGTGGGCGTGGACCACGGCGCCGATCTCGGGCCGCGCGCGCAGGATGTCGCGGTGGAAGCGCCACTCGGTGGAAGGCTTCAACGGCCCGTCCCACGCCGTGCCGTCGGAGCTGAGCGGCATCGAAACGATCATCTCCGGCACCATCGCGTCGTAGGGCGTGGCGGAGGGCGTCAGCAGCATCCGGTCGCCGAGCCGCGCCGAGATGTTGCCGGAGGTGCCCTGGTTCAGGCCGCTGCGGTTCATCTCGCGGCAGAGGTCGATGATCCTTTGGCGCAAGGCCAGTTCCGTTTCGTCCACCCCGCCCTCCCTCAAGCCCGCCGCGCCGCGAGGATCGTCTCGGCGATCTCGACGAAGCCGGCGCCGCCCCGCGCCCGCGCCACGAAGCCGGGCTCGGCCTCCAGCTCGCCGGCGAAGTCGAGGACGTTGGCGACGCCGCACGCATGGGGGAAGAAGCCGAACATCGGCGCGTCGTTCGGGCTGTCGCCGCAGAACACGATGCGCTCCCGCTCCTTGTCGAGGTCGAGCCCCAGCACCTCCGCCGCGAAGCGCCGCGTCATGGTAAGCTTGTCGTAGTCGCCGAACCACCCGTTGACGTGGATCGACGACACCTTGGCGACGCCGCCCTCGTCCTCGAAGATCTGCTTGATGCGCTTCACCGCCGCGCGCGGCAGCGGAGGAACGTCCTCGCAGAAGTCGATCGCGAGATCCGCCTCGCGGTAGAGCTGGTCGGCCGAGATCGCCGCGCCCGGCACCTCGGCGAGGATGCGCTCCCCCACCCGCTCCAGCCGGCGCCGGTTCGCCGCCCGCTCCGCGGCGTCGGCGAAGAAGGCGCGGCGCATCCGGCGCGCCGCCGCGTCGTAGCTGAACCAGAAGGCGCCGTTCTCGCCCACCACCCCGGTCACCGGCCACATCCGGGCAATCATGTCGCACCAGCCAGCCGGGCGGCCGGTGATCGGCGCGACGAACAGGCCCGCCTCGTGGAGGCGCTCCAGCGCGGCGTAGGCGCTCGCCGGCAGGCGGCCGTCGGTGGTCAGCGTGTCGTCGATGTCGGCGAAGACGCCGCGGAGGGCGGCCGCGACCGCGCGCGGCATCTCGGACACGGGGCGCATCAGCCTTGCGTCTCGGCGAACGCGCGCAGCTCGCCGGCGTCGTCGGCGAGATCTAGCACGGAGAAGCGGTTGCGCATCTCGCGGCAGTGGACGATCGCCTCGCGCCAGGCGCCCGGCGGAAACCCGAGCTCGGCGGCCGTGGTGGCACCGCCCGCTTCGCTCAGGAGCCGCTCCATCTCGGGCGCCGGGACGATGAAGGCCGCGCATTCGCGCTTCAGTGCCGGCCAGAGCGCGCGCAGCCGCGCGTTCAACCGGGCGGCCCCGGCCTCATCCAGCGCTTTTTTGCGGTATTCGGCGAGGCACTGCGCGGCGACCGCCGGCCCCATGCGGCGCGCCATGTCGCTCGCGTCGATCCGCGTCGGCTGGACCGTCGGCGGCTCGTCGCGCGACAGGACCTGCTGCTGCAGCCGGGCCATCGCCAGCGAGGCGACGCCGACCTGCTGGCCGTGCAGCGTGCCGGGATGCCCGGTTCCCGCGAAGCAGTCGAGGTAGTGCGAGATCTGGTGCTCGCCCATCGAGCCGTGGTTGGAAACGCCCGTGAAGGCGATGCCGAGCCCGCACAGCGTCAGGACGCGGGTGAGGTAGCCCATGGCCTCCGCGTCGCCGCCGGCGATGCCGCCGGCGCGGCGGTTCAGCTCAGCCTCGTCCGGCAGCTCGATGTCGTAGGCGACCTGCACGTAGGGCGTTTCGAGCAGGCGGTGCGATAGCCACCAGTCGACCTGCGCCACCGAGCGCGCCATGCAGTCGCCGAAGCCGGCGGCGCGGGTGCGGGCCGGGGCCTTCGCCATCACCGCGAGGTCGGCGAAGAAGCCGCGCGGCGCGCGCGAGGCGAGCGTGGTCTTCAGCCCGGACTCCAGCGTGATCGAGGCGGTGGACGAGGTGTAGCCGTTCATCGAGCCGGCCGTGCCGAACACGCAATAGGGTCGGCCGGTCTCGGCCGTCACCACCTTCACGAGGTCGTTCACCGTGCCGGAGCCGACCGCCACGGCGCCCGAGAACCCGGCGAGCTTGTCGCGCAGGAGCGCCAGCGTGCCCGTGTCCGCGTGCGGACCGTCCAAGACGACCGCTCGGGCCCCGAGCGGTTGCAGCGCCCGCTCCACCCGCCGGCCCATGGCCTCGAAGGTCGCCTCGTCGGCGACGAGGGCGATCCGGTCTCCGAGCCGCATCGCTTCCACGAGATCGCGCTCGCGGCCGTCGAGCGATCCGGCGATCGCCACGCGCTCGTAGTCGACCGCGGCCGGCTCGCCGGTGTCCGGGTGCCGCCAGCGCCCGTCGACGATCTCGTCGATCAGCGCCGTCCAGCCGCCCGCCGGCGCGCCGCGCTCCACCGCCCCCGTGTCCGGCATGGGTCCTCCCGATCCGCCCGAACCATGCCATCCGGCCGGGCCGCCTGTCAAAGCAAATGATACGCGTCGTTGACAAACGTCAGCAGCCGGGCATTCTGCGCGGTATGAGCGACAGCGCGACCCGCAAGCGGCTGGCGGTCCCGCCGCCGCAGTTCGCCGACGCGGTGACCTGGGCGGCCTGGCTCTACTACGCCGACGAGATGACGCAGGCCGAAATCGCGGCCGAGCTCGGCGTGTCGCGCGCGAGCGTCGCGAACTACCTGGCCGAAGCGCGGCGCACCGGCGTCGTGCGGATCCGGCTCGATCCGGACGCCGTGGCGCGCACCGACCGCGCCAAGCGGCGGGCGGCGCGCTTCGGCTT
>CAXUCL010000073.1:0-9676 GCA_964249395.1 uncultured Rhizobiaceae bacterium
GTGCTCACGCGCTGATCCGCCGGATCAGCGCGTGCGCCCCAGGCGGCTGTTGGAAACCTCGACCTTCGACAAGCGACCGAGGAAGCTCATGCCGAGCAGCACCGTGGTCAGGCCGTCGCCCCGCATCACCGCGACGTCGACGTCGCGCAGCTCGACGCCGCCGATCCGCACGCTGTCCAGCCGCTTCATCGCGACCGCCGCGACGCCGTTGGCGGTTTGCGAGGAATAACGGAAGTCGTCGCGGCGCAAGACGAGGCCGAGGCTTGTTGCCGTCGCCTCGTTCATCGCGATGTGCGTCGCGCCGGTGTCGACCAGCACGGGCACGGCGCGGTTGTTGATGCGCGCGTCCGCCCGGAAGTGCCCGTCGGGACCGGCCGGCAGCACCACCGCGCCGGTCGGCGCGGCAGGCTCGATCGAGGCAGGCCGGATCGCCTGCGCCGGCTCCAGCGCTTCGGCGCCGCTCCCGTTCGCGGCGTTGCGCCGGTATTCCTCGAAGGCCGACGGAAAGAACACGGCGAAGGCGGACGCGCCGATGAGGAGGATCAGGAACTTCTGCACCAATCAACGCTCGATGGGGGCGGGCGCGGCCGCCGTTCGCCTCAAGCTTGGCGCTGCGAGCGTTAAAGGGAGCGAAGCGGCCAGCGCTCGCCGCCCCGCTTTCGAGCAGAACGGTTTCCGAAACCTTAACCCAGGTGTCGCTACTTCGTGCCGTACATGCGGTCGCCTGCGTCGCCGAGGCCGGGCACGATGTAGCCGCGCTCGTTCAGGTGGCTGTCGATGGAGGCGGTGAAGATCGAAACGTCCGGGTGGGCGCCGCGCAGCCGCTCGATGCCTTCCGGCGCCGCGAGCAGGCACAGGTAGCGGATCGTCCGCGCGCCGCGCGTCTTCAGGCGCTCGATCGCGGCGATCGCCGAGTTGCCGGTGGCGAGCATCGGGTCCACGACGATCACCAGGCGGTTCTCCAGGTCCTCCGGCGCCTTGAAGAAATACTCCACCGCCTCCAACGTGTCGTGGTCGCGGTAGACGCCGACATGGGCGACGCGCGCCGCCGGCACGAGGTCGAGCATGCCTTCCAGGAGGCCGTTGCCGGCGCGCAGGATCGAGGCGAACACCAGCTTCTTGCCCTCCAGCGTCGGCGCATCCATGGAAACGAGCGGCGTCTCGATCGGCATGGTGGTGAGTTCGAGGTCGCGCGTCACCTCGTAGCAGAGCAGCGTCGAGATCTCGCGCAGCAGGCGGCGGAAGCTGGCGGTCGAGGCTTCCTTGCGCCGCATCAGGGTGAGCTTGTGCTGCACCAGCGGGTGCGTGACCACCGATACCCCGTCCATGCGAAATCCTTTCCGAAACGATCGGCGGACCCTTAGGACCCGGCGTCCTTCTCGCCAAGCGTCGTCGCGGCCGCCTCGACCCGGGCATGAAGGTTTCTTCGCGTTTTGTCCCCGACAAAAGCGGCTGCGATCGCCGTGCGGGTGAGGTCCAGAAGCCCCGCTTCGTCGAATCCCTGCGACGCCGCGAAGCGGTGTTCGCTCAAGAGGTCGGTGCGGAAGAAGGGCGGGTCGTCCGCGTTCACCGTGACGCGGCAGCCGGCGGCGGCGAGGCGGGCGAGCGGATGGTGCGCGGGGTCGGGACAGACCCCGAGCGCGAGGTTCGAGCCGGGACAGACCTCCAGGACGATCCCGTCCGCCGCGATGCGCCGCACCAGCTCGGGGTCTTCGATCGCCCGGACGCCGTGCCCAAGGCGCGTCGGCGCCAGATGGTCGAGGGTGCGCCGCACGGCGTCGGCGCCGCGAAACTCGCCGGCATGGGCGGTGAGGCCGAGCCCGGCGGCGCGGGCGATCGCGAAGGCGCGGGAGAAGTCGGCCGGATCGCCGACGGTCTCGTTTCCGGCGAGACCGAAACCGGTGACGAGGGCGACCTCCCGTCGCGCGGCGAGCCGGGCCGCCCGCTCCACCGCTTCCCGTCCGAGATGGCGCACGCCGACGATGATCAGCCGCGCGGCGATGCCATGTTCGGCCTCGGCGCGCCGGCACCCTTCCGCCGCGGCTTGGAGATAGGCGAGCGGCGCCAGACCGGCGGCCGCGCCGTGGTCGGGCGACACGAACAGCTCGGCATAGACCGCGCCCGCCGCCGCGAGCCCGGCGAGGTAGGCCTCTGCGAGCGTCGCGGTGTCCTCCTCGTCGCGAAACAGGGCGCTCACCCGGTCGTAGGCGGCGAGGAAGCCCGCGAAGTCATGCCAGCGGTAGCGCCCGCTCGCGTCGAAGAGGTCTTCGACATCGACGCCGTATCGCGCGGCCTGGCGGCGCACCAGCGCAGGGCTCGCCGTGCCTTCCAGATGGCAGTGCAATTCGGCCTTCGGCAGGCGGCGCAGGCGCTCCGCCGGGTCGACGGAAGCCGTCACAGGAAGCTCGCGCCGTGCCGGCCGGGCGCGAGGCCGAGATGGGCCGCGACGCTGGCGCCGATGTCGGCGAAGGTCGGGCGGACGCCGATCGGGCGCGGCGCGATGTTCGGCCCGAAGCCGAGCACCGGCACGCGCTCGCGCGTGTGGTCCGTGCCCGGCCAGGTCGGGTCGCAGCCGTGGTCGGCGGTGACGACGCAGAGGTCACTGGGACGGAGCGCCGCGACGAGTTCCGGCAGGCGCCGGTCGAAGGCCTCCAGCGCCGCGGCGTAGCCCACCACGTCGCGCCTGTGGCCGTGTTCCGTGTCGAAATCGACGAAGTTGGCGAAGACGAGCGCGCCGTCCGGGGCCTCGGCCAGCGCGCCGAGCATCGCGTCGAACAACGCCATGTCGTTCGCGCCCTTCAAGCTGCGCGACACGCCGCGGCCCGCGAAGATGTCGGCGATCTTGCCGACCGCGATCGTCTCGCATCCGGCGGCGAGCGCGCGGTCGAGCAGCGTGTCGGCCGGCGGCGGCACGGCGTAGTCGCGCCGGTTGGCGGTGCGGCGGAAGGTTGCGGCCGTTTCGCCGACGAACGGCCGGGCGATGACGCGGCCGATGTTGAGCGGATCGGCGTGGCGGCGCGCCGCCCGGCACAGCGCATAAAGCCGCTCCAGCCCGAAACGCGTCTCGTGCGCGGCGATCTGGATCACCGAATCGGTGGAGGTGTAGAGGATCGGCTTGCCCGTCGCGACGCTCGTCTCGCCGAACTCCGCGATGATCCCGGTCCCGGACGCGTGACAATCGCCGAGGATGCCGGGAATGCCGGTGTCGTCGCGGATGGCCTCGATCAGCGCCGGCGGAAAAGCGGGCCGCGTTTGAGGGAAATAGCCCCAGTCGAAGGAAACCGGCACGCCGGCGATCTCCCAATGCCCGGACGGCGTGTCCTTGCCGCGCGAGGTCTCGATCGCCGCGCCCCAGAGACCCGCGGGCTCCGGGCCGGAACGGCCGGCGGCGGCCAGCAGCCCGAGCGCCGCAAGGTTCGGCACCGCGAGCGGACCGTAGCGCAGGCCGGAGCGTTCGGCCCGTCCCGCAGCGGCGGCGTCGAGGACATGGCCGAACGTGTCGGCGCCCGCGTCGCCGAAGGCGTGCGAGTCCGGCGCGCCGCCGATGCCGACGGAGTCCATCACGATCAGAACGGCGCGGCCCACTCGGTTCCTCCGGTCCCGCGTCGCCGACGGGCGACGAACGCGTCGAAGGCTAACCCATCCGAGCCACAGGGCGAGCGGTTATTTCGCGGCGGCGGTCGCCAGCGCCTCGCGGCTGGTGAATTGCGTGACGGCGGCGTCGAAGAAGCCGACGTCGTCGCCGATCGTCACTGTCGGCTCGCATTCCGGCAGGCAGGCCACGGTCTGGCGCGATGCCTGCCGGTAGACGCGCACCGTGCCCTCCTCGAAGCTCTTCACGCCCACCGACTCGTCCACCATCGCCTCGCCCTTCGCGTCGAGCACGATGAGGTTGGTGGCGCCGTAGGAGCGGCCGGTGAGCACGATGGTCGACGCGTCCTGCACCGTGACATCGGCGATCGCCGGATTGCCGATGATCACCGTGGTCGCCGGACGCGGCAGCTTCAGGACGCGCGCGTGGTCGATCTCGACCACGAGACGGTCGCCCTGGGCAGACGCGGGTGTCGCCGCCGCGAGAACGAGGGCGAGAAGGGCGAGGCGGCGCGGACGGACAGTCATGGGATCGAGCATTCGCACCGGAGAACATGGTCGCCCGAGAATGTCCCGATTGGGTGAAGGAAGCTTTAAGCGGCGCAAGCGACGCAAGGGAACGTTCACCGTCTTCCGCACGGCCGTTCATGGGAACAATTTAACGATGTTCCTTAAGCGGCCCGCAATCGGGGGTGGGTATCTTACCCATCACCCGATCGGCGGAAACAGCTGACGGCGAGCTCAACCCAGCCATTCCGAGGAGTTTCCCATGCGCAAGTTCATCGCCCGTTTCACCCAGAACGAGTCCGGCGCCACGGCGATCGAATACGGCCTCATCGCCGCCTTCATGGCCGTCTGCCTCATCGCCGCGATGCCGAGCATCACCGGCGGCGTCGGCACGCAGTTCGGCAACATCGGCAGCGAGATGAGCAAGACCACCCGCTGATCGCGGTCGGTTCCATCGCACCGGCAACCGGGCGGAGCCTTTCCGGAGGCGCCGTCCGACCGGCCCCACTCGTTTTACGGAGTTTCCCATGCGCAAGTTCATCGGCCGGTTCGCGAAGAACGAGTCCGGCGCCACGGCGATCGAATACGGCCTCATCGCCGCCTTCATGGCCGTCTGCCTCATCGCCGCGATGCCGAGCATCACCGGCGGCGTCGGCACGCAGTTCGGCAACATCGGCAGCGAGATGAGCAAGACCACCCGCTGATCGCGGCGTTCGACTCGAACCGCCGCCACCGGACAGCGCCTGGCGAAAGGCGCCGTCCGGTCCCGTCCACCCGCGAGGAGAACCGCACATGCGCAGGGCCTTCCGCCGCTTCGTCGGACACGCGTCCGGCGCCACGGCGATCGAGTACAGCCTGATCGCGGCCTTCATGGCGATCTGCCTGCTCGCGGCGCTGCCGGGCCTGAGCGAGGGCGTCGGCACGCAGTACAACCATCTCGGCACGGAACTCTCCAAGACTTCGCGTTGAGGTGTTGCGGCGCTCGCGCCGCGACCGTCTTCGATCAACCCGACACGAGCGGACGCGGCGCTTCGCGCCCGTCCCGCAACAGGACAACCACCGGTATGGCGACGCTTCTGGCGCTGGTGTTTCCGGCCGCGATGGTGGCCGCGGCCCTGTCCGACATCGCGCGGATGACGATTCCGAACCGCCTGCAGGTCGTGCTCGCGTCGGCTTTCGTGCCAGCGGCGCTGGCTGCGGGACTGTCGTTCGAAACGATCGGCTTCCACGCCCTCACGGCCGCCTTCGCGCTGAGCGTCACCTTCGGCTGCTTCGCGGCGGGCTGGATGGGCGGCGGCGACGCCAAGCTGATCGCCGGCGCCGCGCTCTGGCTCGGCCCGACCCCCCACCTCGTGCAGTTCGTGCTGGTCGGCACGGCGCTCGGCGGCGTGCTGACGCTCCTCGTTCTCGCCGCGCGCGCCGCGCTCGCGCCCACGACGGGCGTCGCCTTCCTCGACCGGCTGCTGACCCGAACCGTCGGGGTGCCCTACGGCGTCGCGCTCGGCATCGCCGGCCTCGTCGCCTTCGCCGCCTCGCCCTGGGCCGGCGGCCTGGTCGGCTGAGTCCGTCGTCTTAACCGCCGAAGGCGGTGACGACGAACGGCTCCGGGTAGCGGGCTTCCTCCAGGTTCGCGCCGTCGCCGCCCCGATCCACCACGAGGAAATCCGATACGCGCTCCAGCGCGACGAGCGGGTGATGCCAGGCGTTGCGGGCATAGGACACGCCGCGCCGCCGGTCGCACAGAAAGGCGCGGGGAACGCCCGGCCGGCCGGCCTCGTCCGCCGCCACCACCGCCAGGAACGGCCCGTCGTGCAGCGGCACGAAGCTCTGGCTGCCGAGCGGGTGCCGCTCCATCGCGCGGATCGCGATCGGGATCGCGAACGGCTTGCCGCGGAAGATCGAGACGAGCGGCCGGCCGCCCTCGGCCGAAACGTCGACGTCGGCTATGTCGTGGAAGCGCGTCGTGGTGCCGCCGTTGATCAAGCGGATGGCGCGGGCCGCGTCCCGCTCGATCACCTGCCCCCACCGCTCGAACGCCGCGACGGTGAGCGGCTCGACGGGGAGCGGGATCACGGCGCCGCCTTGCGCCCGAACAGGCGCAGGCGCGACACGCCGCCGTCCGGGAAGATGTCGAGCCGGACGTGGCTGACCGGGCGCAGCGCGGCCGGATCGACCGCGAACTCGGCGATCGCGTCGGCCTCGAGCTTGGTTTGCGGCAGCAGCACCGGCCAGGCCGCGCTTGAGGTTTCGATCGCCTCCGGTGCCGGATCGGCGTCGGCGCGCACGGCACGCAAGGAGAAGCGGTCCGGGTAGTTGCCCTTGAAGTGCCGCGTGTCGACGTGGACGCGTTCGATTGTCCCGGCGGTTCCGAGCCGGATCACGCACCAGTCGTTGCCGGGCGTGCGGCGGCGCGCGGTTTCCCAGCCGTCCTCCATCACCGGCGCGCGGCCCGGCGCCAGCATGTTCGCCGGGTGGCCGTAGTGCGCGTCGTTCCAGCCGAGCGCCACCGCGCCGTTCTCGACCGCCGCGAGGTTGACCTCCTCGTCCGGCGCCACCGCCGACCAGTCCACCGCGACCGTGCCGTAGACGCGCAGCCGCGCGACGCCGCCGTCCGGGTAGATGTGCAGCCGCAGCCAGCGGCAAGGCTGCGAGGCGTCGGTGTCGAACAGGTTGTGCGCGTCGCCCTTGAGGGGGGAGCGCGGCACGAGCGGCCGCCAGTCGCCGTCCGCCGGCTCCTCCACCGTGTCGGCCGCCTCCAGCATCGCCTCCGGCGGGTAGTTGCCGGTGAAGAACGCCGTGTCGACGTCCACCGCCGCGATCCGGCCGCGTCGGCCGAGCTTCACCACGGCGAAGTCGTGGCCGGGCGTCCGTTTGCGGCGCGACTCCCAGCCGTCCATCCACTTGCCGTGGCTGTCGAAGCGCCCGACCGCGAAGATCGGCGGCTCGGGCGAGATCATGCGGCTCTTGTCGGCGAAGAAGTCGTCGGTGGCGAAGACGACCTGCGTGCCGAGCCGCGGGTGGGCGAGGTCGACGAAGCGGCGGGTGAGGTCGGCGGCTTCCGGCGCCGGGGCGCTGCTGATGATGCGTTCCACGGTCAGGCCTCGAAGATGCTGTCGATGCGCAGGCGGGCGATGCGCTCCACCTCGGCGGCGGCGGTGTCGAGCTCGGCCTCGCGCGATTGGGCGATCCGGCGCTCGAAGGCGGCGAGGACGTCGTGCTTCGTCAGGCCTCGCACGGCGACGATAAACGGGAAGCCGAACTTGTCCGTATAGGCACGGTTGAGCGCCGTGAAGCGGGCGAGCTCGTCCGTGGTCAGGCGGTCGAGGCCGGCGGCGGCCTGCTCTTCCGCCGACTGCGCGGTGAGCCCGTTCGCCAGCGCCAAACGGCCGGCGAGGTCGGGATGGGCACGCAGCACGCCGAGCCGTTCCTCGGCGCTCGCCCGGCGGAAGGCCGCGCACATCGCCCCGGCGAGGCCTGCCGCGCCGTCGTGCGCGTCGTGCAGACCGGCGTCGAAGGCGCGTTCCGCGAGGAAGGGCGAATGCTCGAACACGCTCCCGAACCGCTCGACGAACGCCAGCCGGTCCAGGCGCGACGGGCGCAGGCGGTTCGGCTGGAAGGGGAAGCGCTCGCGCCAGTGCCGGGCGACGTCGACCCGCCGCGCCACCCAGACGTCGGGCTTCGACTGGACGTAGTCGAGGAAGCGCGCCAAGCCTTGCGCCCGGCCCGGCCGGCCGACGAGCCGGCAATGCAGGCCGACGCTCAGCATCTTCGGCGCGCCCGCCTCGCCTTCCGCATAAAGGCAGTCGAACGAGTCCTTCAGGTAGCTGAAGAAGTGGTCGCCGGTGTTGAAGCCCTGCGGCGTCGCGAAGCGCATGTCGTTGGTGTCGAGCGTGTAGGGCACGATCAGGAGGGGTCCGTGCGCCGTGTCCCGCCAATAGGGCAGGTCGTCGGCGTAGGCGTCGGCCGAATACAGGAAGCCGCCGTTCTCCGCCGCGAGGTCGAGCGAATGGACCGAGGTGCGCCCGGTGTACCAGCCGAGCGGCCGCTCGCCCGTGACGGCGGTGTGGATTTCGATCGCGCGGGCCATGTGGTCGCGCTCGGCCTCCGCCGCGAAGTCGCGGTAGTCGATCCATTTCAGGCCGTGGCTGGCGATCTCCCAGCCGGCTTCCCGCATGGCGGCCACCGCCTCCGGGTTGCGCTCGATCGCCGTCGCCACCGCGAACGCCGTCGCCGGCATGTTCCGCTCGGTGAACATCCGCCACAGCCGCCAGAAGCCGGCCCGTGAGCCGTATTCGTAGATCGACTCCATGTTCATGTGGCGCTGGTTCGGCCACGCCTGCGCCCCGACGATCTCGGACAGGAAGGCCTCGGACGCCGCGTCGCCGTGCAGGACCGCGTTCTCGCCGCCCTCCTCGTAGTTCACCACGAACTGCACGCAGAGCTTGGCCGGCTCCGACCTGCCGCCGCCGGGGTTCGGCCAGGCGGGGTCGGGCGTTTCGCGGCCGTAGCCGCGCAGGTCGCGCGGATAGCGCGCGGGACGGGAAGGGGGCGGTGGGTTCGCTTCGCTCACGCCCACGCATACGTCGCCTCGTTCCCGGTTTGAAGGGTCCGGCTTTGCGTTTGCCGCGAGCGCGATGCACAATCGTTTCGTAACGCGAAAGGGAAAGGCGAAGCGCGCATGGCGGAGGAGCCGACCGGCAGGCTGACGACGCACGTTCTCGACACCGCGTCCGGCAAGCCCGCGGCGGGCTTAGGCGTCGAGCTCTTCCGGCTCGACGGCTCGGCGCGCGAACGGGTCGCGGCGGCCGTCACCAACGCCGACGGGCGCTGCGACGCGCCCTTGCTGGCGGGCGACGCGTTCCGGCCCGGCACCTACGAGCTGGTGTTCGCCGCCGGCGACTACCTGCGCCGCACCGTGCCGGATCTGGCCGAACCTCCGTTCCTCGATGCGATTCCGGTCCGGTTCGGCGTGAGCCGGACGGCGCACCACCACGTGCCGCTCTTGCTGTCGCCCTTCGGCTATTCGACCTATCGCGGGAGCTGAACGCGATGCCCGACACCGCGAGCGGTTCGATCCGCTTCATCCTGAACGGCGAGGACCGCGAGGTCGCGGGGCCGAAGGCGACGACCACGGTGCTCGATCATTTGCGCAACGCCGAGCGGCTGACCGGCACCAAGGAGGGCTGCGCCGAGGGCGACTGCGGCGCCTGCACCGTGGTGATCGCCGACCCCGACAACCGGGGCGGGCTCCGGCGCCGCGCGGTGAACGCTTGCATCCGGTTCCTGCCCTCGCTGCACGGCCGGGCGGTGGAAACGATTGAGCACATCGGCCGCCATGGCCTCCACCCGGTGCAGAGCGCCATGGTGGAACGGCACGCCAGCCAGTGCGGCTTCTGCACGCCGGGCTTCGCCATGCAGCTTTATTCCGGCTGGTGGAACGGCGCGCTGACGGACGGCCAGTCGGTGCGCGACCTGATCAACGGCAACCTCTGCCGCTGCACCGGCTACGGGCCGCGCGGCGAGGCCGGGCGCGACGCCGGCGCCGCGCCCGTGCCGGCAACCGCGCGCGCCGCTGACG
>CAXUCL010000074.1:0-9668 GCA_964249395.1 uncultured Rhizobiaceae bacterium
CTCGCCGCCTTTGCCACGCACGCCGTGCTGGCGTTCGGCGCGAACGACCTGTTCGCGCTCGCCGACAGCAGCCTGGCGAGCCGTCAGGCCGCGCTGCGCACCGCATGGCTCGCCGATCTCGACGCCGAGGTCGCGGCCTTGCGGGCCGCCGGGGTGCGGCATGTCTGCGTGTCGCACGTCGGCCCCCGCACCAGCTCTGGCGACCAATGGGCGACCGCGGCCGCTCAGAGCGCGCAGGCGAACTGGCAGCCGGACTTCGTCGCCGCGATCAATGCCGAGATCGCCGCGCGCGTCGGCAACGGGCAGCCGAACGCCATCGACGCGGCGTTCGACGTCAACGGGCATTGGGGGGAGGGCGGCGGCAACGCCCGATGGCTAAGCAACGGCGCCGCGAACCACGCGACGAACGACGGAACGCATCCAAGCGCCGCGATGATGACGCTTGCGGGAAGCGGCCTGGCCGCCCTGGTCGGCGGCTGAGCTCATCCCCCACGCCTGATGGTCCCGGACCGTCAGCCGGCCCTTCGCCGCAGCAGCCGGCGCAGGGCCGGCGTTTGCTTCTCCGTGACGAGCGAGAACGCGAAGCTCGCGGCCACCACGATCGCCACGCACGCGAGAACGACGACCCAGACGAGCGGCGTTTCGGCCGGGTTCTCGTGCCAGCCGATCCCGAACTTGGCTTCGGTCAGCGTGGCGACGAGGTTGATCAACGGCACGTTGAGGCAATAAAGCGAGAACGAGAAGGCCGCCAACCGCTGGTGAAGGCGCGCCGGGCCCGGCGGAAAGAACGGACCGGAGCGTTTGTCGCGCAGCGACACGAGGAAGACGCAGAGCGTCAGCGCGATCGCGTGGTCCGCCGCCAGCCGCAGAAGGGGGTGGTCGAGGTTGAACGCTTCGCGAAACAGCAGCCGGTCCGCGAGAAAGGCGGCGGCATAGACGAGAAAGGCGAGGCGCTTCGACACGCGCCGTCCGAAGTCCGGCGACGCGGCGGCGACGGCACCGATCAGCCACAGCCCGAAGAAGGCGAGGACGTTGTGCTCGTCCTGCAGCGCGGTGAGGCTCACGAGCGCCGCTGCGCCGAGCAGCGCCGGCCGGTAGTCCCTGAACTTCGCCGCGACGGCGAACAGGCCTGCCGCGACGTAGTACCAGAACTCGTTGAACAGCGACCACAACGAGCCGTTGCCGCCATAGGTCGGGCACAGCGCCGTCTGCATGTAGAAGAGGTTGCAGACGAAGGTCGCGGTTCCCGATCCTTCCAGCATGTTCGAGCGGAACGCCGGGTCCATGGCGTTTCCGCCCCCGTGCACGAGGGGGACGTTGATGAGCCAGGTGGCGGCGAGTGCCGGAACGACCACCATCGACAGGCGGGTCACCCGTTTGAAGACGTAGTCCTTCCCGCTGAACGTTCCCCGGCGGAGCGACCGGATGCAGCCGCCGCCGACGAGATAGCCGCTCAGCACGAAGAAGGTCAGAACGGCCTGCCGGCCGAACCCGGACGCGAACGCGAAGCCGGCGTGCAGGTAGCTGAGACCGTCGGAAAGGTCGCCGACGTCCGAGAAGCGCAGCAGCATCCGGTTCTGGACGTGGGTGAGGAGGACGGCGAGGGCCGCAAGCCAGCGGATCGCGTCGAGCCAGGCGCTGGCGGCGACCGAATGCGCGAGCGCCAGCCGGTGCGCGGCCTCGTTCGATTGCGGCTCCGGTCCGAGGCTCGCTTCGACGGACGACAAGCGCTTCCCGGTCGGTGCGGCCCCCGCCGCGCCGTCACGGGGAGCGGACGACGACGGCGTCGCGCGGGAGGCGGCGTCCGTCCGGCTCCTTCGAAACGGGAGGTTTCGCGGGATTTGGCTCTCCTTTTCGATGGGGAGCGACCAATGTCCCGTTTTTTTAGGCGCTGGCCAACGCCTCCGCAACATCGACGCGGTAGCGCTCCATCATCCGGTCCTTGTCGAAGCGAAGAAAGAGCTCCGGTCCCGACGCCGCGAGGCGGCGTCGGTAGGCGTCGGCTTCGCGGTCCATGCGCAGGATCGCCGCGCCGACCGCCGCCGCGTCGCCGTCCGGAACGGCGACGCTGACGTCGAGGTCGTCGAGATAGCCGTCGATCCCGGTGCTCCACACGGCGGGCCCCGGGACGCCGGCGAACAGCGCCTCGACGTAGACCATCCCGAAGGTCTCGTTGCTGCTCGGCAGCAGCAGGCCGCGGTAGCCGGTCAGCGCCTCGAGCAGCGCCGCGTTGTCGAGGCGTCCGAGGAACCGGACGCTGTTCTCGACGCCGGCCTTGCGCGCGAGGTCGGCGGCGGCCCCCCGGGCGGCGTCCGTGCCGCCGCCGATGACGTCGAGACCGATGCCCGGCCGCTCCCGCAAGGCGATCGCCAGCCCGTCGAGGAGCGTGTGCAGCCCCTTCTTGCGCCAGATGTCGAGGTTCATGATCGTCACGAAGCGCTCGCCGGGCGGCTGGACCGCGATCCGCTCGCGGACGTTGCGGACGATGTTCGGCAAGAGCCGCTCTTGCGGGAGTTCCGGGACGTGGCGGTGGAACTCGTCGCGGAACCACGCCGACACGTGGTAGATGCGGGCCGCGTCGCGCGCGATCCGGCGCAGAAGCCCGCGATACGCGGGCTTGCGGCGGAAGATCTTCGTTTCCACCTCGCCGCGCAACGAGACGAACAGCGGCACGCCGTACCACTTCGAGAGAACCCAGCCCGACAAGCCTTCGAAGCCGAGCTTGTGCGCGTGGATCAGGTCGGGACGGATGCCGGCCTCGTCGAGCAGCCGCCGGATGCGGCGCGCGGCGAGCCACATGGAGGGAAACAGGCCGACGCCGAAGGGCAGGCCGTGGTAGCCGAAGGCGAAGACGCGCGAGCGGTTCACGACGCCGCAATCGTGCAGGTAGGTCGCGCGGGGATCGCTTTGGCGGGTCATGGACACGACCACCGTGTCGAAGTCGTCGGCCAGTTCCGCCACGAACCATTCGATGGCGGTCGTCGTCGGCTGGCGGTGCGGGTCGTTGTAGTCGATGGCGAGGTGCAGGAGGGTCGGTCGCTTGTCGCGCAAAACGAGTGTCTCCGGCATCAGTAGAGCTGCGGGGGCGGGCGTCCGGCCGCGTGGAGGAGCTTGCCGAGGTTGAGCCACGCCTTCAGGGCGGACGACAGCGCCAGGTCGCGCCGGACCGGGTAGAAGGCCAGGGCGGCGACGCCGCCGAGCAGGAGCTTGGCCGCCGAGGCCGCGTAGAACGCCGCCTTCTCGCGCGCCGGCCGGCCTTCCAGCATGATAACCGCGAAGGTGTGGCCGCCGCGCGTGTAGCGCCGCCGCAGGTGACCGACGCGAAGTCGTTCTGGCGGCACGGTCTCGCTGACGGCGCCCTTGGCGGACGCGACCAGAACTGCGCCCTGCCGGTGAAGGCGCCGGAAGAAGTCCGTGTCCTCGCCGCCGGTGCGCCCGAACGCCTCGCGAAAGCGCAGGCCGGCGACCGCCGATCGGCGCACGAGCGCGTTGGACGTGGCGCCCGTCCGGAGCCGCTCGCCGTCGGCGCCCGGCGTCTTGGAGAACACGCCGGTCCGGGCCATCCATGCCGGCGCGTCGGCCGGATAGATCGCGCGAACGGGACCGAACACCGCGTCGGCCTCGTGGCGGCTCGCGACGGCCAGAAGCGACGCGATCCAGTCGGGATCGGCGGTCTCGTCGTCGTCGATGAAGGCGACGAACTCTCCCGACGCGCCGCCAAGCGCCGCGTTGCGGGCCGTCGCGATGTTGCGCGCTCCGACCGAAACCACCGCGACGGATAGCGCGGCGTTCCGACGCTCCGCCAGGAGACGCGCGACCGCGCCGTCCGAACTGTCGTCCGCGACCACGACGTCCAGCCGCACGTCGGGCGCCAGGCGCTGTTCGGCGATCGAGTCCAGCGTGGCGGCGAGCGACGGCCGCCCCATCGACGCGATCGCGACGGTGACGGTCGCGTCCCGCATCACCAGTCCTCGAACGAGAAGCGGTAGCGCCCCGCGGCGAGATCGTCGGAGATCGAGCGGATGGGCTTGGCCGGAAAGCCGGAGATCAGGCTCTCGTCGCCGTCGAGCTTCGAGAACACGACGGAGCCGAGGGCGACGATGTTGCGGTCGCCGATGCGGGCGCCGGGCGAGAAGCGGACGCCCGAGCCGATGTAGTTGTTCCGGCCGATCACGATGTCGCGGTCGGTGACGCTGAGGCCGTGCGTCCAGAACTGGCTGCCGTAGCCGGCGATCCACGTCCCGTCGCCGATCTCCACCAGCCCGAAGACGTCAAAGAAGTGGTCGTTCAGGATCAGCGCCTTCTCGCCGATCACGAGCCTCGGCGTGTAGGCTCGGTCGGCGAACCGGTCCTGCAGGATGTGCCAGGAGGAGGAGAAGCGGTTGTTGCGTCCGATGCGGGTGTCGGCGCCGATCGAAACGTCGATCGGTCCCTTGAAGACGTTGAGCGTCCCGATCCGGACGTTTCTTCCGATCCGCATGCGGTCCACCGCGAGCAGGGCGAGAAACCCGATCCGGGCGGTCGGATCGATCTCGTGGCCGAGCAGCCAACGCGCGAGCGCGCGGCGCAGCCCGTTCGTCGGCATCAGCGACGCGAGGAGCGCCTTGACGAGGGTCGACTTCATTCGGAACCTCCCGCGTGGGCGACATGGCCGTTTTCAGGGGTCGCGTCGACGTCCGCTTCCGTCGTCGCGGTCGAAGCCTGCGTCGCGCGAACGGTCCGAAACCGGATCGTCGCCGGCACGCCGATCGCCACGCAGCCGCTCGGCACGTCCTTCAGCACCACCGCGTTCGCCCCGATCGACACGTCGTCACCGATGGCGATGGGTCCGAGGACCTTGGCGCCGGCGCCGACGTTCACCCGGTTCCCGATGGTCGGAACGTCGTTCGGCCGGTCGAGGTGCCGGTTGCCGATGGTGACGCCCTGCCGGACCGTCACGTCGTCGCCGATCGAGACCCTGGAATGGATGATGATGCCGCCGAAGTGCTCGATCGTGAAGCGCCGGCCGATCACGGCGTTCGGGCCGATGTAGATGCCGAACAGGATCTGCGAGAGCTTCGACAGGAGCTTGTGCGCGAAGGCCCAGGGGTAGCGGACGACGCGCCAGCGCACCCGCTTGCGGGCCATGCCGAAGCGATGGATCTGCAGCGCCCAGAAGCCCTGTGCGAGGAGCCCTTCGCGATAGGTGCGGTAGTCCTCGGCGAGGTGGCTGAACACGGGCTGCGCGGTCTTCCGATCGAGGATCAGGCGAGCAGGAAGTCGCTCGCCGACAATTCGGCCAGCTTGGTCGACATGAGCGACGCCGAGCCGTTGTCGCCGAAGTCGATCAGCACGCCGGAGCCGACTTGGCGCATGTGCGCGAACAGGTCCGCCACGTCGGCGAACAGCCCGCGCAGCTCGACGACGTCGTCAGCCGCGGCGCTGAAGCCGGCGACGCTGTCGAAGCCGCCGTTCGCGGCGAAGACGAAGCGGTCGTCGCCCCTGTCGCCTTGCAAGACGTCGTCGCCTTCGCCGCCGGCGAGCGCGTCGTCGCCGGCGCCGCCGACGAGCTTGTCCCGCCCTAGCCCGCCGAGCAGCACGTCGTCGCCGTCCTGGCCGGACAGGAGGTCGTCCGCCCCGGCGCCGAGGAGACGGTCGTCGCCGCGTCCGCCGTACAAGCTGTCGGCCAGGCCGCCGCCGGTCGCGGCGTCGTCGCCGGAGCCGCCGCTGAAACGCAGCTGCTCGATCGAGGCGATCCGCGTGCCGTCGGCGAGCGTCTGCAGCCGCGACAGATCGGTGAGGTCGACGCGATAGGCGACGGAGTCGGCCGCCCGGTGCAGATGCAGGAGGTCGTCGCCGGCGCCGCCGTGGAGGAAGTCCGCGCCGTTGCTGGTCCACGAGGTAAAACGGTCGTTTCCGTCGCCGCCCGACAGGAAGTCGTTGCCGCCGCCCCCTTCGATCGCGTCGTCGCCCGCTTCGCCGAAGAGCACGTCGTTTCCGTCGCCGCCCGACAGGTCGTCGTCGTCGGCGCCGGCGTAGAGACCGTCGTTGCCGCGGCCACCGACGAGGGTGTCGCGCCCGTATTCGCCGTGCAGCTGGTCGTTTCCGTCGCCGCCGTCGAGCCGGTCGTCGTCGTAGAAGCCGTAGAGCACGTCGTTGTCGCGGCCGCCGAACAGCTGATCGTCGCCGGTGTTGCCCTTCAACAGGTCGTTGCCGTCGCCGCCGTCGAGCATGTCCTGGCCGCCGTAGCCGTACAGCGTGTCGTTTCCGGTGCCGCCGTAGATGACGTCGGCCCCTTGGCTCCCCTTCAGGAAATCGTCGCCGCCGTTGCCTTCGAGATAATTTGTCGTGTCGAGCCGCCGCGCCGCGACCTGGTCGTCGCCGCTGCCGCCGAAGAAATGCACCCGCTCGAACCCGACGACCGCCGTTTCGCCGTCGATGCGCTGCACGTCCGAGCGCGTCAGGTCGAGGGTGATCGGCGTGGTGGACGCGGTGCGGCGCACGACCAGCAGGTCGATGCCGGCGCCGCCGTCGACGATGGAAGGGAACGCGGTCTCTTCGAGAACGAAGACGTCGTCGCCGGGCGTTCCAACGAACGGCATGATTGTCGATCCTCGTACGGCCGGCCGACGTTTCGCGTCGACGCGCGTCCTCGCGACGGCCGGTCGAGCGACGTCGACCGGGATCGCGGGGGCGTCGCTCTGTAGCCGGATGTTCCGCTCGAAGGCAAGGCCGGGACTGGCGGCCGCCGCGAAGGCCGGCCAGCGCCGTAACGGCGTCGCGCGACCGGCGGGCCGGCCGCAACAGGCGCATCGGCGGGATCGGCGAGCCGAGCACGAGGGATTCGAGCGGGGAGAACTGGTTAACGGAAGCGGCGGCAATCGTCTCGATATGAAGCGGGGGACTTATCCTCGCTGCAACGAGTATCGCCTATGCTGACTCCATCCAAACTCCAGGGGATCGGATCAGATGACGAGCGAATTCAAGTTCAACGGCTTCAACGAGGCGTCGTATTGGAATGGCCAGTATGGCGCGTTGCCGTGGCTCAACTCGCTGCAGTCCGCCAAGGACGTCGGCGCCAACACGATCGCGATCACCTCGACTTCGTATCTTGCCAACACGAAGGCGTCGACGATCTATTCCACGCAGCAGACCGAATCGCTCGCCAACGTCGCCAAGGCGGTCCTGGACGCCAAGGCGAACGGCCTGACCGCCATCCTGAAGCCGCACATCGACCTGGCGGACCACAACTGGCGCGGGCGCCTCGACCCCGCCGACCCGGCGGCGTTCTTCAAGAACTACAAGGACTGGATCGTCGACTACGCGAAGGTCGCCGAGGCGAACGGCGCCGACATGCTGGTGATCGGCGTCGAGCTCGACCAGCTGGCCAGCTCGAAATACCACGGCCAATGGGCCGACATCGTCGCCTCGATCCGCTCGGTCTACAAGGGCGACCTGACCTATGCGGCCAACTGCGACGCCAACACCGGCATCTGGGATCTCGTCGACTACATCGGCGTGAACCCGTACGTGCCGCTGTCGACCAACTCGGCGGCGACGAAGGCGGACTTCGTGAAGGCCTGGAATTCGGTTCCCAGCGACCCGTTCTACGCCAAGCTGTTCGGAAACATGTCGCCCCTCGAGCACTACAAGAAGATGTCGGAAACCTACGACAAGCCGATGCTCATGACCGAGCTCGGCTACCGGAGCATGAACGGCACGGCGGCCAAGCCGATGGACTTCTCCACGGGCGGCACCGTGGACCAGAAGGAACAGGCGGCGCTGTTCGACGCGCTGTTCGAGGTCTTCGCGCCGCAGGCCTCGTGGATGAAAGGAACGCTCATCTGGGGGTGGTCCACCGACCGCGCCGCGCTGGAAACCAAGTCGAACTGGGCGACCGGCTATTCCATCGAAGGGAAGGCGGCCGAGGCGATCATCGACAAGTGGTACGGGGGCGAGGTCCCGAACAAGGACGCGCAGACCGTCGACCTGACGCTGAAGCTCGCCGCCGACATCGCCGGCGGTCCGGCCGTGGCCGCCGTCGTGGTGGACCGGCAGGTCGTCGGGACGATCTCGGTCGGCAACGTCCTCACCCACAAGGGGGTCGGCTTCAAGGACTACCACCTGTCGGTGCCGATGACCAAGAACGCCGACGGGTCGCCGCACACCGTCGAGATCTACTTCCTGAACCCGGCCGGCGGGCGCGCGCTGCACGTCGACGCGATCAGCCTAGGCGGCACGCGCTACGAGGCGGAGGCCGCGGGCTCCACCAAGCCGTTCGTCACCGTCTACAGCAAGGGCACGGTCACGAAGATCTCGGTGTCGGACGGTTTCCTGCCACCCGCGAAGCCGGTGACGGAACCGCTCAGGGCGGAGCAGGTCAAGACCGAGCCGGCCAAGACCGAGCCTGCCAAGGTCGAACCCGTGAAGGCGGAGCCGGCGAAGCCGGAGCCGGCCAAGGCCGAACCCGCCAAGCCGGAGCCGGCCAAAGCCGAGCCCGCGAAGCCGGAGCCCGTGAAGGCCGAGCCGCCTGCCGCCACGCCGCCCGCCGCCACGCCGACGGTTCCGGTGCCGCCCGTGGCGGCTCCCGAGCCGCCGATTGTCACCCCCAGCGTGAAACTGGTGGGCACGGCGGGCCGCGACGTCCTGTCGACCGACGCGCTCGGCGCGGCGATCGCGGCCGGCGCCGGCGACGACACGATCAACCTGTCGAAGGCGCCGGCGTCGATCGACGGCGGGGCGGGCAACGACCGCGTCGCGATCAACGGCAACGTCAGCTTCGCCGTCGACAGCGTCCAGAACGTCGAGAAGGTGATGGTGCGCGGCGCCCACACCGTCGACCTGTCGGCCTTGAAGACCGGGCTGGACATCACGCTGGAGAAGGCCGGGGCCACGGTGTCCGGCACGCAGGGCAAGGACTGGATCACCGGCGCCGGCGGCGGCACGATCCGGGCCGGCGCGGGCGACGACAGCATCGTCTCGAAGGGCGTCGGCGACAGCGTCTTCGCCGGCGACGGAAACGATCACCTGATGTTCTACGCGCAACAAACGAAAGTCGACGGCGGCGCCGGCAACGACCTCGCGACGCTTTGGGGGCAGCACACGGTCACCGACGCGGGCTACAGCAACGTCGAGCGGTTCTGCGTCGCCGACGAGGCGCGCCTCGACTTCTCGGGGATGACCGGCAACCTGTCGATCATCGGCGCCGGCAACGCCACGAAGGGGAAGGTCGTGATCGGCGGCGCCGGCAACGACACGATGCGGCTCATGGGCGGCGACGACAAGGCGTCCGGCGGGGCGGGCAACGACATGCTCTACGGTGACGGCGGCAACGACACGCTCGCCGGCGGCCGCGGAACGGACCAGCTCGCGGGCGGGGCCGGACGCGACACCTTCGTGTTCGGCGCGCGCGACGCGGACCGCGCGACGGACACGGTGGACGACTTCAAGCGCGGCGAGGACAAGCTGTTCTTCGACGGCTTCGCTCCGGGACACCTGCGCCACGTCGACACCGCGAAGGGCGTGGCGATCACCGCCAACAACGGCGCGGGCGGCCAGGTCGACGTTCTCGTGAAGGGGGTGACCTGGGCGCAGATCGAAAGCGCCATCCTCTACGCCTGACCGCGACCGAACGGTCGCCCGGCAGGGGCGCGCCCCCCCCCCCCCGGGGGGGGGGGGGGGGGGGGGGG
>CAXUCL010000075.1:0-9637 GCA_964249395.1 uncultured Rhizobiaceae bacterium
CGCGTGGGCCCGGCCGTGCGTCAGCGCGACGCGGCGCGCGAAGCCGGCGCCGAGCCCGAGGGAGATCGCCGAGCCGAGCACGGCCGTCTTCACCGAATGCCATGTCGCGACCCACGTCGCGCGGGACGACAGGACGCCCGCCGCGACGGACAGGTCGGGCGAGCCGTTCGGTAGGACCGCTTCCCAGACGAGCCGCGCCACCGGCACCACGCTGAACAGGAGCACGAACGCAGCGACCCCGGCCAGGATCGCCGCCTCGCCGAGGTCGAACGCGCCGCGAAACGACCGCCTGGAAATCGTCAGCCGCCGAACAGCTCGGAAAAGCGCTTCTTGTTCTCGGCTTCCTCGGCGAGCGCCTTGGCCGGGTCAAAGGGCATGCGCTTGATGTCGGACACGGCCGGGAAGCCGGCCGGCGGCGCGACGCCTTCCCGCGCCGGCAGGTAGCCCTGGCGCGCGGCGAGCGCTTGGCCTTCCCGGCTCAGGAGGAAGTCGATGAAGGCCTTGGCGCCGTCTACGTTTTTCGCGGTCTTCAGGATGGCCACCGGCTCCGTCACGGCGGAAACGCCCTCGGCCGGGAACACGAACTTGATCGGCGCGCCCTTGGCGCTTTCGCGGATCGGCAGGTAGTCGACGACGATGCCGTAGGGCTTCTCGCCACCGGCGACCGACTTCATCACCGCGCCGTTGCCGCCTGAGGCGGTGGCGCCGTTCTCGGCGAGGGCCTGAAGATAGGGCCAGCCGAAGTCCGGGTTCTGCGCGAGCGTCGCGACGTGGACGAGCGCGGCGCCCGAAGTCAGCGGGCTCGGCATGGTGAGCTGCCCCTTGAACTCGGGCTTGGCGAGGTCCTTCCAGGCGGCCGGCGCGCCGTCCGCGGCCGTGTTCGCCGCGAAGCCCGTGGTGATCAGCTTGGTCGAGAAATAGGTCTTGTCGCCGTCGAAAAGCCCTTCGCCGAAACCCGCCACGTCGGCTTGCGGATGGGGCTGCAGGCGATCGTCGCGCTTCAAGCCTTCCATCGTGACCGAGTCGGCGATGAGGAGAACGTCCGGCTGCGGGTTGCCGCCGGCGAACTCGGCCTGGAGCTTGGCCATGAGCTTGGTGGTGCCGTCGCGCACCCACTCGACGGCGACGTCCGGGTGCTTGGCCTCGAACGCGTCCACCGTCGCCTGCGCGTCCTCGTTCGGCTGGCTGGTGTAGAGCACGAGCCGCGAGCCCTGCGCGAACGCGGCCGACGCCGACACCGCGCTGGCGAAAAGGGCGCCGAGAAGCGCGAGCTTGCGAACCATGGTCGATTTCCTTCCGACGGCGACCTGCCCGGTCCGGCCTGAAGCGGGAGGGCGCCCCGAGGCTTTATTACGGCGATTGTAACGGTTTGACGACCGACGCCAAGCGCTCCGGCGCCGATCGCCCCGTTTCGGTTGCGGCGACGCGCTCGACCGGCGATCATCCACCCCGATGACGGCAGGAGCACCCGACGGCGACGGCCTGCGCGCGAGCCCGTGGGAGGAATTGCGCTGGTGTCCCCGGTTCCGGCGCAGCCGGCGGACGCCGATCCCGTGGCGAAAACCGACGCGCGACGAGGAGAGCTGGGCCAGCCGCCATCCGGACCTCGGACGCTTCGCCGATTCACTATTTGCCGTCGCCGCGTTCGCCGGGCGCCGATGGTTCGTCGGGGAGCGCCTGTGGCATGGTTGGCCGGACATGCCGCGCTTCGTCCTGTTCGTCCTGGAGGACGAGACGGTCTGGGCGGCCTGGGACTTCGGCCGATGGCCCCCGGCATGGCCGATGCCAGGGACAGACGCCGACGCGACGCTCGACACCGGCGCCGCGACTTGAAACCGCGCGGGAGCCGCGGCGCGCCGGCGTCGCGACCCTCGGTTCGATCGCGCGTCACGTCCGCCTCGCACGGCCCGCTCGAAGAGGTCGTCGTCGTCACGCCCGACGGCGGACTCGGTCTTATCGATCCTGTCCCTCGCGACGGCCCGGCGTGGCGGTCCCCAACCGGATTGCTGCGAAATCCTCACGACGGCATTGCACGAAGCACGGCTAATCGTCGTCGAGAATCGTTCCAATTTCTCAACCTGAGATCGGGCGTGGGTGGTCGGCATCGACGGGTTCGCAAGGTTCGCCGGGCTCCAGCCCGGAGACGAAAGCGGCCGTCGCGCCGCCTGGCGACCCGCGCGGCCGTCCCCGGGCGACCGTTTCCTCGGATGCCGGTGGTAGCGAAGCGAAAAGGAACCCGCATGACCGACGAAGCGCCGCGCGGCGGCTTGAGCCGCCGCAACTTCCTGTCGACGGGCGCACTCGGCCTCGCCGCCGCGCCCGTGGTCGCCCGTGCCGCGACGGCTCCGGACGCGCCCGCCCCGGTTGCCGTCGATCCGACCGCCGGCGTCCCGGTGAGGCTCCGCGTCAACGGCGCCGAGCATCGTTTGACGGTGGACACGCGCGTCACGCTGCTCGACGCCCTGCGCGAGCGCATCGGCCTCACCGGCACCAAGAAGGGCTGCGACCAGGGCCAGTGCGGCGCCTGCACGGTTCTCGTCGACGGGCGCCGGACGCTGAGCTGCCTGACGCTGGCGGTGGCCGTCGGCGGGAAGCCCGTGACGACGATCGAGGGCCTCGCCGGGCCGGACGGCGCGCTGCATCCCATGCAGCAGGCGTTCATCGACAACGACGCGTTCCAGTGCGGCTACTGCACGCCCGGGCAGATCCTGTCGGCGGTCGCGACGGTGAACGAGGGTCTGGCGGACACGCCGGACTCCATCCGCGAGGCGATGTCCGGCAACCTCTGCCGCTGCGCCGCCTATCCGAACATCGTCGCCGCGGTCGTGCAGGCCGCGCCGCAGATGCGGGGAGCTTAAGGACCATGCGCCCGTTCGCCTATCTCGCCGCCACGAACGCCCCGGCGGCCGTTCGCGCCGCTGCCGCCGCACCCGCCGACGCGCACGTTCGCAGTTCGGTGCAACTCATGGGCGGCGGCACGACGCTGCTCGACCTGATGAAGCTCGACGTCATGCGGCCGGAAACGGTGGTGGACGTGACGCAGTTCGATCCCGGCCGCGACGGCCGCATCGAGAGCGGGCCGGACGGGCTGCGGCTCGGCGCGCTCGTTTCCATGGCCGACGCCGGGAAGAACGCCGCGGTGGTCCGCGACTATCCGGTGATCGCGCAGTCCCTCAACCTCGCGGCCAGCGCTTCGCTTCGCAACATGGCGCGGCTCGGCGGCAACGCCCTGCAGCGCACGCGCTGCTCCTACTTCCGCGACCCGAGCTACGCCGAATGCAACAAACGGAACCCGGGCTCCGGCTGCGCGGCGTTGAACGGCTTCAACCGCCTGCACGCGGTTCTCGGCACGAGCGACGCCTGCGTCGCCAGCTATCCGGGCGACTTCGCGCAGGCGCTCGTCGCGTTGGATGCCGTGGTGGAAGTGCTCGGGCCGCGCGGGCCGCGCACCTTCCCCTTCGCCGAGCTCCATCGCCGTCCGGACGCCTCGCCGCACGTCGAGACGACCCTCGCATCCGGCGAGATGATCGTCGCCTTCCGCGTTCCGGCCGGGCCGTGGACGCGGCGCTCGGTCTACACGAAGGTGCGCGACCGTGAGTCCTACGCCTTCGCGCTCGCCTCGGCGGCGGTGGCGCTCGATCTCGACGGCGCGACCGTGCGGGGCGCCCGCATCGCGCTCGGCGGCGTCGCCAGCGTGCCCTGGCGGGCGCTTGACGCGGAGGCCGAACTGACGGGCCGGCCGCTCGACGAGGCGGCCGCGACCCGCGCGGCGACGGCCGCGTTCGCCGGAGCCAGGACGCTGGAGCACAACGCCTACAAGGTCCCGCTCGGCCGGGCGACGCTGGTTCGTGCGCTGCTCGCCGCGCAGGCGATGGAGGTTTGACGATGAACAGCTACACCGCACCCGTGCCCGCGCAGGGCGAGAACATGGGCCGACCCGAACCGCGGCTCGACGGCCGCGCCAAGGTCACCGGCGGCGCCGCCTTCGCCTCCGACGCGCCAGTCGCCAACCCGGCGCACGCGTTCCTGGTCACCAGCGCCATCGCCAAGGGCCGGGTCCTTCGGTTCGACAGCGAAGCGGCGCGGGCGCTGCCGGGCGTGATCGAGATCGTCACCCACGAGAACGCGCCGAAGCTGGTTTCCGCCGGGTTCTTCAACACCGGCGGCTACAGCTCCAGCGAGCAGGTGCCGCTGTCCTCGCCGGACATCGTGCACGAAGGCCAGATCATCGGCGTCGTTCTCGCCGAAACCTACGAGACGGCGCGCGAGGCCGCGAACCGGGTGGTGATCGAGTACGAGGCCATCCCGCATGCCGCCGCGATGCGCGACCCGGGCGTCGAGACGCTGAAGGCGGCCGACGCGGACGCGATGTTCAAGGACAAGGCGGTCGGCGACTTCGTCGGCGCCTACAGCGGCGCAGCCGTCACGATCGACGTGGAATACACGACGCCGATCCAGCATCACAACGCGATCGAGCTGTTCACCACCACCGCGGAATGGCGCGGCGACGAGCTGACCCTCCACGAGCCGAGCCAGTTCGTTTGGAGCCTGAAGGCCGGACTCGCCAAGCAGCTCGGCGTCGATCCGGCCAAGGTTCGCGTCGTCAGCCCGTTCGTCGGCGGCGGTTTCGGCGGCAAGGGCATCATCAGCGCCCGCACGGCGATCGTCGCCTCCCTCGCCCGGATGATTCGGCGGCCGGTGAAGCTCGTGGCGACGCGCGACCAGGGCTTCACCATCGCCACCTACCGCGCCGAAACGCGCCACCGGATGCGCCTCGGCGCCAGCGCCGACGGCAGGCTCGTCGCGCTCGGCCACGACGCCTTCGAGCTCACCTCGCGGGTGGACAACTTCAAGACGGCCGGCACCGCGGTCACGACCAAGATGTACGCCTGCGCGAACGTCGCCTCGACGGTGAACCTCGTGCGCGCCGACCGCAACACCCCCGGCTTCATGCGCTCGCCGGCCGAGGTCCCGTACATGTTCGCGCTCGAGTCGGCGATCGACGAGCTCGCCGAGAAGTGCGGCGTCGACCCGGTCGCCTTCCGCCGGCTGAACGACACGATGGTCGACCCCGTGACGGGGCAGCGCTACACGTCGCGCTCGCTGAACGAGTGCTTCGACGCGGCGTCGAAGGCCTTCGGCTGGGAGAAGCGCGACCCGAAGCCCGGATCGATGCGCGACGGCGACTGGCTCGTCGGCCACGGCTGCGCGACCACGACCTACCCCGTCAACTTCATGCCGACCACGGCGCGCGTGCGGCTCACCGCCGACGGCCGGGCCCGGGTCCAGACCGCCGCGCACGAGATCGGCCAGGGCGCCTCCACCGTGCTGGCGCAGGTCGCCGCCGACGCCTTCGGCCTCGCTGTCGCGGCGGTGGCGATCGAGCTCGGCGACACCGACCTGCCGCCCGGACCGATCGCCGGCGGCTCCATGACAACGGCCGCGGCGGGTTCGTCCATCAAGCTCGCCTGCGACCGGATCGTCGAGCGCCTGGGCGGGACCGTGCCGCGCGGCGACGAGCTGCGAGCGGCCTTCGAAAAGCTCGGGCTCGGCTCAATCGAGGAATACGCCGAATGGACGCCCAACGGCTGGACCGGAACCAACCTGCTCTACGACGGCATGCTCGGCGTGCCGCCGGACCCGAGCAAGGCGCCGCTCAGCCACGCCTTCGGCGCCGAGTTCGTCGAGGTGCGCGTCCACGCCCGCACCCGCGAGATCCGCGTGCCGCGCGTCACCGGGGCTTTCGCCGCCGGTCGCATCATGAACCCGCGGCTCGCCCGCTCGCAGCTGATGGGCGGCCTGATCTGGGGCATCGGCTCGGCGATCCACGAGGCGACTGAGCTCGACGCCAAGCGCGGCCGCTACGTCAACGACAACATCGCCGAATACCTGGTGCCGGTGAACGCCGACATCGGCACCGTCGAGGTCATCTTCGTGCCGGAGGTCGACGCGGTGACGCCGATGGGCGTCAAGGGTCTCGGCGAGCTCGGCAACGTCGGCACCAACGCGGCGATCGCCAACGCCGTCTACCACGCCACCGGCCGGCGCATCCGCGACCTGCCGATCACGATCGACAAGCTGATCGGCTGAGGGCCCCGTACATGAAAAAGGCCCGCCTTGCGGCGAGCCTTCGATCTGCCGATCGATCGGGAGAGCGGCTTACAGCCGGCTCGTCCCGCCGGCACCCATGCCCATGGTCGAGCCGGTGGAGCCGTAGTAGTCGTCGACGCTCCGGCGATAGTCCGTGTCGAAGTCCTGGTCCGCCGCGTAGGTCGGCGCGCCCTTCAGCCGGTCCTCGGTCATGTCCACGACGTAGCCGCCCTGGGCCGTGTCGTAGGTCAACTGGTTCCAGGGCAGCGGGTTGTAGTCCTTGCCCATTCCGAGGAAGCCGCCGAACGACAGGACGGCGTAGGCGACCTGGCCCGAGCGCTTGTCGATCATCACGTCGTAGATCGAGCCGATCTTGCTGCCCGAGCGGTCGTAGACCGTGGTGCCTTCCACCTTGCCGGCCGAGATCAGGTCGCCGGTCTCGCTCGTCGCGACACCGGACCCGGTGGTCGTGCTGTAGTTGGACATTTCAAACGTCTCCGCTGTTGCGTGAAAAACAAACGGCGGCTTCCGGGCCCGGTTCCTTCCGGCGCCGGCGGTGTCGGTAGACGGCAACGTTTCGGCGACCACCGGCACGCGGCGTCGGACGCACTTTCCTAGACCCTGTCGTCGGACCATCCGGCCTCGGCTCGGGGTCGAGGCTAGCCGGTCGCCTCCGTCAACCGATCGCGGTCGACGAGCGCCCCGTGATGCTGGATGACCCGCGCGGCGACGGCGGCGGCGAACGTCGCGGCCGCCACGGCGTCGTTCGTCTCGATCAAACGGGCGAGGAAGGCGCCGTTGAAGCTGTCGCCAGCGGCGGTGGTGTCGACGACGCGCGGCGCGGGGCTCGCCGGCACGAACGCGGGCGCGTCGTTCCCAAGCGCCAGCGTGATCCCCCGCGTGCCGTCCTTCACCACCACGTCCGCCGCGCCGAGCGAGCGGTAGCGCGCGATCGTCCGGGCGACGGAGGCGTCGCCGAAATGGGCCGCCTCGTCGTCGAAGCTCGGCATCACGAGGTCGGCGACCGTCGCGCCACGCGAGATCGCCTCGCGCATTCGGTCCCCGTCGTCCCACAACCGCGGGCGGATGTTGGGATCGAAGACGATCGTTCTGCCGTCCGCCCGCGCTTGCGCGAGCACGCAAAGAAGGTCCCCCGCCGCTTCGGGCGGCAGGATCGCCAGCGTGATGCCGGAGAAGAAGACCACGTCGCTGGACGCCACGGCGCGCCGCAGATGATCCGGATCGTCGGCGAGCCGCCGCGCCGCGGACGCGGACCGCCAATAGGAGAAGCTGCGCTCGCCGGCATGGAGATGGATCATGTAGAGGCCGGGCGTGCCGCCCTCGATCCGGCGGACGAACTCCGTCCCGACGCCCGCCGTTTCGATGAACTCCAGCATCGCGGCGGACACGGCGCAAGTTCCCACCGCGGTCAGGTAATCGACCCGCCATCCGTCCGCCAGGAACAGGCGGGCGTAGTAGGCCGTGTTGAACGTGTCGCCAGCGTAGCTCCGTCGCCAGAGATCGCCCGCTGTGGGCATCAGCTCCACCATGCACTCGCCGATGGACAGAAGCCGTCCGCCGTTCGGCGGCAACGACGCGCGCCTCACGTCGCCGCTCCCCGCCGCCGTCGACCCGCCGGTCCGGCGTCCTCCTGCCGCACCGTCGCCCGAGACACCGATCCGCGGGCCGCCGACCGGCGGACGTTCGATCGTTCGCTCATGCTTGAACCGCGTCCGTGTTCCGCCATGCCCTCGTGATTCGCCGTGCCGGGCGACCTCGCGGTCCGCGCCGCCGGCGAGCTTCGCGCCGGGACCGCCGTCATCCCTCGAACAGCTCGGGATGGGCCGCCTCGATCTGGGGCAGGTCCTGCAGGATGCCGGTGAGGTGCGCTCGCATCGCGGCTTCGGCGGCGTCGGGCTCGCGCCCGTCGACCGCCTCCATCACCCGCTCGTGCTCGACGATGAGGGTCTTCATGGAGATCGGGTTGCGGAGCTGCAGGTTGCAGACCCGGTCCATGTGGGCCTTGATGTCGGCGACTGCGGTCCAGGCGAGCCGGCAGCCCGCGCCGGCCGCGAGCGTCATGTGGAACTGCTCGTCCTCGCGCCGGAACTGGTTGTGGTCCAGCGCGTCCAGCGCGGTGCGCTGCTTGGCGAGGATTGCGTCGATCCGCGATCGCGTCCACGGGTCGAAGCTCTCGCAGGCGCGCCGCGCGACGGCGATCTCGATCGCCTCGCGCACGAACCGCGCTTCCATCATGTGCCGGACGGAGATGCGCACTACCACCGTTCCCCGGTTGGGCCGGATCTCCACCAGCTTGGACTTGGCGAGAGCGATCAGCGCTTCCCGGACCGGCTGACGCGATATCCCCAGCCGCGTCGCGATCTCCTGTTCCGACAGGCGCGAGCCGGGCTTGAACTCCAGGCGGATGATCGCCTCGCGCAGGTCGCGCTCGACCTGGGCGGCGGCGGTCTGGCCGGAGTCGAGGATGGAATCGAGCTTGAGGACGTCGGCGGTCATGCGGCTGCGCGTTCCATCTTGACCTTCCGGATAAGCCACCATACACCACCATACAACTTCGATTTCCACCGGCAACGGTGGTGCAGCGGACCTGGACATCGCCACATATGACAGCCTTGCCGAACTTCATCGAGCCGAACCTCCAGGACGAACGGCTTCGCACGCCGCGCGACTACCGCATGGTGGTCGGGGGGCGCTCGGTGGACGCCGCCACCGGCGAAACGGTCGAGCGGACGAGCCCGGGACACTTGTCGGCGACCGTCGGGCGGTGGCCGTCGGCTGCGCGGGAAGACGTGGAGAGCGCGATCGGCGCCGCGCGCGAGGCTTTCGACACGGGGCCGTGGCCGCGCATGTCGGGCGCCGAGCGCTCGCGCCTCATGCACCGCGTCGCCGATCTCGTTCTGACCCACGTCGACGAGCTCGCACTGACGGAAAGCCTGGAGGTCGGCAAGCCGATCGCGCAGGCGCGCGGCGAGATCGAGTTCAGCGCCGACCTGTGGCGCTACGCAGCGGGCCAGGCGCGGGGGCTGGAAGGGCAGACCCACAACACCATCGGCGACGACCGCCTCGGGCTGGTCCTGCGCGAGCCGGTGGGCGTGGTCGGCATCATCACGCCCTGGAACTTCCCGTTCATCATCGCGTCCGAGCGCGTGCCCTGGGCGATCGGCGCGGGCTGCACCGTCGTCCTGAAGCCGTCCGAGCTGACCTCCGGCACCTCGATCCGCATGGCCGAGCTCGCGCTGGAGGCCGGCATCCCGGCCGGCGTGTTCAACGTGGTGACGGGCTACGGCGATCCGGCCGGCCAGACCCTCGCCGAGGATCCGCGTACCGACATGGTGGCCTTCACGGGGTCGGTGCGCGTCGGCACCAAGCTCGCGGCCATCGCGGCGGCAAGCGTCAAGCGCGTCGGGCTGGAGCTCGGCGGCAAGGGTCCGCAGGTCGTGTTCGCCGATGCCGACCTGGAGGCCGCCGCCGACGGCGTCGCCTACGGCGTCTACCACAATGCCGGCCAGTGCTGCATCTCGGGCAG
>CAXUCL010000076.1:0-9591 GCA_964249395.1 uncultured Rhizobiaceae bacterium
CTTCACCCTCGCCTCGCTCGCCGCGAGCGTCTGGTTGCCGGCGGACGACGGGGCGACAGGCAGGGAGCCCGCGCCGGCGACAGGCGCGCCGGCGGCCGCTGCCGCCACGGAGCCGGCCTGATGCGCCTTCTTCTGGCGACCGACGCCTTCGAGCCGCAGGTCAACGGCGTGGTGCGCACGCTCGCGAGCTTGTCCCGCGAGCTCGTTCGCCGCGGCGTCGACGTGCGGATCGTCGCGCCGAAGGACTTTCGCACCGTTCCCTGCCCGACCTACCCGGAGATCCGCCTGGCGCTCGCGACCGCCCACGCGCTCGGCCGCGTCCTCGACGGGTTCCGGCCGGCGCGCGGCGATGCCGATCGGCCCTTCACCACCAGCTTCCACACCCGCTTTCCCGAATACCTCAGCCGCCGCGCGCCGGTGCCGGACGGCTTCGGCTACGCGCTGCTGCGCCGCTTCCACCGTCCGGCGAGCGCCTGCCTCGTGCCGACGCCGAGCATCCGGCAGGACCTGGAAGCGCGGGGCTTCCGCAACCTGGTGGTCTGGACGCGCGGCGTCGACCGGACGCTGTTTCGGCCGCGGTTGCCCCTCGATCTGGGGCTGCCGGGGCCGGTGTTCCTCACCGTGTCGCGCCTGGCGCCGGAGAAGAACCTGGCGGCCTTTCTCGACCTCGATCTGCCGGGCTCCAAGCTCGTGGTCGGCGACGGCCCGCTCCTGCCCGCGCTGCGGGCGCGCTATCCGGCGGCGCACTTCGTTGGCCTGCAGACGGGCGAGGCGCTGGCGCGCTTCTACGCGAGCGCCGACGTCTTCGTGTTTCCGTCGCGCACCGACACGTTCGGCATCGTGCTCCTAGAGGCGCTGGCGTCCGGCGTGCCGGTGGCGGCCTTTCCCGTGCCCGGCCCGCTCGACGTGATCGGCGCCAACGGCGCGGCGGGCGTCCTGTCGGAGGACCTGCGCGACGCCTGTCTTGGAGCGCTGACCGTGCCGCGAGAAGCGGCGCGCGAGGCGTCGCGCGCCTTCACCTGGGAGCGCTGCGCCGACATCTTTCTGGCAACCGCGTCGCAGGCCTGCTGCGGCGGCGCAACCGGGTCACGGCGCGCCGCCGGCTGAACCTTCGCCGCCGCCCGTCACACCCCGTCGAGTAGCACCACGGTTGGGCGGCGCGGCAGGGTGCGCAGCGACACGGTGTAGGTGTCGCTCGCCCGCCGCTCCACCGCGAAGTCGGGAAGTTCCGCGAGGAAGCGGTCCATCCGGCCGCGGAAGTTGTGCATCGGCAAAACGACGCGCGACTGAAACCGCTTCACCATCGCCGCCATGCCCTCCTGGCTCATGGTCCACGAGCCGTCCACCGGCACCATCACCACGTCGAGCCGGCCGATCGCGGCGAACTGGTCGTCGGTCAGCTTCTCGTGCAGGTGGCCGAGATGGCCGATGCACAGGCCCGCCGTTTCGAACACGAAGATCGAGTTGCCGTCCTTCTCCATGCCGCCGCCGCCGTAGGATCGGATGTCGCTCGGAACGTTGCGGACGTAGACGTCCTCGACGGTGACGTTGTGGCTGGCCGGGCCGCCTTCCGGATTCCAGCCGCGCAACACGTGCTCGATGGCGGGGTCGGGACTGGGCGTGTTGTGCATCGAGTGGGCCTTGTTCATCGTGGCGATGCGTGGCACCACGGGGCCGGCGCCGCCGTAGTCGGTCGCCGCCGTCACGCCCGCCGGGCTGCGGATCAGGTAGCTGGCGTGTCCGACGAAGGTGATCTCGACCTCGCCGTCCGCCCCTTGCGCGAGCCGGACGGGGCCGTCGGCGCGGGTCGACGCGAACGTCGCCTTGGGGATGGCCTCCGCGACGGCCTGGCAGATGCTCGCCGTTTCCTGCGCGGGCGCGGCAGGCCCCCAGAGCAGTGCGACCGTCAGGACGGCGAGAAGCTGCGAGCGCGGCATCGGTTTGGCTCCGGCGGGTCGGGTGCGGGAACCTAGGCCCGCGCGGGCCGCGGTCCCGATCATATTCGCGGCATCGCGTCCCCGCCGGTTCGCCGCGCGCCGTTCTGGACGGCGGGGGCGCGGTTTTTTATAGGTGCGGCGATCCACGCAAGCAGCCGCAGACAGGGCGCCCCGATGGCCGGCCATTCCCAGTTCAAGAACATCATGCACCGCAAGGGCCGCCAGGACGCCGTGCGCTCCAAGCGGTTCTCCAAGCTCGCCCGCGAGATCACGGTGGCGGCCAAGACCGGCATGCCCGATCCGGCGATGAACCCGCGCCTGCGGCTCGCCGTGCAGAACGCCAAGGCCGAGTCGATGCCCAAGGACAACATCGATCGCGCCATCAAGAAGGCGATCGGCGGCGACACGGAGAACTACGACGAGGTGCGCTACGAGGGCTACGGACCGGGCGGCGTCGCGGTGATCGTCGAGGCGCTCACCGACAACCGCAACAGGACGGCCTCGAACGTGCGCTCCTACTTCACCAAGGCTGGCGGGGCGCTCGGCGAGTCCGGCTCCGTGGCGTTCATGTTCGACCGGGTCGGCGAGATCCTCTACGGCGCGGGCGCCGGCGACGCCGACAGAGTCATGGACGCGGCGATCGAGGCCGGCGCCGAGGACGTCGAGTCCGACGAAGGCGGCCACCGCATCAGCACCGCCTTCGCGGCGTTGGGCGAGGTTTCGGCCGCGCTGGAGAAGAGCCTCGGCGAGGCGCAAAGCGTCAAGGTCGTGTGGCGCCCGCAAACGGCGACGCCGGTGGACGAGGAGAAGGCGCAGAGCATCCTGAAGCTCGTCGACAACCTCGACGACGACGACGACGTGCAGAACGTCTATGCCAACTTCGAGATCGACGAGGCCGTGATGGCCAAGCTCTCGGCGGCGTGAACCGTCAGAAGGTGGTCAGGCCGGCGTCCTCGTAGATATCGGCCAGCGCCAATCTGCAGCCGATCTCCGGCAATCGGACCGTGGACTGGAAACCCTCGGCGAGTTCCGAGGTCCAGTGGTCGCCGGTGCGCCGCCAAACGATCACGCTGGGGGCCTCGGAAGCGACCAGCAGCACGACGTCGATCGAGGGATGGGACTTGTATTCCTCCGCTTTCGTCAAACGATCGAAGCGCATGGTCGACGGCGACAGAACCTCGATCACGACGCGCGGCTCGCTCGCCTGCGTTTGTCGGTCCGGGGCCGACTTGCAGTCCACGACGATGTCGGGTCGGCGCACGTTGAGATTCGGATTGCGCACGGCGATGTCGTCCGTGTGCGGTCGGCATGGCTTGCCGCGCAGTTGCGTCGCCAGTTCTCGCAGAATGTTGACGGTCACGACATCGTGCCGCCGCGAGGCGCCGGTCATCGCCTTGGGCGTCAGCACCGGCAGGCCGTCCACCAGCTCGTAGTTCACGTCTTGGTTTGCCTGCCAGACGAAGAACTCGTCCGGCGTCATCCGGCGCAGGGTCTCGGCTTCGCTCACGGCTCTCACCCCGGTTGCCAAGCCACCTTAAGTCGGTCCCGGCGGTTCGGAAAGCCTCAGCCGGCGGGGCTCGCGAGCGGCGGGCCAGCTGAGACCGGCGGCGCGCTCGGCGTTTCCACGGCGCGGATGAGCTCGGCGACGATGCCGTGCAACGCCTCCTTGTGGCCGGTGCGGGCGGACGGTCCGCTCTCGTCGGAGGTCATCGCCACGGTCAGGCCCAGCGAAGGGACGACGTAGATCATCTGCCCGCCGTAGCCCCAGCCGTAGTGCACGTCGCGGGTCCCCAGCCGCATGCCGAACCAGCCGTAGCCGTAGTCGTCGCCCGACCAGCGCGTCGTGGTGCGCTTCGTCCAGGACTGGGCGATCCAGGCTTCCGGCACGACCTGCCGACCATCCGGTGCGCGGCCGCCGTTGCGGTAGAGCTCGCCGAAGCGGAACAGCGACTTCGGCGTCATCGCCATCTGGTTGCCGCCGAGGTGGATGCCCTGCGGGTCGCGCTCCCAGGCCGTGATCTCGATGCCGGCGGGGCCCAGCCAGTCGCGGGCGAGCGCCAGGGTGGAGCGGCCGCTCGCCTTCGCGAGGATCGCCGACAGGAGGTGCGTCGAGCCGGTGGAATACAGCATTTCGCCGCCGGGCTCGGCGACGAAGGGACGGGCGAGGGCGGCGCGCACCCAGTCGCGGCTCGAGATCCAGGCGCCGTAGTTCGGCCCCGACGTGCGGTCGAGCCCGGCCTGCATCGACAGGAGGTGGCCGACGGTGACGCGGAAAAGGCGTGGGTCGGCGTTCGGCGGGAACCTGTCGGACAGAAACTCGGCGATCGGCTGATCGACGCCGCGCAGGACATCCCGTTCGACCGCGATGCCGACGAGCGCCGAAACGACGGACTTCGAGGCCGACTTGATGTTCGCGGCGCGCGCGGTCGTGTTGCCGCGGAACCCCCGCTCGGCGAGCACCGTGCCGTTTCGCCCGACGACGATCGTGCGCAGCGCCAGCAGGCTTTCCGCGCGCGCCACAACCGCTTCGACCCCTGTCGCGGGTGCCGCGACGGCGGTCGGGGCCAACGGAGCGGCCGCGACAACGAAGGGCGAAGCCGCGGCGAGGGCGGCGGACAGGAGCAGGGTGGGGATCGGCTTCGGCATCGAACCGAGTTAGGACCGCGCCCGGGCGGAACGAAGGCGCATCACCGGGGTGTGACCGACGCGTGCGCGCGACACCCGTCGTCGGGGCGACGGAAACCGTGCCGTCCGCAAAGGGTCGCCGAACGGCGGCGCAACCGGTCGTTCAGGCTAACGGCGGATTTCCTGGCGACGGTTAGCGCCTCGTTCATGCCACGCTCAGGCAACCCGCTTCAGGATGCGGCGAGGCGCCGGGGCCTTGACGAGAATTGCGGCTCGAACGAGCGCCCGACGCTTTTCGTGCGCGACGTGCCGACGTATGCAGGGTGGTTCCGTCGTTATTCGGGCGCTTTCCTTCGAGAAAGGTCCGGGTTGGGGAGAAGGGTGCCGATGACGATGATGGGACACGCGAGCGGCCAGCCGTCCGAACTCGGTCGCGCCCTGAAGGCCTGCCGCGGCGCGTTCGTCGGCGTCGGCGCGATGAGCGGCATGCTGAACGTCCTGGCGCTCACCGGCTCGTTCTTCATGCTGCAGGTCTACGACCGGGTGCTGCCGAGCGGCAGCGTGCCGACGCTGGTCGGCCTGTCGATCCTGGCCGGCGGGCTGTTCGTCTTCCAGGGCGTGCTCGAGGCCCTGCGCATGCGCATGCTGGTGTTGATCGGCACCATGCTCGACGAGCGCGTCGGGCGCCGCGTCTTCGACATCTCGGCGACGCTGCCGCTGCGCGCGCGCGCGAACGGCGATGGCTCGCAGCCGATGCGCGACCTCGACACCGTCCGCAACTTCCTGTCCGGCACCGGACCCACCGCCTTCTTCGACCTGCCCTGGATGCCGCTCTACCTCGGCATCTGCTTCCTGTTCCACTTCTACATCGGCGTGCTCGCCCTCTGCGGCGCGGTGCTGCTCTGCGCCCTGACCTTCCTGACCGAGCGCTTCACGGTGGAGCCCGCCAAGCGGTCCGCGAAGGCGGCGGCGGAACGCAACGTCCTGGCCGAGAGCAGCCGGCGCAACGCGGAGGTCGCCCAGGCCATGGGCTTCGGCGACCGGCTCGGCGAGCGCTGGAACAAGGTCAACGGCGAGCTGCTCGCCAGCCAGCGCGCCGTGAGCAACGTTTCGGGCGGCCTCGGCGCGGCCTCGCGCGTCCTGCGCATGGTGCTGCAGTCGGCCATCCTCGCCATGGGCGCCTGGCTGGTGATCCACGGCGAAGCGTCGGGCGGCATCATGATCGCCTCCTCCATCATGATGTCGCGGGCGCTCGCGCCCGTCGAGCTCGCGATCGGCTCGTGGAAGGGCTTCGTGGTCTCCCGTCAAAGCTGGGGTCGCTTGAACCGGCTGATGGCGGCGATGCCGCCGGCCGGCGCGGTCCTTTCCTTGCCCGCACCCAAGGCGAGCCTCAGCGTCGAGAACGTGTCGGTGGTGCCCCCCGGCGACGGGCGGCTGCTGGTCAGCGACGTCAGCTTCGCGGTGAAGGCCGGCGAGGCGGTCGGCATCATCGGGCCGAGCGCGTCCGGCAAATCCTCGCTCGCTCGCGCCCTGGTCGGCGTTTGGCCGACGCCGCGCGGCAAGGTGCGCCTCGACGGCGCGCCGCTCGACCGCTGGACGCCAACGACGCTTGGGGCCCACATCGGCTACCTGCCGCAGGACGTCGAGCTCTTCGCCGGCTCGGTGTCGGAGAACATCGCCCGCTTCGAGGCGACGCCCGATGCCAAGGCGATCATCGCCGCGGCGCAGAGCGCCGGCGTCCACGAGATGATCCTGCGCATGCCGGAGGGCTACGAGACCCAGATCGGTGAGCAGGGCGCGGTTCTGTCGGCCGGCCAGCGCCAGCGCATCGCGTTGGCCCGCGCCCTCTACCGCGACCCGTTCATGGTGGTGCTCGACGAGCCGAACTCCAACCTCGACTCCGACGGCGAGGCGGCGCTGACGCAGGCCATCCTGTCGGTCCGGGCCCGGGCCGGCATCGTCGTGGTGATCGCCCACCGGCCGAGCGCCTTGTCGGGCGTCGACCTCGTGCTGGTTCTCGCCGGCGGCCGCGTCCAGTCCTTCGGGCCGAAGGAGGAGGTCCTCGGCAAGGTCCTCCAGCGTCCGGCGGTCGCGTCCGGCGCGCTGCGCATCATGCCGTCCCACGACGACAAGGCGTCCCGCCCATGACCTCGCGAACCCCGGCCGAGCGGGCGATCCGCCGGCACCTCGTCGCCGGCCTGACGCTCGTCATCGTGTTGGCCGTCGGCGCCGGCGGCTGGGCGGCGACCACGCCCTTGTCCGGCGCGGTGATCGCCAGCGGCACGCTGGTGGTCGACTCCTACGTCAAGAAGGTGCAGCACCCGACCGGCGGCATCGTCGGAACCTTGAGCGTCAAGAACGGCGCGCAGGTGCAGGCGGGCGAGGAGTTGATCCGGCTCGACCAGACGCAGACCCGCGCCAGCCTGGCGATCGTCGAGAAGCGGCTGATCGAGCTCCAGTCGCGCGAGGTCCGGCTCAACGCCGAGATCGCCGGGGAAGCGGAGCTGTCCTTCGCGGCGGCCTTTCCCGACACGCTCGGCGAAACGGACGTTTCCCGCGCCGTGATCGGCGAGACCGAGTTGTTCCGGGCGCGCCGGGCGTCCCGCGCCAGCCAGGTGTCGCAGTTGCGCGAGCGGGTCTCGCAGCTGAGCGAGGAGATCAGCGGGCTCGAGGCCCAGATCCACGGCAAGGACCGCGAGATCGTCCTGATCGAAGCCGAGCTCGGCGGCGTGCGGGCGCTCCTGTCGAAGGGGCTGACCCAGGTGACGCGCGTCAACAGCCTGGAGCGCGAAGCCGCCCGCCTCACCGGCGAGCGCGGCAGCCTCGTGTCCGCCATCGCCCAGACCCGGGGGCGCATCGTCGAGACCAACCTGCAGATCCTGCAGGTGAACGAGGACCTGCAGCAGGAGGTCGCGAAAGAGCTGCGCGAGATCCAGGGCTCCATCGGCGAGTTCGCCGAACGGCGCATCGCCGCGCAGGACCAGCTGCAGCGCGTCGTGATCCGCGCGCCGCAGGCCGGCATCGTCCACGAGCTCGCGGTGCACACCGCCGGCGCGGTGATCGCGCCCGGCGAGGCGGTGATGCTGATCGTGCCGGCGGCCGACAAGCTGGAAGCCGAGATCAAGGTCGCGCCGCAGGACATCGACCAGTTGACCATCGGCCAGCGCGTGAACTTGCGCTTCTCCGCCTTCAACCAGACGCTAACGCCCGAAGTGAGCGGCACCTTGGAGCGCATCGGCGCGGACCTGACGCGCGAGCCGCAGACCGGGTTGTCCTACTACCTCGGCCGCGTGTCGGTCAGCGAAACGGAGGTCGCCAAGCTCGGCGGCCTGAAGCTCCTGCCCGGCATGCCGGTGGAGGCCTTCCTGAAGACCGGCGACCGCACGGCGCTGTCCTACCTGGTGAAGCCGTTGGAGGACCAGATCGAGCGCTCGTTCCGCGCCGATTGAGTCAAGCCACCGGATCGTCGCCTGTCCGCGAAGTTTCCGGTTCCGTTTCCTCTTCGTTCGCTTTTCGTCTTCATTCTCGGCCGCGACCGGGCTAGGGACGGGCGGAACGAGCATGTATCGCGAGGCGATTATCCGCGTCATCGGCATCGATCCGGGCCTGCGCCGCACCGGCTGGGGCCTCGTCGAAACGCAAGGCAACTCGCTGCGCTTCGTGGCGAGCGGCACGGTGACGTCGGACGCGGCGAACGACCTGGCGCTGCGCTTGAAGGAACTCCACGACGGACTCGCCGCCGTGTTCCGCTCTCATCTGCCGGACGAGGCGGCGGTGGAGCAGACGTTCGTCAACAAGGACGCTGTGGCGACGCTGAAGCTCGGCCAGGCGCGCGGCATCGCCATGCTGGTGCCGGCGCTGGCCGGCCTTCCCGTCTCGGAATACGCGCCGAACGCGGTGAAGAAGGCGGTGATCGGCGTCGGGCACGGCGAGAAGCGGCAGATCCACATGATGGTGAAGGTCTTGATGCCGCGCGCGACCTTCGACACCGACGACGCGGCGGACGCGCTCGCCATCGCCGTCTGCCACGCGCACCACCGGCAGTCGGCGCAGGCGCGGGCCGCCTTCGCGGGGCTGTGACGCTTGCGGCCCGATACCACGCGACGTAGGTAATACCGAGGAGGTATTACTTCATGCGCGTCACGGAAAAGGGACAGGTCACGATCCCGAAAGCCATCCGCGACAAGCTCGGCATCGGCCCGGGCAGCGAGGTGGAGTTCGTGGAGCGCGAGGACGCAGTGCACCTCGTGCGGCTGACCCTGCCGGACGATCCGGAGGAGCGGCGGCGCGCGTACGACCGGCATTTTGCCCGAATGAAGGGTGCGCTGGACACGATGGGAATGGACGGCAAGGATTTCGTCGACTGGTTGCGGGGGCCGCGTGACGACCTGGACCCTGCTTGACACCAACGTGCTGATCGACGTGCTGGGTGACGGCCCCGACGTCGAGTCGTCCAGGAACGCGATCGTCGAATGTCTGGAGAATGGTGGCGTCGTGATCAGCGCGATCGTGTGGGCGGAACTCGCTCAACCTTTCCTCGACGAGGGGCAGCTTGCAAGCCGGATCGCCTGGATGCGGCCCAAGCGAGAAGCGTTCCCCTTCGCGGCGGCCTTCCCGGCGGGACGGGCGCACCAGCTCTACCGCCAGCGCGGCGGGACGCGCGAGCGCACCCTGCCGGATTTCCTGATCGGGGCGCATGCGCTCGTCGCCGGGCACCGCCTTCTGACCCGGGACGCGTCGCGCTACCGAACGTATTTCCCGACGCTCGACATCGTCGTGCCGGATACCCATTCGTGATCGGCAAGCTGAAGGGCGTCGTCGACGAGGTCGGCGAGGACCACGCGGTGATCGACGTCGGCGGCGTCGGCTACGTCGCGTTCTGCGGGGCGCGCACGCTGCGCGCCCTGCCGCCGGCGGGCGAGGCGGCGGCGCTGTTCATCGAGACGTTCCTGCGCGAGGACATGCTGCGCCTCTACGGCTTCAGCTCGGAGGTGGAGCGGGGCTGGTTCCGGTTGCTGCAGAACGTGCA
>CAXUCL010000077.1:0-9586 GCA_964249395.1 uncultured Rhizobiaceae bacterium
AAGCGGAGCCGCCCGTCCATGCCGAGCCGGCGATCCTCGTTTTCCCGCGGCGGCGCCCGCGCCGTCGCCCTGCTGCTTTGGACGGCCGCCGCGATCGCGCCAACCGCGGCCGAAGACCTCACCATCCTTCACGTCAACGACGTCCACAGCCGCTTCGAGCCGATCAACGAGCGGGACGCGCCCTGTTCGCCGGAGGACGCGGCGGCGCGAGCCTGCTTCGGCGGCATCGCCCGGCTCTGGGCGGCGGTGGACGCCGCGCGCGCGGCAGACCCGGACGCGCTGCTCGTCGACGCCGGCGACCAGTTCCAGGGCTCGCTGTTCTTCACCCGCTACGAGGGCCGCGTTTCGGCCGAGTTCATGAACGCGCTGCGCGTCGACGCGATGGCGGTGGGCAACCACGAGTTCGACGCCGGGCCGGTTGTGCTCGGGGCCTTCGCGGACCTCGTCCGGTTTCCGCTGCTCCTCGCCAACGCCGACGTCGCCGCCGAGCCGGCCCTGGCGAACAAGCTGCGGCCCTGGACGGTGGTGACGCGGAACGGGACGCGCATCGGCATCGTCGGCCTCGCGCCGGCGAACACGGCCGAGCTGTCGAGCCCCGGGAAACGCGTTTCGTTCGGCGACCCCGTGCCGGCCGCGACCCGCGCGGTGGCGGCGCTCCAAGCGGCCGGCGTCGAGCGCGTCGTCCTCCTCAGCCATTCCGGCTACGAGGCCGACAAGCGCCTCGCGGCCGGCGTGGACGGGATCGACGTCATCGTCGGCGGCCATTCGCACACGCTCTTGTCGAACACCGCGCCGAACGTCGCCGGCCCCTACCCGACGCTCGTCCGGTCGCCTTCGGGTCGCGACGTGCCGATCGTCCAGGCCGGCGCCTACGGCAAATACCTCGGCCGGCTCGTCGTCTCGTTCGATGATCGCGGCAAGGTCGTGCGGGCGAGCGGCGAGCCGATCCGGCTCGACGCTTCGGTGCCGGAGGACGCCGGCGCGAAGGCGCGCGTCGCCGAGCTCGCGAAACCCCTGGAAGCGCTCCGGGCGCAGGTGGTCGGCCGCACGGCCGCTCCCGTGGACGGCGGCCGCGACGCGTGCCGGCTCGGGGGTTGCCCGATGGGCGCGCTCGTCGCCGACGCGATGCTGGAGCGCGTGGCGGCGCAAGGGATCGCGGTCGCGGTCACCAACGGCGGCGGCTTACGCGCTTCCCTCGATGCCGGCCCGGTGACGACCGGCGAGGTGCTGACCGTGCTGCCGTTCAACAACGCGCTGGCGACGTTCAGGCTGAAGGGCGCCGACCTCGTGGCGGCGCTGGAGGCCGGCGTCTCGAAGGTCGAGGAGCGGGCCGGGCGCTTCCCGCAGGTGGCCGGGCTCCAGGTCGACTGGTCGCCGCAAGGCGTGGCGGGCGTGAACCGCGTCCGGGCGGTGCGGGTGCGCGACGCGACTGGCGCCTGGGCGCCGATCGAGCCGGAGCGCCTCTACGGCGTCGTGTCGAACGACTACCTCCGGCGCGGCGGCGACGGCTACGCGGCGTTCGCGCGGCACGCGGTCGACGCCTACGACTTCGGCCCGTCGCTGGACGCGGTGCTGGTGGACTTCCTCGCGAAGCAACCCGGCCCCTACCAGCCGGTCGCCGACGGGCGCATCCGGAACACCGAGCGATGAGCGCCGCCGCGAGCCGGCGCGGCGCCTGGAGCCGGTGGAGCATCGCGCTGCACTGGCTGATCGCGGCGCTGTTCGTCGTCCAGATCGTGAACCACGACGCGATGCTGGCGTTCTGGCGCCCCGACGACGGCGGCGGGGCGGAAGCCGGCGCGGCCTCGCTCGTCGTTTGGAGCCACGTCGCGGCGGGCTCGATCATCCTCGTCGCCGCGCTTTTCCGGCTGCTCGACAGGCTCAAGCGCGGCCGCCCGCCCTATCCCGCCCGCGATCCTGACTGGGCGACAGGGCTGGCGAAGGCGACGCACGCGCTGCTCTACGCGATCCTCGTCGCCATGCCGCTCCTCGGGCTCGCCGCCTGGGTGACGGGAAGCGCCATGGCGGGACGCGCCCATTCGCTGCTTTGGCTGCCGTTCGTCGGGTTGGTGGTGCTGCACGTCGCCGGCTCGCTGGCGCAGCACTTCGTGTTCCGCACGAGCGTCCTGCGGCGCATGCTGCCGCGCGTTCCGCGCCTGCGCCGCCGCCGCGCTTGAAGGCTCCGGGCGGCGAATTTCATTGGTTCGCGACGGATCAGCGACGCGCCCCTTGCCGAGGCCGTTCGGCTGGCGCACATCTGTTCGGGAGGCGACGGCGCGAAACGCCGTCGTGCAGCGGACGTGGGAGCGTCCGATCGTTCGGGAGGAACACATCGTGACCTTGAAGTCGCTCGTCGCCACCACCGCGCTCTGCGCCACCGCCAGCCTCGGCTTCGGCCTCGGGTCCGCCGCGGCGCAGGACATGCCGCTGGTGTGCCTGATCACCAAGACCGACACCAACCCGTTCTTCGTGAAGATGAAGGAGGGCGCGCTGGCCAAAGCCAAGGAGGTCGGCGTCAACCTGCAGACCTACGCCGGCAAGATCGACGGCGACGTCGACAGTCAGGTGCAGGCGATCGAGAGCTGCATCGCCGGCCAGGCCAAGGGCATCCTGATCACGCCCACCGACACCAAGGCGCTGGTGCCGACCGTGAAGCAGGCCCGCGACGCCGGCCTGCTGGTGATCGCCCTCGACACGTCGTTCGACCCGATCGGGGCCGCCGACGCGACCTTCGCCACCGACAACTTCCAGGCGGGCGAGCTGATCGGCCAATGGGCGAAGGCGACGCTCGGCGAAAAGGCGGCGGACGCCAAGATCGCCTTCCTCGACCTGATCCCGGCCCAGCCCTCGGTGGACGTCCAGCGCGACCAGGGCTTCATGCAGGGCTTCGGCATCGACGCGAAGGACAAGACGCGCATCGGCGACGAGGACGATCCGCGCATCGCCGGCCACGACGTCACCAACGGCAACGAGGAAGGCGGGCGCACCGCCATGGAGAACCTGCTCCAGAAGGATCCGGGGATCAACGTCGTCTACACGATCAACGAGCCGGCCGCGGCCGGCGCCTACGAGGCGCTCAAAGCGGTCGGCATGGAGGGCAACGTCACCGTGGTGTCGATCGACGGCGGCTGCCCGGGCGTCCAGAACGTCAAGGGCGGCGTCATCGGCGCGACCTCCATGCAGTACCCGCTGAAGATGGCGGCGCTCGGTGTCGAGGCGATCAAGAAGTTCGCCGACACCGGCGAGAAGCCGCAGGCGAGCGCCGGCCTCGAGTTCACCAACACCGGCGTCGACCTCGTCACCGACAAGCCGGTGGCGGGCGTGAAGTCGATGACCACCGCGGACGCCGAAAAGGCCTGCTGGGGCTGAGCCGTCGGGGCCGGCGGATCGACACGTCCGCCGGCCCCCTCGCTTCGCGCAAAGCCGGACCGGCGCGTCGCGAAGGATCGACCGTCGCCCAGCGCGGCGCGAGCCGACCAACCGTCGCTCGGGAGGGCGACGGACCGCTCGGTGGAGAACCGGCCCGGGACCGTTCGGAAACCCGCTTCGCCTCCGGTCCGGAGGGTTTCCAAACGGGCTTGCCGCCGCAAGCGAGGCCAAGCCGGACACGGGCGTCGCGAAGACGCGCCCGACCGGCCGAGACGGATCGTTTCGAGCGGTCCGCAGGCCGGTTCCGTGAGGGAGGAGACGAGACGATGAGCGAAACCACGGCTGCGCCGGGCGGCGCGCCCAACCCCGTCCGGACGAGCCCGGCGGGCTTCGAGGCGGCGATCGCCAAGGAAACCAAGGTCGCCGAGTTCGAGCAGGGCGGGCGCTCAGCCCTCGGCCACCTGCAGCACTTCCTGCACGGCAACCCGACCATGGTGCCGGTGATGGTGCTCCTCGTCAGCATCGTCCTGTTCGGCGTGCTACTCGGCGAGCGGTTCTTTTCCGCCTTCACCCTGACGCTGATCCTGCAGCAGGTGACGATCGTCGGCATCGTCGGCATCGCGCAGACCCTGATCATCCTCACCGCCGGCATCGACCTGTCGGTCGGGGCGATCATGGTGTTCTCGTCCGTGGTGATGGGCCAGCTCGCCATCCGCTACGGCGTGCCGGCGCCGCTCGCGATCCTGGCCGGCCTCGGCGTCGGCGCCGCCTTCGGCTTCGTCAACGGCTGGCTGGTGGCGCGGCTGAAGCTGCCGCCGTTCATCGTGACGCTCGGCACCCTGTCGATCTTCCTGGCGATCAACTTCATCTATTCGGCGAACGAGACGATCCGGGCGCAGGACGTCGAGGCGGGCGCGCCGCTCCTCGGCTTCTTCGGGCAGCGGCTGCCGTCGATCGGCGGCGCGGTCCTCACCTACGGCGCCGTGTTCATGGTGCTGCTGGTCGCCGTGTTCTACTACGTCCTCAACAACACCGCCTGGGGCCGGCACGTCTACGCGATCGGCGACGACACGGACGCCGCGCGCCTCAGCGGCATCAGCGTCGACCGGACGCTGATCTCGGTCTACGTCATCTCGGGCCTCGTTTGCGCGCTCGCCGGCTGGGCGCTGATCGGCCGGCTCGGCTCGATCTCGCCGACCTCCGGGGCGGAAGCCAACATCCAGTCGATCACCGCCGTGGTGATCGGCGGCACGAGCCTGTTCGGCGGCCGGGGCTCGGTGGTCGGCACCCTGATCGGCGCCCTGATCGTCGGCGTCTTCGCCATGGGCCTCAGGATCTGGGGCACCGACCCGCAATACACCCAGCTCACCGTCGGCGCCCTGATCATCCTCGCCGTTGCGGCCGACCAGTGGATCAGAAAGGTCTCGGCATGAGCGCCGCTTCCGCGTCCTCCCGTGCGGCCGCTGCCGCCGTCGTCGCGCCGCAGACCGTCCTGTCGGCCCGCGGCCTCGTCAAGAGATACGGCAAGGTCGTCGCCATCGACAACGCCGACTTCGACCTGCGCGCCGGCGAGATCCTGGCAGTGATCGGCGACAACGGCGCCGGCAAGTCCACCATGGTCAAAGCGGTGTCGGGGGCGGTGCGCCCGGACGCGGGCGAGATCCGCCTCGACGAGCAACCGATCACCTTCGCCGGGCCGCAGGCGGCCCGCGACGCCGGCATCGAGACGGTCTACCAGCAGCTCGCCTTGTCGCCGGCGCTGTCCATCGCCGACAACATGTTCCTCGGCCGTGAGGTCCGCCGTTCCGGCTTCGCCGGCCAGTACCTGCGGATGCTCGACAAGCCGCGGATGCGAAAAGTGGCGCGCGAGAAGCTGAACGAGCTCGGCCTGATGACCATCCAGAACATCGACCAGCCGGTGGAAACGCTGTCGGGCGGGCAGCGGCAGGGCATCGCGGTGGCGCGCGCCGCCGCGTTCGGCTCGAAGGTCTTGATCCTCGACGAGCCGACGGCGGCGCTCGGCGTGAAGGAATCGCGGAAAGTTCTCGACCTGATCCTGGAGGTGCGCTCGCGCGGCCTGCCGATCGTTTTGATCAGCCACAACATGCCGCACGTCTTCGAGATCGCCGACCGCATCCACATCCACCGCCTCGGCCGCCGCCTTTGCGTCATCGACCCGAAGAGCGCCACGATGTCGGACGCCGTGGCGCTGATGACCGGCGCGAAGGCCCCGGAACAGTCGATGCTGGCGAGCTGAGGGGCAAGTCGTCCGTTTCCTCGCACCAAACTCGACGATTCGTCATCCCGGGCCTGACCCGGGATCCATGCCGCAGCGTCGAACCAAGCGAAGCGGTAACCGGACCGGCGCCATGCCGGAAACACGCGAACCGGCGCTTCGCCCGACCGAAGGTCACACGTCCGCTGTCCGGTCCGCCCGTCCCGAAACTTGCGGCATGGATCCCGGGTCAAGCCCGGGATGACGAACGGGATGGGTAGAAGGTGTCAACTCGCATCCCAGCCCGGGGGCCGGGATTACGAGGCGTTTGTCGTGATGCGAGGACATCAAGGTCGGAGCCGGTGGCCGGGCACGTCTACATCATGGCGAGCGGTCGGAACGGCACGCTCTACACCGGCGTCACGAGCGATTTGTCCCGCCGGGTGTTCGAGCACAGGGAAGGCCTCACGCCGGGTTTCACGTCGCGCTACGGCTGCAAGCGCTTGGTCTGGTATGAGGACCACTTCGACATGCGCGACGCGATCGCGCGGGAGAAGACGATCAAGCGCTGGCCGCGCCGATGGAAGATCGAGCTGATCGAGACGATGAACCCGGACTGGAACGAACTCTACCGTGGCTCTGGTTGGTGATCCCAACCGGTGCCGTTTTCGTTCTTTCGCAAAGTCCGATTCAATCAGCCTCGTCATCCCGGGCTCGACCCGGGATCCATGCCGCGGCGTCGAACCAGGCGAAGCGGCTGGTGATGCCTGCCGAACGGCGTTTTGGTCGTTTCGCAAGTCCGAATCATCAGCCTCGTCATCCCGGGCTTGACCCGGGATCCATGCCGCGGCGTCGAACCAGGCGAAGCGGTAACTGGACCGGTGTCATACCGGAAACACGGGAGCCGGCGCTTCGTTTGACCAAAGGCCACCCGTTCGCCGTCCGGTCCGCCCGTCCCGGAAGCTGGCGGCATGGATCCCGGGTCAAGCCCGGGATGACGAGGCGGGGAGGGTTGACTGAGTTGACAGCCGTTGATGTGGATGGCTCGAGAACCTGAACGCCAGGCGGCCGAAAGTTCAAAACCGCCGCCGCCGCGACCCGCGCCCCGCCCACCAGCCGGCGAGGGCGCCGAGGCCGAGGAGGGTGGCGGCGGCGCCGAGCTTCAAGGCCTCCTGGCCGCGCGAGGTGAAATACTCGAAGCGCGTCCCCTTCACGCGGTCGGTGGCGTCGCCGTCGATGCGCGCCGGGCCGGGAATGGGCGCGTCGAGGTTGCCGTCGCGGTTCGGCGCCGGGTCGCCGAGCTGGCTCGTCCCGAAGCCGGCGGCCACCCGGTCGGCGATCGCCGGCATCAGGGTCTGCGCCACCGACATCTGCACCGCGGTGCGGCCGATCCAGATCTCGCGCTCCGGCCGCGCGACCACCGCCGACACCGCCTGCGCCACCAGCCGCGGGTCGTAGAGCGGATCGGGCAGGACTTGGGCGTGCCCGGTGCGGTTGCGCGCCCAGCCGGGCTGCGGCGTGTTCACGGCCGGCAGGAAGGCGACGGTGAGGGCGATCCGGCTCCGCTTGGCGTGGAGCTCGGCGCGCAGCGCGTCGGTGAAGCCGCGCACGGCGAACTTCGCGGCGCAATAGGCCGACTGCAGCGGCACGCCGCGCACCCCGAGCCCGGAGGATATCTGGACGACGATCCCCCGGTCGCGGGGCTTCATATATTGGAGCGCCGCCAGCGTGCCGTAGACCTGACCGAGATAGGTGACGTCGGTGACGCGGCGCCATTCGGCCGGCGTGATCTCGGCCGCCGGCGCGACCACGGTCGCCATGGCGTTGTTCACCCAGACCTCGATGGGCCCGAGCTCGGCTTCCGCGCGGGCGGCGGCGGCCTGCACCGCGCCGGCGTCCGCCACGTCGGCCGGGATCGCCAGGACGCGCGTCCCGGCGCGCCGCTCCAGGAGCGCCTTGGCGTCGAGGAGCCGCGCCTCGTCGCGGGCGAGGATCGCCACCGCGTAGTCGTCCTCGAGAAGTCTTTCGGCGATCGCGAGGCCGATCCCCGCGCTGCCGCCCGTCACCACCGCCGTCCGCATGTTCCAGCCTTCCCGTTGGTCGTCTAGGGGGAAGGCGCGAAGCGGCGGATCGTTGCGAACGCCCGGCGATCGCCGGCGCCGCGGCTGGCCTCGCCTAGCCCGCGAAAACGCCTAAGAACTGCAGCAGCACCACGATGCCGATGACGATCACCACGATCTGCACGATCTGGCGCAGCCGCGAGTCGATCGGCAAACGCTGCACGAGGTAGAGAACCAGGACGATCACCAGGAAGGTGATCAGGATGCTGATCAGAACGCTGCCGCCCATGGGCCGACTCCACTTGTTCCAGCCGGCACGAAACATCGCTCGCCGGATCGAACGGCAACCTAGCGCGGCTCGCGGCGTCCGCGAGGCTCGAACCGCCGGAAAGCTGTTGAAAACCGGCTCCCGCTCCCGCCGCGCCGCCCAGCCGCGCCCGAAGGACGGCACCGACCCGGGCGGTGAACGCACCGTTGCGCCGCCGCCGGCTGGCTTTGCGCGCGTCGGCGCTTAAGGTCGGTGCCGCCCGATCCTTCTTCCGGACCCGCGATCCATGCCCTTGACCCTCGCCGTCGTCACCGTGTCCACCCGTCCCGGCCGCAAGGGGCCGATCATCGCCGACTGGTTCGCAGGCCACGTCCGCTTGCACGGCGGCTTCGCGGTCTCGGCCGTGGACCTGGCGGCGATCGCGCTGCCGGTGTTCGACGAGCCGGAGCACCCGATCAAAGGCGACTACCGGCACGACCACACGCGCCGCTGGAGCGCGGCGATCGCGCCGGCCGACGCGGTGGCGTTCGTGATGCCGGAATACAACGGCATGCCGGCGCCGTCGTTCTTCAACGCCGTGAACTACCTGCACCGCGAATGGCAGTACAAGCCGGTCGGCTTCGTCACCTATGCCGGCGTGTCGGGCGGCACGCGCGCCGCCGCGGGCGCGAAGGTGATCCTCACCACGGTGAAGGCGATGCCGATCCCGGAAGCGGTCGCGATCCCCGGCTTCTTCGAGCACTTAAGCGAGAACGGCTTCGAGGCGAAGGACCCGCACCGCGCCGCGGCGACGCAGATGCTGGACGAGCTCGCCAAATGGGCCGGCGCGCTGAAGGTTCTGCGCGCCTGACGGGCGCATGGCATTGGGGCCCGCTCACGCGCTTTTGGCCGACCCCGACGGTTCCCGGCGGCGCGCCGCCTTCTAGGTGGCGTCGCAAGATCCACCGGAGGACGTCCCATGACCATCGACCGTCGAACCCTTCTCGTCGCGGGCGGCACGCTCGTCGCCGCGAACGCCCTGCCGATCCGTTCGGCCGCGGCCGCCAGCTTCGAGCAGCCGAAGCTCCCCTACGCCGAGAACGCGCTGGAGCCGGTGATCTCGGCCCGCACGGTCGCCCTGCACTACGGCAAGCACCACCGCGCCTATTTCACCAAGCTGAACGAGCTCGCCCCCGGCACCCCCTACGCCGACATGAGCCTCGATCAGGTGGTGGTGGAATCGAAGAAGGGCGACCAGGCGATCTTCAACCAGGCGGGCCAGGCCTGGAACCACGTGTTCTACTGGAACCAGTTCAGCGGCGGCCCGGCGGCGCCGGAAGGGGCGTTCCTGGAAGCGGCGACGCGCGACTTCGGCGGCTTCGACGGGTTGAAGCAGGCGATGGTGGCGGGCGCCGACAAGGTGTTCGGCACCGGCTGGGTCTGGCTCGCGGCCGACAGCGCCGGCAAGCTGCAGGTCGTGCCGATGCAGGACGCCGGCAACCCGCCGAGCGAAGGCCTGCGCCCGCTCGCCGGCATCGACGTCTGGGAGCACGCCTATTACCTCGACTACGAGAACCGCAAGCCGGACCACGTGAAGGCGGTGCTCGACCGCCTGGTCAACTGTCGGTTCGTCGGCTAGCAGATGGCGGGCTGAGAAGACGCCGAGCGGGCCGGGGCGCGGCCCCGCCGCGAGGC
>CAXUCL010000078.1:0-9419 GCA_964249395.1 uncultured Rhizobiaceae bacterium
GCCGCGCCGGCATCGTGGAAGGGCGCACCGCCGGCCGCGCCTGGGCGGTGGACGTCGCGCCCGTGCGCCGCGCGGCCAGGCCGGACGAGCCGCTGTTCCTGCTTCTCTTCCACGACCGCACCGCGGAGCGGCGGATCGAGCGCATCCGCACCGATTTCGTCGCCAACGCAAGCCACGAGCTGCGCACGCCGCTCGCCTCGCTGATCGGCTTCATCGAGACTTTGCAGGGAGCGGCCCGCGACGACCCGAAGGCTCGCGACCGCTTCCTGGAGATCATGCGCGAGCAGGCCGCGCGGATGTCCCGCCTCATCGACGACCTCCTGTCGCTGTCGCAGATCGAGATGAAGCGGCACCCGGCCACCGGCCGGACGGTCGACCTCGCCGAGCTGCTGCAGGATCTGCGCCGTCAGATGGCGTCGATGATCGAGACGAGCGGCTTGGCGGTCGAGATGACGGTCGCGGCCGGTCCGACCGAGGTGGAGGGCGAGCGCGACGAACTGCTGCAGGTCTTCGCGAACCTCGTCGAGAACGCCTGCAAATACGGCGCGAGCGGCGGCCGTCTGTTGATAGCGCTCGGCCCGGGCGAGGGGATCGACGCGGGGAGCCTGCGCGTCGCGGTGCGGGACTTCGGACCCGGCATCGCGGCCGAGCACGTGCCGCGCCTGACGGAGCGCTTCTACCGCGTCGACGTCGAGTCCTCGCGCGCCAAGCGCGGCACCGGTCTCGGCCTGTCGATCGTGCGCAACATCCTGCTCCGTCATTCCGCGCGGCTCGCGATCGATTCTTGTCCGGGACAGGGCTCGACCTTTGCGGTCGTGTTCCCGTCCTCGAAGGTGAAGCTGAAGAAGTCGAACAAAAACAGTTAGTTGGGTTGTCATAAAACAGCAGCCTTCTTGTCATAGATCGTTGTCGGAAAGCGGATACTCCATCCGGCGAACCGGAACCGCGACGCGGCGACACTCGAACGGTTCGCCCAAGCCACGCGCTCAGGAGACTTGATCCATGACCCTTCGCAGCATCGCGGCCTTGGCCGTCGGCTCGGCCCTCGCCGTCGTCGGCGCGGCCCACGCCCAGAGCGGCCAGCCGGTGCAGATGGCCGGCTCTTCGACCGTCCTGCCCTACGCCCAGATCGTCGCCGAGAACTTCGGCGAGACTTATCCCGACTTCCCGACCCCGATCGTCGAGTCCGGCGGCACCGGCGCCGGCCTCAAGCAGTTCTGCTCCGGCGTCGGCCCGGACACGATCGACATCGCGAACGCCTCGCGTCCGATCAGCGCCGATGAAAAGAAGACCTGCACCGACAACGGCGTGACCGACGTCCAGGAGGTCAAGTTCGGCTACGACGGCATCGTCTTCGCCACGGCCGCCGGCGGCGACGCCTGGGCGCTGACGCCCGCCACCATCTTCAAGGCCATGGCCGCCAAGGTCGCGGTGGACGGCAAGGTCGTCGACAATCCGGCGAAGACCTGGGCCGACGTCGACGCCTCGCTGCCGGCCTGGCCGATCGCCGCCTACATCCCAGGCGAGAAGCACGGCACGCGCGAAGTGTTCGAGCAGAAGCTGCTCGACGCGGGCTGCAAGGTCACCGGCGCCGCCGAAGCCTACGCCGCCGCCGGCATGGACAAGAAGGCTGCCGCCAGCCAGTGCCATGCGGTCCGCAAGGACGGCGCGGCGACCGACATCGACGGCGACTACGCCGAAACGCTCGCCCGCATCGACGCCAACAAGCAGGGCGTCGGCGTGTTCGGCCTCGCCTTCTTCGAGCAGAACCAGGACAAGCTGAAGGTCGCGACCATCGACGGGATCACCCCGTCCGTCGAGACCATCTCGACCGGCACGTATCCGGTGTCGCGGCCGCTCTACTTCTACGTGAAGAAGGCGCATCTCGACGTGGTGCCGGGCTTGAAGGAATACGCCGAGTTCTTCCTGTCCGAGCAGATGATCGGCGCCGACGGCCCGCTCGCCCAGTACGGCCTCGTTCCGGCGCCGGACGCCGAGCGCGAGACCTACCGCACCGACTTCGGCGCCGGGAAGTCGATGTAACCAGGCGATCCGCCGGCCGGCGCCCTTCGCGGCGTCGGCCGGTTTGGTCGCGTCCGCACACCGTCCGCCAGCGGGGGTCAGGCACTTGTCGGCTTTCTCGATCGTCGCCCTTGTCTTCGTTGTCGGCGCCGTCGGCTGGTTCCTCGGGCAGCGCCGCGCCGCCGCCATCGCCGCGACCGGCGACGACGGCATCCCGCACGCCCGCCTCCATTCGCGCACGATCTACCACGGCGCCTTCGTTTTCAGCCTGGCGGTCGTGCCCGCTTTGATCGCCTTGGCCTTCGCGCTGGCCTTCGCGCCGGCCTTTGTCGCGCAGGACGTTCGGGCGAACTTCCCGGCCGAGGCCCGCGACGCGAACGGCAACGTGCCGCCGCTGTCCTACGAGATCGTGTCCGCGCTGGGCCAGGGCCTGCGCGTCCTCACCGACGAGGAGCGCACGACCGTCGCCGCCGGCAGCCTCGACGACGCCCGATCCGTGTTCCAGCGCCGCGGCGTGCCCCTGCCCGGCGGCGCGGTAGACTCCATGCTGCGCATCGCGGAAGGCAAGATTCGGCTCGAGGACGGCCTGCGGCTCGCCACCGCCGCGCTGGTCCTCGCCCTCGCGGTCGGCGGAGCCTTCGTCGGCTACAGCCGACTGGCGCTCCGGTTCCGGGCCCGCACCCAGGTCGAGCGGATCGTCCGCGGCATCCTGATCGGCTGCTCCACCATCGCCATCCTGACGACGGTCGGCATCATCTTCTCGATGCTGTTCGAGGCCTTCGACTTCTTCAACCGGATTTCGCCCGCCTCGTTCTTCTTCGGCACGGTCTGGGACCCGCGCTTCGCCGCGGCAGGGTCCGGCGGCGCGCAGGGCCAGTTCGGCCTCGTCCCGCTGCTCGCCGGCACGCTCTACATCGCCTTCGTCGCCATGCTGTTCGCGGTGCCGATCGGGCTGCTTGCGGCGATCTACATGGCCGAATACGCCGACCGGCGGGTGCGCGGCGTGGTGAAGCCGCTGCTCGAAGTGCTCGCCGGCATCCCGACCATCGTCTACGGCTTCTTCGCGCTCGTGACCGTCGGACCGTTCCTGCGCGACATGTCGGCTCAGATATCCGGGCTCGCCACCGGCGACTACACCGCCTTCATCCAGGCGCAGTCGATCCTGACGGCCGGCCTGGTGATGGGCGTGATGCTCATCCCCTTCGTGTCGTCCTTGTCCGACGACATCATCACCGCCGTGCCCGGCTCGCTGCGCGACGGCTCGCTCGGCCTCGGCTCGACCCGGTCGGAGACCATCAAGAAGGTCGTGCTGCCCGCCGCGCTGCCCGGCATCGTCAGCGCCATCCTGCTCACCGCCTCGCGCGCCATCGGCGAGACGATGATCGTCGTGCTCGCGGCCGGCGTCGCGGCGCGCCTGACGCTCGACCCGTTCGAGGCGATGACCACGGTGACGGTGAAGATCGTCAACCAGCTCACCGGCGACCTGGAGTTCAACTCGCCCCAGACGCTCGTCGCCTTCGCGCTCGGCATCACCCTGTTCACGATCACGCTGCTCTTGAACGTCTTCGCCCTCTACATCGTGCGCAAGTATCGGGAACAATACGAATGACCGATGCGACCCTCGGAACCCCCGCGGCCGTCGCCCCGGCGGCGCAACCGGCCTCGCGCCGCGACATCGGCCTGAAGAGGCGCTACGCCGCCGAGCGACGCTTCCGCGCCTACGGCGTCGCGGCGATCGCGATCGGCCTGATCTTCCTGGCGCTGCTTCTGTGGAGCGTCCTGTCGAAGGGCTACACCGCCTTCTGGCAGACCGAGGTCCGGTTGCCGATCACCTTCGCGCAGTCGATCGTCGACCCGCGCAACACCGGCGGCAAGGACCTTCGCGCCCTGCAGGCCGCCAACTACCCGAAGCTCGCGCAGGACTCGCTCGTCGCGGCGCTCGGGGTCGATCCGAAGAACCGGGCGCAGGTCCGCGAAGCGGCCGAGCTCGTCAGCCAGGGCGTGCGCGTGAGCTTGCGCGACGTCGTCACGAACGACCTCACCGCCATCGGACAGACGCGCGACGTCTGGCTGCCGGCCGCGTCCGAGGTCGACAGCGCGGTGAAGGGCCAGTTCGACCTCACCGTCGACGAGGCCCGCCGGCCGCTGAACGATCGCCAGATCGGCTGGATAGAGCAACTCCAAGCGAAGGGCCTACTGCAGCAGCGGTTCAACTGGGGCCTGTTCACCAACGGCGCGTCGAGCCGGGCGGAGACCGCCGGCGTCGGCGTCGCCATCGTCGGCTCGATCACGATGATGCTGATCGTCCTGGCGCTCGCCCTGCCGATCGGCGTCGCCGCCTCGATCTACCTCGAGGAGTTCGCGCCGAAGAACCGGCTGACCGACCTGATCGAGGTCAACATCAACAACCTCGCGGCCGTGCCCTCCATCGTCTACGGCCTGCTCGGCCTCGCCGTGTTCGTGAACTGGTTCGGCCTGCCGCGCTCGGCCGCGCTCGTCGGCGGCCTGGTGCTCAGCCTGATGACGCTGCCGACCATCATCATCGCGACGCGCGCCGCCCTGAAGGCCGTGCCGCCCTCCATTCGCGCCGCGGCGCTCGGCCTCGGCGCCTCGAAGATGCAGATGGTGTTCCACCACGTCCTGCCGCTGGCGATCCCTGGCATCCTCACGGGCACGATCATCGGCCTGGCGCACGCGCTCGGCGAAACGGCGCCGCTGCTCCTCATCGGCATGGTCGCCTTCGTCGCGAACTACCCGGCGACCCCGATGGACCCGTCCACCGCCTTGCCCGTGCAGATCTACATGTGGGCGAACGAGGCCGAGCGCGCCTTCGTGGAGCGCACGTCGGGCGCCATCATCATCCTGCTTCTCGTGCTCGCCGTCATGAACATCGGCGCCGTCGTCCTGCGCCGCCGCTTCGAGCGCCGCTGGTAATTTCCGGAGACACACCCGATGCTGCAGGACATGGCGATCACACCGGCAGGCAGGAGCGCGCCCGTGCAGGCGATCGAACAACCCGCGAAGATGCGTGGGCAAGCCGTGACCGTCCATTACGGTCCGAAGCAGGCGCTGCACGGGGTCTCGCTCGACGTCGCCGAGAAGCGCGTCACCGCGCTCATCGGGCCGTCCGGTTGCGGCAAGTCCACCTTCCTGCGCTGCCTGAACCGCATGAACGACACGATCGAGGGCGCCAAGGTCGGCGGTACGATTACCCTCGACGGCGAGGACATCTACGATCCGGCGATCGACGTCGTGGAACTGCGCGCCCGCGTCGGCATGGTGTTCCAGAAGCCGAACCCGTTCCCGAAATCGATCTTCGACAATGTCGCCTACGGCCCGCGCATCCACGGCCTCGCGAAGAACAAGACCGACCTGGAGGAGATCGTCGCCACCAGCCTGAAGCGCGCCGGCCTGTTCGAGGAGGTGAAGGACCGCCTCGCCGAGGCCGGCACCGGCCTGTCCGGCGGCCAGCAGCAGCGGCTCTGCATCGCCCGCGCCATCGCCGTGTCGCCCGAAGTCATCCTGATGGACGAGCCCTGCTCGGCGCTCGACCCGATCGCCACGGCCCGCGTCGAGGAACTCATCGACGAGCTGAAGCGCAACTACACGATCGTCATCGTCACCCATTCCATGCAGCAGGCGGCGCGCGTCAGCCAGGTCACCGCGATGTTCCACCTCGGCAACATCGCCGAGGTCGGACCGACGGAGAAGATGTTCCAGAACCCCGACGACAAGCGCACCCGCGACTACATCACCGGCCGCTTCGGCTGAACGACCCATCCGGTTCGGCCGGAAAAGGAGACCCGCATGGACGAGCACATCGTCTCATCCTACGACCAGGAGCTGAAGGGCATCGTCCGGCGCATCTCGGAGATGGGCGGCCAGGCCGAGAGCCTCGTCGAGCGCGCCGTCCTGGCGCTGGTGAAGGGCGACGCGAGCCTCGCCCATTCGGTGATCGCCGACGACACGATCCTCGACACCGCCCAGCGCGAAGTCGACGAGCGGGCGATCATGACCATCGCCAAGCGCCAGCCGATGGCGATGGACCTGCGCGAGATCGTCGGCGCCATCCGCATCTCCAACGACCTCGAGCGCATCGGCGACCTCGGCAAGAACATCGCCAAGCGCGTCGTCGCCGTGTCCGAGCACCAGCAGCCCGTGCAGCTCGTGCGCGGCATCGAGCACCTGTCCGAGCTCGCGCTGGAGCAGTTGAAGGACGTGCTCGACTCCTACGCCACGCGCGACCACCAGCGCGCGGAAGCGGTGCGCGCCCGCGACGAGGAGATCGACGCGATGTACACCTCGATCTTCCGCGAGCTCCTGACCTACATGATGGAGGACCCGCGCAACATCACCGCCTGCACGCACCTTCTGTTCTCGGCCAAGAACATCGAGCGCATCGGCGATCACGCGACCAACATCGCGGAGACGATCTACTACATCCGCACCGGCCGGCAGCTCGACGGCGACCGGCCGAAGGACGACCGCACGGCGACGATGAACCTGTCGATGCCGGACGGGGGCTCGGCGGCGCGCGTCGGAGCCTAGAGCCTTGAGCGCGAGAATCGCCGTGGTCGAGGACGAGGAGGCGCTGTCGATCCTCCTGCGCTACAACCTCGAAAGCGAGGGCTACACGGTCGACGCCATCATGCGCGGCGACGAGGCGGACATCCGCCTGAAGGAGGAGGTCCCGGACCTCCTGATCCTCGACTGGATGCTGCCCGGCCTGTCGGGCGTCGAGCTGTGCCGGCGCCTGCGCGGGCGTCCCGACACGGCCGGCCTGCCGATCATCATGCTGACGGCGCGCGGCGAGGAGGCGGAACGGGTGCGCGGCCTCCAGGTCGGCGCCGACGACTACGTTGTGAAGCCCTTCTCGACGCCCGAGCTCATGGCGCGGGTGCGCGCCATGCTGCGCCGCGCCCGGCCGGAGCGCATCTCGACGCGGCTTGCCGCCGGCGACATCGACCTCGACCGCCAGTCGCACCGCGTCCACCGCGCCGGCCGCGAGCTGAAGCTCGGGCCGACCGAGTTCCGCCTCCTGGAGTTCCTGATGCAGTCGCCCGGCCGCGTCTTCTCGCGCGAGCAGTTGCTCGACGGCGTTTGGGGCCGCGACGTCTACGTCGACGAGCGCACCGTCGACGTCCACGTCGGACGGCTGCGCAAAGCCATCAACCGCGGCCGCGAGCGCGACCCCATCCGCACCGTCCGCGGCTCCGGCTACGCCCTCGACGAGACCTTCCTCCAGACCCCGCGCCCGCAGCCGCGGGCGCAGGCGGTCTCGGCCTAGGACCCGCCGGCGGAAACCGGGTCGGGATCGGACGTCGCGACCGTGTCCGACCCGGCAAGGCCGTTCAGAGGCCCAACGCCGCCGCACGCTATCGGCTCGCTGCGGCGACGGCGCGGCGACCCGATACGCGCCAACGGTTTCGGATCGACGAGAGGACGCTTCCCTCCCGTTCCAGCGCGCGACGGGCGGCGGGCCGCTCGATCGAGCTTCGCGCGTCCCGCTACCGCGCGTCCCCGACCCGCGCACGCAGAACGGCGTTCTCGGCTTCGAGCGCCGCCAGCCGCTCGCGCACAGGGCGCAGGGCGTCCGCCAGTTCCGCTTCGGTGAAGCGCGGGACGATGTGCTGGGCGCAGTTCCAGTCGAAGGTCTGCAACCGCAGCCGGACGATCCGCTCCGCCTTGCCGGTCGCGCCGTCGAGCGCGAGCGAGGTCAGCGCGGCGTCCGCGTCGAGCGGCACCGCCTCGGCGCGGACGTAGATCTTGAGCCGGGTCCGCCGCGGGTAGTCCATCAGGAACAGGCACGCCTTGTCGCTCGCCGACAGGTTGCCGACGCTGATGTACTGGAAGTTGCCGCGATAGTCGGCGAACGCCAGCGTCCGGTCGTCCACCACCTTCAGAAAACCCGGCGGTCCGCCGCGATGTTGGACGTAGGGCCAGCCCGTTTCGGACGCAGTCGCCATGTAGAAGCTGTCGCGGCCGGCGATGAAGCGCGTCTCCGACTCGGTGAAGCGGTCGAAGTCGCGCCGGCCTTTGAAGTCCGCCCATAGGTGCGCGACGCCGAGCCGCTCCTGCACCGCGCGCACGGCGGGTGTCGCCGCCACGTCGAGAAAGCCGTATCCCATCAACCGTCTCCGTTGCCTCCGCTTGACGATGCGTGCGGCTTGGTTGACGAGGTAACGAGCGCATGGGGGAGGAACAATCGCCCGCCGTTGGCGAACATCTGCTCGCGGAACGGGGAGATCGATGGATCGGCTGGAAGCCATGTCCCTCCTGCTCGCCACGCTGGACGCGGGCAGCTTCTCGGCCGCGGCGCGCGAGCGCGGCGTGCCGGTCTCGACTCTGACGAGGAAGATCGGCGAGCTGGAGCGGCAACTGGGCACCGTTCTGCTGCTTCGCTCCACCCGCAGGCTGACCCCGACCGATGCTGGAAATCGCTACGCCGCGGCGGCGCGCCGGATCGTCGCGCAGGTCGACGAGATCGAGCGCGACGCGGCGGGCGAGTTCGTCGAGCCGACCGGGAGGTTGGTGGTGAGCGCCCCGCGGATGTTCGGCCGGCTCCACGTTCTGCCGATCGTCGGCGACTTCCTCCGGCAGCATGCCGGGATCACCGTCGATCTGCAACTGACGGACAGCAACGTCGATCTGACCGCGGGCGCCGCCGATCTGGCGGTGCGGATCGGCACGTTGCCGGACAGCGGTCTGATCGCCACCCGGCTCGGCAGCATGCGATCGGTGATCGCCGCCAGCCCCGCCCTGCTGGATCGTCATCCGCCGCTGCGACGTCCCGATGACCTGGCCATGCTGCCCTCGATCCTGCTCGCCACGCCGCTCTCCGCCGCGTCCCGCCCGCACGCGAACGGGCTTGATCGAGCCGATGGCCGGACGCGGCTGCTGGTGTCGGGCGCGGAGGCGGCGGTCGACGCGGCCGAAGCGGGCATCGGGGTCGCGCGCCTGCTGCACTATCAGGTGGCCGATGCGGTTCGGGCCGGTCGGTTGCGTCTCCTGTTCGAGTCGTCCGAGTCCGACCCGGCGCCGGTGCACGTCCTTCACGCCCCGCTGCCGCAACTCCCGCGAAAGATCCGCAGCTTCCTCGACCTCGCGACCGACCGGCTGCGAGCGGCGCTGCGCGCGGTCGAAAAAGCGTGAACGAACGTCCGGCCGCTCCCTCCCTTCTCCCGAGCCGGGAGAAGCTCGCGGCAGCGGGATGAGGGGGATGACGGCCGCCACCCTCTCCGTGCAAGGGAAGCGCTACCCTCGCCGTGCGAGGGAATGACGGCCGCCACTCTCTCCGGGCGGGGGATGCGCCACCCCCGCCGTGCAGCGGGAAGCGCCACCTTCTCCGGTTCGTCATCCCGGCCCTGAGCCGGGACCCATGCCGCGGCGTTGCAGCC
>CAXUCL010000079.1:0-9375 GCA_964249395.1 uncultured Rhizobiaceae bacterium
GTCGAAGGGGTACAGGATCAATCCGGCCGGCTTAGCGAACAGGAAGTCGGCGAAGATCGAGGAATAATCGGTGACGAGGAAATCGATCGCCGGCAGCGCGCGCTGGACGTCGAGACCCGCCGGCCAGGCGCGGATGCGCGTCGAGGCGGCCACGATAGCGGCCAGGCGTGCCGGATCGGCGCGGCTGCGGAGCGTGCGAGGGTGCAGCTTGACGAACAGCCGGGCGCCGCGCGCCGCGAGCGCCGCGTCCAGCCGTTTCGGCTCCGGAAGCGCCTCGCCGAGGAACGGCCGGTCGGCGTCGCGCAGCGTCGGGGCGTAGAGGTAGACGGGGCCGTCGCCCGCCAGCGCTTCCAGGCCGTCGCCGCCGTCCGCCGCCGCGGCCAAACGGCCGAGTTCAGGATCGAAGGCCGCGTCGAGGCGCGGCGTGCCGAGGATCGGGCAGTTCGCGAGCGGCAGCTTGAAGGAGTCGGCGAAGCGCGCCGCGTGGCGGCGCGACGACGCCACGACGAAGTTCGGGCGGAAGATGCTGTCGAGGTAGAGCGGGCCGCTGTTCTTCGCGCGGTTGGCGCCGATGTTCTTCACGCCGACGCCGTGCCACAGCGAGACCAGGAAGCTGCGGCTGGAGCGGAACGGGATCTTCTTGCCGTAGTCGTCGACGAAGTGGAAGCCCGCGGTGCCGAGCGCGCGGAGGGACTCCACCGAGGGATGGGAAACGGCCCGGGCGCCAACCCGGCGCAGCCGCTCGGCGAGAACGGCGTCGCGCGCGAGCCACACGGCGCGGATGTCGCGCCGGTAGAGGGTCAGCCAAAGGAACAGGTGTTTCGTGTTGCCCTCGAAGGGTCCGTGGAACAGCCAAAGCGCCCGGTCGGCGGGAAAGCGGCCGCTGATCCCGAACTGCAGGAGCTTCGCCCGGTTCTTCAGCGCCCTTGGAACGTCGCTCAGCCTCAAGCCGCGGCGGCCTCGATCTCGCCGATGATCGCCGTCGTGCTGACGCCCCGGTAGTAGGGGACGAGCCGCAACTCGACGCCGAGCGCGGCGAGGCGCTCGGCCGTCATGCCGATCTGGCTCAGGTAGCGCTCCATCGTCCAGTCGTCGCCGTGGACGATCGTGCGGACGGCGTGCGTCTCGATGAGGCCGGCGACGGAGAAGGCGTCGACGATCTCGGCGTGATCGACGCAGCGGATGGCGGAAACGATGGCGAGGCGATCAACGGCGGCGATCACCGGCACGCGCTTGTAGCGGGCGACCTTCGCGTCCGAGTTCACGCCCACCACCAGCCGGTCGCCGAGCGAGCGGGCGGTGCGCAGGAATTCGAGGTGCCCCCGGTGGAACAGGTCGAAGGCGCCGAGGGCGAGGACGGTGTGTGCCAAAGGGATGCTCGCGACACGGGGAGGCCTCGCGGCCGCCGCGAAACGGGACGGAACGAGCCAGCGGACCCCGAACGCGAGGGTCCGCCGACCGTGCGGCATCCTTTCAGGGGCTCCGGTGCTTCGCAAGACACGATTGTCACGCGAATGTCACACGGGGTGTGGCGTCGGCGCAGCCCGTGCCGGGCACGCGATGACGCGCCACGGGCGAGGCGCCGGCCTGCGGTCCACCGATCCGCTGGGAGGGGGCGACGTCCGTGGGGGGGCGCCGCCCCTTGGCAGGGTCGCCGGGTTTTGCTAGGAGCCTCGCCATTCCCGTCGTCGCGCGGTCGCGAACGGAGCCTCCCTCGTCGCGGCTCCGGGCCGACGCTTCGATGCCGTTTCCTTTCCGCGAAGGGGCTGCGAGCCTCGCTCGCTCGTGTTCCAGGAGAGCCGCGATGGCCGTTCCGAAGCGAAAGACCTCCCCTTCCAAGCGCGGCATGCGTCGCTCGGCCGACGCGCTGAAGGCGCCGACCTACGTGGAGGACAAGAACTCGGGCGAGCTGCGCCGGCCGCACCACATCGACCTGAAGACCGGCATGTACCGCGGCCGGCAGATCCTCGCCGTCGCCAAGGACGAGGCCTGATCGACGGCCGAGACGTCCAGTCGGCGACGATCGCGAAGGCCGGGCCGCGAGGCGCCGGCCTTTTCGTTTCAGGGGGCGTCGCCGGTCAGGACGCGGCCTCGCCCTTTTGCCCGTCCATCGCCTCCAGGCGGCGCTGCATCTCGCCGAGCTGACGGCGCATCTCGGCGAGGTCGCCCGGCCCGACGCCCTTGGCGTCCGACGCCTTCGGCAGCATCGCGTTCGCCATGAACGGGTTGAACATCGCCATCGCCTGCCGGAACATCTCCATGTTCCGCCGCACCTGCTCCTCCATCAGCTTCACCGTTTCGCGGCCGGCCGGACCGATCACCTGGTCGCGCATCGCCTCCTGCTCGCGCGAGAAGGCGGCCATGGAGTGCTCCAGGAAAGTCGGCACCACGCCCTGCATCTGGTCGCCGTAGAAGCGGATCAGCTGGCGCAGGAAGGCGATCGGCATCATGTTCTGCCCGACCTTGTTCTCCTGCTCGAAGATGATCTGCGTCAGCACCGAATGGGTGATGTCCTCGCCGGTCTTGGCGTCCTGGACGACGAACTCCTCGTTGTTCTTCACCATGGCGGCGAGGTTCTCCAGCGTCACGTAGGTGCTGGTGCCGGTGTTGTAGAGCCGCCGGTTGGCGTATTTCTTGATGACCGTGGTGTCCGCCGGCTTCGACATCGCCTCGTCCCTTCCCGCCGCACCGTCGCAACCGGGTGACCGTTTCTTGTACGGCGCAGCGGCGACCTTAGGCGCAAAATCCGCCGCCGCCAAACGCCCCGGTCCGACGCCTCGGTGAAAATCGTCGCCGTTCGCCTATCTCACCGCCGAACGCCACCTCGGCCGGGACGCGCAGAGCAGCGTCCGGGCGGCGAGCGGCGAAACGCGAAGGGAAGGACGCTCGAACCCATGTCGAACGCGCAAAGCTCCATCGTCGTCGTCGGCGCCGCCCGCACCCCCGTCGGCGCCTTCAACGGCGCCTTCGCGGACGTGCCGGCCCACCAGCTCGGGGCCGCAGCCGTGCGCGAGGCGCTGGCCCGCGCGGGCGTCGAGGCGGCGGAGGTCGACGAGGTGATCCTCGGCCAGGTGCTGCAGGCCGGCGAAGGACAGAACCCGGCGCGCCAGGCCGCGATGCTGGCGGGCGTGCCGGCGGGCGCGACGGCCTGGAGCCTCAACCAGCTCTGCGGCTCGGGGCTTCGGGCGGTGGCCCTCGGCATGCAGCAGATCGCGGGCGGCGACGCTTCCGTGATCGTCGCCGGCGGCATGGAGTCGATGTCCATGGCGCCGCACGCGGCGCACCTGCGCTCCGGCACCAAGATGGGCGACGCCAAGATGGTCGACACCATGCTGCGCGACGGCCTGATCGACGCCTTCCACGGCTACCACATGGGCAACACCGCCGAGAACGTCGCGCGCCAGTGGCAGATCACGCGCGACGACCAGGACGAGTTCGCCGTTCGCTCGCAGAACAAGGCGGAAGCCGCGCAGAAGGAAGGGCGGTTCCGGGACGAGATCGTCTCCTTCACCGTGAAGGGCCGCAAGGGCGACACGGTGGTGCACGCCGACGAGTACATCAAGGCCGGCGTGACGCTCGACAAGGTCTCGAGGCTCCGGCCCGCCTTCGACAAGGAGGGCACGGTGACGGCCGCCAACGCGTCCGGCATCAACGACGGCGCGGCGGCCGTGGTGCTGATGACGGAAGCGGAGGCCGGGCGGCGGGGCCTCCAGCCGCTGGTGCGGATTGTGTCCTGGGCGACCGCCGGCGTCGACCCGGCGGTGATGGGCACCGGGCCGATCCCGGCGACGCGCAAGGCCCTGGAGAAGGCCGGCTGGCGGATCGAGGACCTCGACCTCGTGGAGGCGAACGAGGCCTTCGCGGCGCAGGCCTGCGCCGTCAACAAGGACCTCGGCTGGAACCCGGACATCGTCAACGTCAACGGCGGCGCGATCGCCATCGGCCACCCGATCGGCGCGAGCGGCGCGCGCTGCTTCAACACCCTGATCTACGAGATGGCGCGGCGCGGCGCGCGGAAGGGCTTGGCGACGCTCTGCATCGGCGGCGGCATGGGCGTCGCCATGTGCGTGGAGCGGCTGTGAAGCGAACGGCCTTCGCCGCCGCGCTTATCCGGATCGCCACTTTCCGGTCGGCTCCGGCCGACGTGATGCCGGACCTGATCGACGGCGGCAAACCGCCCGCCGACGTCGATGCCCTGCTCCTTCACACCGAAGGACGAGCCAGCCAACTTCGAGAAGATTCTGCGCTGGCAGGTCATGATGATTTGCATAAGCATCGGCATCCCGATGAACGAGGTGATAGGCGACGAGGGCGTCGAGCGCTGGAGCCGGATGTTGAGCCAGCGCGTCCAGCAGCAGGCCAACCTTTTGCCCGATATGTACAAGCATCAGTTCCTTGGCCGGCAGCGACGCGACTTCGTGGACGTCACGCAGGCGGTCGGGCTCTGGTCGCCGCCCCCGGACGCGAAGCCGTAGAAGATCTACCACTGCGACTGGCGCTGGCCGGCGATCCCGGCCGCCCGGCCTCGACCAGGAGTTGAAGGCGATGATGGAAGCGGTTAACCGTGGGATCCTACCGCACTCCCACGTTTCCCGCACCAAGTTCGGGATAGAACTGGAGTCGTTGGTGCGGACCGGCGTCCGCGATCAGGCGCGGCTGCAGACGCTCGGATATCAGGTCGACAAGGAGTTCTGGCTGCCGGACACAGACGCGGCGGCGCGAATCTAGACGACGGTCGACGCCGAGGAGGTCGCCGAGCGCGACCTCGTGGACGTTTCGGCCGCCGATGACGCGGTATTCGAAAATGGTGCGGACTGACGTCCGTCAGTCCTGCAGCGGACCCTCGGAGCAGGCGTCCCGCTCGCCGACAATGGTTCTGTCGAGGAGTTCGAACCTGCCGTCCGCGAGGGAAAAATACTCGCGCACGCACTTGTCGCCTTCGTTCGGGTCCGTCCACTGCGCCGACATGAGTGAACTGTCAACACGGTGAGTCAACTGCAGTCCGGGGTTGTCCTCTCCTCCCCGCGGGAACAACACGAGACGACCTGTTTCGTTGTCCCCGACCACGGCGAAGACGCAGCCGGTTCCGCACCCGATGACGACGACGGAGTGACGGCCCGCAAAGTTCGGCCCCTGCCTCATACCGGTCTTGATCCGCGTCCTAAACGCAGCGAATTCCTTCTCGCGACCGCCGAAGGACGGCATCTTCGGCGGTCTTCCGGACGCTCCCGGAGCCGTCGGATACTGGTCGAACCTGTATCGGGCCGCTTTCGCCGCAGGCGGGATCGCGGTCGACTGGTCGGCTTCGGAAAGCCAGTCCGTCTTCAGACAATCCCCGTAGTCCGCCGCAGCGAGTTCGCTTCGGCGCCCGCGGAACGTCGCGATCTTCGCCCAGTTCGAATTCTGGACCTCGAAGCTTGTCGCCTGCGAAATCATGCCGATGAGCGCGAGGTAGCCGGTGTTGTCGGTAAAATCATGGCTGTAGCCGTGAGCGTCGCGCATTCCCATGAGTTCCGCCTTGTAGTTCTCATCCTTTATCGAGAAGCTTAAAATGAACTTTGAGCCTCCTGCCATAAGATCCCAAGACGTGTTGTGTATCTCCAAGAAAGTAGCGTTGCCGTCCTTGTAGCGAACGATCCTGAACGCGGTCTCGCCGTCGTAAGACTCCAGCGCGCAGAAGAGCCGGTCGCTGGTCGCGTTACGGTAAAGTACGGCCGACCAGTCGCCATTCTTTCGTTCGACGAGCGGTTCGAGGATGGCGGCAGAGGCGGAGGTCGCGAGCATGCAAAGGGCTAGGACTGGGATCGTAGGACGCATCTGGCGCTCGCTTGCCGAAGTTTGATCGCGATGCAGCATCGTGACGTCGGCCGCCACGGTCAAGTCGCCGCTATATTAAGTGCGGATTGCGTATCCCGCCTGCGACAACCCTCGCCGACAAAAGAATCCGCTGCGTTGCTGCAGCTCACGCTCACGCCTGCCGCCCGTCGAGCTACGACCCCAAGACCCGCACGGTCAAGTTCGTCCTCGCCAGCAAGAAACCCTGCCGCACGTATCGCTGTTGAAGAGATCCTGCCAAAGCGCGAGCTATAGGACGTGGTCGCCATCGCCGGCTCGCTGATCCTCGACTCGCAATCGTCCCGGCGGCTGCACGACGTCGTTGGCGTCGTTGAGGCCGCCTGCGTCGCGGGCGACAAGCTCGTTTGCCGCGGCCGCCTGTCCAAGCGCGCCGACGTCGCCAAGAACAGCGAGACCGGCGTCCTGAACAGTTTTTCCGGCGGCTTCCAGGTCCTCGATGACGGCCGACGCAGGAGCGCAAAGGCGACGTCCCGCTCCTCACCGTCAAGCGTTGGAAGGCCCTCGAGACCAGCTTCGTCGCCGTCCCGGCCGACAACACCGCCAAGATTCCCAGCGCCAGGCGCGCACCCGTCACCGAAGCCAAAGAATCCATAAACGCCGACCTGCTCAACCGCTCCCTCGCCGAGGCGATCACGACTTTGCATCGGCGCTCTGGCTGGCGGCGCTGCGCGCGAGGCCGCAGAGCGAGCGGTGGACGCCAAGGACGAGCCGGCGCGTCGCGCTGGCCGGTAGGCGCTCGGCTTCGCGTTATCCGGCACGGCGACGGTGCGCTGAGGCGCCGATCCCGCGCTTCTCCACAGACTGTTTCTGGACGCGGTGATCGGCTACGGCCGATTTCATTTCGACGAGCGGTTTGACCGCGCCGTGTCCGGCGACAGATGAGGCGGTGGCGTGAGCGGCCTGTTCGAAGACCGTCGCGGAATGGGAAAGCGAAAGAAAACACATGGCAAAGGTCGCGGTCGTCACGGGGGGCACGCGCGGGATCGGGGCGGCGATCAGCAAAGCACTGAAGGCGGCGGGCTACGCTGTCGCGGCGAACTACGCCGGCAACGACGCGGCGGCCGAGAGCTTCCGGGCCGAGACCGGCATCGCCGTCCACAAATGGGACGTCGGCTCCTACGCGTCCTGCAAGGCGGGCCTCGCCACGGTCGAGGCCGAGCTTGGGCCGGTAGCGGTGCTGGTCAACAACGCCGGCATCACCCGCGACGCGATGTTCCACAAGATGACGCCCGAGCAATGGGGCGCGGTGATCAACACCAACCTCAACGGCCTGTTCAACATGACCCACCCGGTCTGGAGCGGCATGCGCGACCGGAAGTTCGGGCGCGTCGTCAACATCTCCTCGATCAACGGGCAGAAGGGGCAGGCGGGGCAGGCGAACTATTCCGCCGCGAAAGCCGGCGACATCGGCTTCACCAAGGCCTTAGCGCAGGAGGGCGCGCGCGCCGGCATCACGGTGAACGTCGTCTGCCCCGGCTACATCGGCACCGAGATGGTGCGGGCCATCGACGAGAAGGTCCTGAACGAGCGCATCCTGCCGCTGATTCCGGTCGGCCGGCTCGGCGAGCCGGACGAGATCGCCCGGATCGTCGTGTTCCTCGCCTCCGACGACGCGGGCTTCATCACCGGCTCGACGATCACGGCGAACGGCGGCCAGTATTTCGCCTGACGGCGGGCGCTGCCGGCCCGGCCGCCGCGCCTTCTCGATCGCCTTGCCGCACGCGGGCGCTTGAGCGCGGGCGTCGGCCTGCGACCGGTGCGCCGCCGCCGCTTTCCTTTTGCGGGCGCCGAGCCCATGTTGCGCCGGACATGACGACGCGTGCGAACTCCAGCGCCGAAGCGCGTTTCAGCGGCGCCGGCGTCACGGCCGTTCTCGGCCCCACCAACACCGGCAAGACCTTCTACGCCATCGAGCGGATGGTGGCCCATTCCTCCGGGGTGATCGGCCTGCCGCTGCGCCTCCTGGCGCGCGAGGTCTATGCCAGGGTCTGCGAGCGGGTCGGCGAGGCCAACGTCGCGCTCGTCACCGGCGAGGAGAAGATCCGGCCACCGAAGGCCCGCTTCCACGTCTGCACGGTGGAGGCGATGCCGCAGCGCACCGACGCGGCCTTCGTCGCCATCGACGAGGTGCAGCTGGCAGCGGATCTGGAGCGCGGCCACACCTTCACCGACCGCATCCTCCACACCCGCGGGCGCGACGAAACGCTGCTGCTCGGCGCGTCCACCATGCGCGGCGTCCTGGAGCGACTCCTGCCGGGCGCGCAGTTCGTGTCGCGCCCGCGCTTGTCGCAGCTGTTCTACGCCGGCCAGAAGAAGACGACGCGGCTGCCGCGCCGCTCGGCGATCGTCGCCTTCTCGGCCGACGAGGTCTACGCCATCGCCGAGCTGGTGCGCCGTCAGCGCGGCGGGGCGGCCGTGGTGCTCGGCGCCTTGTCTCCGCGCACGCGCAACAGCCAGGTGGAGCTCTACCAGTCCGGCGAGGTGGACTTCCTGATCGCCACCGACGCGATCGGCATGGGCCTCAACCTCGACGTCGACCACGTCGCCTTCGCGCAGGACTGGAAGTACGACGGCTTCCAGTACCGGCAGCTGACCGTCGCCGAGCTCGGGCAGATTGCCGGCCGCGCCGGCCGGCACCTGCGCGACGGCACGTTCGGCGTCACCGGCCAGGTCGACCCGATGGCGCCCGAGAGCGTGGAAGCGCTCGAAGCGCACAACTTCCCGGCCGTGCGCACGATGCAGTGGCGCTCGCCGGCGCTCGACATGGCCTCCGTGCGGGCGCTGAAGGCGAGCCTCGACCGGACGGCGCCCGCGCCGGAGCTGACGCGCGCGCTGCCGGCCGTCGACCAGCGGGCGCTGGAGCACGTGTCGCGCGACGAGGCCGTCGCGGCCAAAGCCGTCGGCGAGGCGCGGGTCGCGCTGCTTTGGGACGCCTGCAAGCTGCCCGACTACCGGCGCATCGCGCCCGCCCAGCACGCCGAGATCATCGCCACGATCTACCGCGACCTCGTCGAGCGCGGCTTCGTCGCCGAGGACTACATGGCGACGGAGGTGCAGCGCGCCGACCGGACCGAGGGCGACATCGACGCCTTGTCGCGGCGCATCGCCGAGATCCGCACCTGGACGTACATCTCGCACCGGCCGGACTGGCTGGCCGATCCGACACACTGGCAGCAAAGAACGCGGGCCATCGAGGACCGCCTGTCGGACGCGCTGCACGAGCGGTTGACGAAACGGTTCGTTGATCGCAGGACAAGCGTCCTGATGAAGCGGCTGCGGGAGAAGGCCTTCATGGAAGCGGAGATCGGCGGCGACGGCAAGGTGAGCGTCGAAGGCCACCATGTCGGCGAGCTGCAGGGCTTCCGCTTCTCGCCGGACGTCGGGGCGGACGGACCGGACGCGAAGGCGGTGCGCGCCGCGGCGGGCAAGGTGCTGGCGCCCGAGTTCGAAACGCGTGCCGAGCGCTTCGGCAACGCCCCGAACGGCGACCTGGCGCTCGGCCAGGACGGCCTCCTGCGC
>CAXUCL010000080.1:0-6246 GCA_964249395.1 uncultured Rhizobiaceae bacterium
CCCCGACGGGCTGGCGGCGGACCGCGCCGAGCGCCGGACCGGCGGCGCGGTCGTCGGCGCGGTCGGCTGGCACGAAGCGCGCCAGGCTCCGCCGCTCGGCGCCGATGCGCGTGCGCTCGATCAGGAGGCGGCGCGAGCGCCACACGCCGAGGGCGAGCAGGCTCGACCCGAGCAGCAGGACGAGGATCTGCGTTTGGAAGGCGACGATGCTGACGAAGCCGGGATCGAGGAAGATGCGCAGCTGGTAGGCGGTGTCGATCCCGGTGTCCACGAGGCGCCGGCCGCCGACGGTGATCGTGCCGGGCCGTTCGAGCACGAACCAGACGGAGGCGCTCCAGGCGGCCGAGGCGCTGGCGCCGGTCCAAAGCACGAGCAGCGGCGAGGTGGTGAGCGCCGAGCCCATCACGTACAGAACCAGGTAGAGGAAGGTGAAGAAGCGCAGCGGCATCTGCGGCGGCCAGGGCAGGTCGAGCACCAGGTCCGGCATCGCGATCACGACGCTCAGCACCGCGACGTCGACGAGGATGAGAACCGCGGCGAGAAGCCGCCAGCGACCGGCCGACAGCCGAACGACGAGCCCGTCGACCGCCAAGCCGGCGAGCGCGAGCAGGGCGGTGAAGGCGCCATAGGTCAGCGCCCGCTCCAAGGGAACGGTCGCGAGGAAGAACGCCGTCAAGAGCAGCAGCACGACGGCACGGACCTTCAGCTGCAGCCGGAAGCCGTCGCGCTCGGCTTCGCCGAACTCGGCGCTCCAGGCGATGCCGGCCTCGCCGGCGTCCGACGACGCGAAGCGGCGAACGAGCCCGGCGACGGTACGACTGCGTTCGGGTGCCGTCATTCGATGCCGTCTCCCGATCGACGCGCTTCGCCGCGTTCCTCGGCGTTGTCGCGGAGAGACGAGGCGGATTGGTGGCTTTCGACCCGTCCGGCAGATCGATCTCGCGCGTCCGTCCGCCCATGTCGCATCGTCCCGTATTCGCGACCGAGCGTCCACGGGACGCGCCGGCCGAACCGCGGCGTCCGGCTACGCATGTTTTCGGCGGCGTCGGTTGCTCGAACGGCCCCCGCGTCTAGCTCGGCATTTCGCGACCCCAAGGCTTCGAAGTCGCGATCGAGCGTCGGCATTTCCGGAGATCGAACCCCATGCGCCTCACCCTCGCGATCGCCCTCCTCGCCGGCGTTTGCCTCGCCGTTCCCGCCGCCGCGCAGCAGTCCGCATCCGGCGCGACGCAGACGGTCCGGCTCGAGAAGGTCGCCGACTTCCCGCACCAGGTAACGGGCGTGACGGTCTCGGAGGACGATCGCGTCTTCGTGAACTTCCCGCGCTGGACCGAGGACTCGCCCGTGTCGGTGGCCGAGGTCGCAAAGGACGGCACGATCAAGCCCTACCCGGACGCGGACTGGAACGCTTGGCGCAACGCGAGGAAGGACGGGCTGGCGCCGCAGCAGCACTTCGTCTGCGTCCAGAGCGTCGTCGCCGACGGACGCGGCGCCTTGTGGGTGCTCGACGCTGCCGCGCCGGCGCAAGGCTTCGTCGTGCCGGGCGGGCCGAAGCTGGTGCGGATCGACCTCGCGACCAACAAGGCGACGAAGACGATCTCCTTCGACAGCTTCGCGGCGCCGCAGGGCTCGTACTTGAACGACGTGCGCTTCTCGCCCGACGGCCGCCACGCCTTCATCACCGATTCCGGCGTGCGCGGCGCGCTTCTCGTGGTCGATCTCGCATCGGGCAAGACGCGGCGCGTCCTCGACGGCCACCCGTCGACGCAGGTCGAGCCGGGCGTCGTGGTGGCGGTGGAAGGCCGGCCGGTGAAGCGCCCCGACGGGCGCGGCGTCGAGTTCTCCGCCGACGGCATCGCCTTGTCGCGCGACGGGCGGCACCTCTACTGGCAGGCGATCAAGGGGCGGACGCTCTACCGCGTGCCGACGGCCGACCTGATCGAGACGGGGCTGGAGCGCGACAACGACGTGGCCGACAAGGTCGAGCCGATGGGCGCGAACGGCGTGTCGGACGGGTTGTGGATCGGCCGGCAAAGCGGCGAAATGTACCTGTCGGCCGTGGAGGAGAACGCGGTGAAGGTGCGGAACGTCGAGGCCGGCCCGCGGTCCGAACCGGAGACGCTGATCAAGGACCCGCAACTGAACTGGCCGGACACGTTCTCCGAGGGGCCGGACGGCGCGATCTACGTCACCACCTCGCGCATTCCGGACATGGCCTTCTTCAAGCCGAACGCCCCGGCGGCGCTGCCGACGGCGCTGTGGCGCATCCGGCGAAACGACAGCGCGCCGACGCAGCCGTAGCCGCCGGACGCTGCCTCATCACCGCCGTGTGCCGCTCGACGCCGGCCACGCTCGGCGCGGCCCGCCCCCGCCCCTGCGCCTTGCCCTAGCGGCAGCCGATCCGAAAAGTCGTTCCGTTCCAGCGCTTTGCCGGGAAATCACTTAAACGCGGCGTTTTCGGTCGAGCTGGGAACGAACCCTCGCGCCCGCGGTTTTCCCGGCCAGAACACCACGGGGGAACGGGCATGAAGGCGCTGACCTGGCACGGCAAGAGCGACATGCGCTGCGAGAGCGTGCCGGACCCGCAGATCCAGGACGCGCGCGACGCGATCGTCAAGGTCACGGCCTGCGCGATCTGCGGCTCCGACCTGCACATCTACGACGGCGTCATTCCCGGCATGGAGCACGGCGACGTCATCGGCCACGAGACGATGGGCGAGGTGGTGGAGGTCGGCTCCGGGGCGGCAGGCAAGCTGAAGGTCGGCGACCGGGTGGTGATCCCCTTCACCATCTCCTGCGGCGAATGCTTCTTCTGCCAGCGCGGCTACTTCTCCGGCTGCGAGCGCTCCAACCCGAACCGCGAGAAGGCCACCAAGCTCTGGGGCAATTCGCCCGCCGGCCTGTTCGGCTATTCGCATATCCTCGGCGGGTATCCGGGCGGCCAGGCGGAATACATCCGCGTGCCCTACGCCGACGTCGGCCCGATCAAGGTGCCGGACGGCCTCACCGACGAGCAGGTCCTGTTCCTGTCGGACATCTTTCCGACCGGCTACATGGGCGCCGAGTTCTGCAACATCAAAGGCGGCGAGACCATCGCCATTTGGGGATGCGGCCCGGTCGGGCAGTTCGCCATCCGCTCGGCCTTCATGCTCGGCGCCGAGCGCGTGATCGCCATCGACACCGTGCCGGAGCGTCTGGCGATGGCCGCGAGCGCCGGCGCGATCACGATCGATTTCCGCGAGGCGGACGTCTACGACCGGATCATGGAGTTGACGAGTGGGCGCGGCGCCGATGGGTGCATCGACGCGGTCGGCTCGGAGGCCGACGGCACCGCCAGCGCCGACTCCGTGATCGACCGGATCAAGACCGCGACGTTCTTGGGCACCGACCGGCCGCACGTCCTCAGGCAGGCGATCCATTCGTGCCGCAACTTCGGCGTCGTCTCGATCATCGGCGTCTACGGCGGACTCCTCGACAAGATCCCGTTCGGCTCGGCGATCAACCGCGGCATCACCATGAAGATGTCGCAGACCTCCGTGCAGCACTACCTGCCCAAGCTCATGGCGCACATCGAGAACGGCGACATCGACCCGTCCTTCGTGATCACCCATACGGCGCCCCTCGCCGATGGTCCAGACCTCTACAAGACGTTCCGCGACAAGAAGGACGGCTGCATCAAGGTCGTCCTGAAGCCCTGAACCGTTTCGGAGAACCGTCCATGTCAGCGACATCCGCACGCCCGCTCGCCGTCGTCACTGGCGCGTCCGCCGGCATCGGCTACGAACTTGCCAAAGTGGCGGCCGAGAACGGCTTCGACCTCGTGGTGGCTGCGGACGATCCGCGGATCGAGACGGCCGCCGGGGACTTCCGGTCCCTCGGCGCCCATGTCGAGACCGTGCAGGCCGACCTCTCGACCGTGGAGGGCGTCGACGCGCTCTACGCAAAGGCCCAGGGGCTCGGGCGGCCGGTGGACGCGCTGTTCGCCAACGCCGGCCGCGGCCTCGGCCACGCCTTCCTCGACCAGGACTTCGCCGAAGCGCGCAAGGTCATCGACACCAACGTCGTCGGTACGGTGGCGCTGGTGCAGCGGATCGGCCGCGACATGCGGGCGCGCGACGCGGGGCGCATCATGATCGTCGGCTCCGTCGCCGGCTTCATGCCAGGCTCGTTCCAGGCGGTCTACAACGGCACGAAGTCGTTCCTGAACTCTTTCTCCTTCGCCTTGCGCAACGAGTTGAAGGACACGGGGGTCACGGTCACCTGCCTGATGCCGGGCGCGACCGACACCGAGTTCTTCGACGTCGCCGACATGCGCGACACCAACGTCGGGGCGGCGGAGAAGGACGATCCGGCCAAGGTGGCGCGCGACGGCTTCGACGCCATGATGAAGGGCGACGGCGACGTGGTGTCCGGCTGGAAGAACAAGCTGATGACGGCCGCGGCGAACCTTCTGCCCTCCGGCGTGCTCGCCGAGCAGCACCGCAAGATGGCCGAACCCGGTTCGGCGGGCAGCTGACCCTTTCCTTCCCGTTTACTCACGGAGCTTTCCCATGATCCTGTCCGGTTCCCGAGCCCGAACCTTGTTTGCCGGCGCGACGCTCCTTCTCGCGCCGTTGGTCGCCGCGTCGGCGCTCGCGCAGGACGCGGCGCCGAAAGCCGTCGCGGCGACGGAGCGGAACAAGCCCAACGCCGCCATGCAGGCGGTGCTGGACGAGCTGAAAGCCCTCGGCGCCAAGCCGATCCACACCTTGAGCGTTCCGGAAGCGCGCCAGCAGGCGAGCCCGGCCGACGCGGCGGTGGCCGTGCAGCGCGATAGGAAGATCCCGGCCGGACCGGAAGCGAAGATCGCCACGAAGGACTTCTCGATCCCGACCGCGAACGGCGCGCTGCTGGCGCGGGCCTACGTGCCGGCCGGCCAGGGGCCGTTCCCGATGGTGGTGTATTTCCACGGCGGCGGCTGGGTGATCGCCGACCTCAACACCTACGACGCGACGCCGCGCGCGCTGGCCTTCGGCGCTAACGCGGTGGTGGTGTCGGTGGAATACCGGCACGGGCCGGAGCACAAGTTCCCGGCCGGGCACGAGGACGCGATCGCCGCCTACAAGTGGCTGGTGGAGAACGGCGGGACGCTGAACGCCGACTCGACGCGGGTCGCGGTGGCGGGCGAGAGCGCCGGCGGCAACCTCGCCGCCAACGTCGCGCTGGCCGCCAAGGAGCAGAAGCTGACCGCCCCGGTGCATCAGCTCCTCGTTTATCCGGTTGCGGGCAAGGATATGGAAACGCCGTCCTATAAGGAGAACGAGAACGCGGTCCCGCTCGCCAAGAAGGACATGGCGTGGTTCGTGAAGGAGGCGCTGCCGAGCATGGACGCGGCCGCCGATCCGCGCATCGACCTCGTCAACCGCACCGATCTGGCCGGCCTGCCGCCCGCCACGATCATCCTCGCCGAGATCGACCCGCTGCGTTCCGAAGGCGAGAAGCTCGGGGCCGCGCTGGAGAAGGCCGGCGTCGCCGTCAACGAGAGGCTCTTTGCTGGCGTCGCGCACGAGTTCTTCGGCATGGGCAAGGTCGTGCCGGAAGCCAAGCAGGCCATGGATCTGGCCGTCGCCGACCTGAAGAAGGCCTTCGGGAACGGCATGTGATGGACGGAACGAAAGGACTACCGATGAAGACGATGCTCGCAGCCGCTGCCGCGGCCGTTCTCCTGTCCGGCGCCGCCTTCGCGCAGGACGCGCTGCCCTCGCCGGACCGCGCCGGCGCGCCCTTCAAGGTCGCGACGCCGGACTTCGCCAAGGGCGCCATGGCGTCCGACCTGTTCGAGATCCGGTCCAGCGAGATCGCCAAGGCCAAGGCGACCAGCGCCGACGTCAAGGCGTATGCCGACGAGATGATCGCCGACCACACGCAGGCCGGCAAGGACCTGAAGGCGGCGCTCGGCACCAAGGACCCCGGCGCGCCGAGCCTCGCGCCGAAGCAGGCGAAGATGCTCCAGCAGCTGGAGGCGGCGGGGGCGGCCGAGTTCGAGCCGCTCTACGTCTCGATGCAGGCGATGGGCCACATGGAAACCGTCGCCTTGTTCCGCACCTATGCCGGCAGCGGCGACGACGCGACGGTGGTGGCGCTGGCCAAGAAGAGGCTGCCGGTGATCGAGATGCACACCGACATGGCGCAGAAGCTCGCGGCGACGCGCTGATAAAGCCCAATCTCCGGTCGGCGTCCCGCGACCGGGACGGCGGCCGGCGCGTC
>CAXUCL010000080.1:6256-9352 GCA_964249395.1 uncultured Rhizobiaceae bacterium
CCCGCTCGAGCCGCTCGCCGCGCCGTCGAGCGACTCCAGCACCACGCTGTCGTTGGTGTAGATGCAGATCTCGGCGGCGATCCGCATTGCGCGCCGGGCGATCTCCTCGGCCGGCAGGTCGGTCTCGGCGAGCGCGCGGGCGGCCGCGAGCGCGTAGTTGCCCCCTGAGCCGATCGCCATCACGCCGTGCTGCGGCTCCAGGACGTCGCCGTTGCCGGTGAGCGTCAGCGTCACCTTGGCGTCGGCGACGATCATCATCGCCTCCAGGCGGCGCAGGTAGCGGTCGGTGCGCCAGTCCTTGGCGAGCTCGACGGACGCGCGCATCAGCTGGTCGGGATACTGCTCGAGCTTGGCCTCCAGCCGCTCCAGGAGCGTGAAGGCGTCCGCCGTCGCACCGGCGAAGCCGGCCAGCACCCGGCCGTCCTTGCCGATGCGCCGGACCTTGCGCGCGTTGCCCTTCATCACCGTGTTGCCGAGCGACACCTGCCCGTCGCCGGCCACCACCACCTGCCCGTTCTTGCGCACCGTGACGATCGTCGTGCCGTAGATCGTCGCCGGATCGTGCTTCTCGAAATCCATGACCGCCTGAAACCTTCGCGCTCGGAGCCACGAACCGGCCCGCTTGTCTCGCCGGATGTAAGATCGCGCCGGAGCGGTTTCCACGCGGCGCCGGATGCTCTAATCGGCTCCGCGAGCCCGCCTTCGCGACGCGGCGGGCATGCGAGGTTTCGGGAATGAGCGACGGAACGGCGGCAAAGCGCAGCGCGGATGTTTCACGTGAAACAGCCGAAACGCGCGTCCGGGTCCGTGTCGACCTCGACGGCGCGGGCCGGGCGACGATCAGCACCGGCGTCGGTTTCTTCGACCACATGCTGCACCAGCTGGCGCGCCATTCGCTGATCGACATCGCCGTGGAGGCGACGGGCGACCTCCACGTCGACGACCACCACACGGTGGAGGACGTCGGCATCGCGCTCGGGTCCGCGATCCGGCGGGCGCTGGGGGAGCGGCGCGGCATCCGGCGCTACGCCTCGCTCGATCTCGCGATGGACGAGTGCCTGACGCGCGCCGCGGTGGACGTTTCCGGCCGGCCGTTCCTGGTGTTCAAGGTGGCGTTCCCGACGCCGAAGATCGGCACGTTCGACACCGAGCTCGTGCGGGAGTTCTTCCAGGCTTTCGCGCAGAACGCCGGGGTGACGCTGCACGTCGAGACCCTCTACGGGTTGAACGCGCACCACATCGCCGAAACCTGCTTCAAGGCGGTGGCGCGGGCCTTGGGCGACGCGGTGGCGATCGACCCGCGCCAGGCCGGCCTCGTGCCCTCCACCAAGGGAACGCTCGCGTGACGCGCTTCGTGGTGTTCGAGCCGCCGCCGGCACGCGGCGACGAGGCGACGGCGGCCCCGGCGGCAAACGGCGCGACGGTCACCGAGCGCGCCGTGTTCGTGCGCGACGCGTTCTCGATCTGGGGCTTCCTGTTTCCCTGGCTCTGGCTGCTGCGCTACGGCCTCCTCCTCAGCGCCGTCGTCGTTTTCCTCTTCAGCGGCTGGCTCGGCCGGCTGGCGGCCGACGGGCGCGGCCTCCTCGCCGTGCCGCTGCTCCTTCTCGTCGGCCTCCTCGTCGCGCTGGAAGGGCCGAGCCTGCGCGCCTGGCGCTTCCGGCGCCGCGGTTGGACGGAAGCCGGCGTCGTGGAGGCCGACAACCGCGCGGAGGCCGCGATCCTCTACTACGCCGCAGCCGACGACCCGCAAGGCGCTGTCGCGCGGCCTCCGACCGCCCCCGGTGCGCTGCCTTGGGGCTTCGCGGCCCCGCCACCCACACCGAACGAACCGAAACGCCGCCGCTGGTGGCCGCTCCGTCGCCGTCGAACGGAAGGCGCAACGGCGTGAAGGAAACGCTCGCCGTCATCGACTACGGCTCCGGCAACCTGCGCTCGGTGACGAAGGCCTTCGAGCGCGCCGCGCAGGAAGCCGGTCTCGACGTCGCGGTCGCGCTCACCGACGATCCCGAGACGGTCGCGGGCGCCGACCGGATCGTCCTGCCCGGCGTCGGCGCCTTCGCCGACTGCCGCGCCGGGCTGAACGCCGTGCCGGGCTTGGCCGACGCGCTGCGCCTCGCCGTCGAGGGACGCGGCCGGCCGTTCCTCGGCATCTGCGTCGGCATGCAGCTCATGGCGGCGCGGGGCCTGGAAAAGACGATCACGCCCGGCCTCGGCTGGGTGGCAGGCGACGTCGAGCCGATCGTCCCGGCCGACCCGGCCCTGAAGGTGCCGCAGATCGGCTGGAACACGTTGACGCTCGAGCGCGAGCATCGGCTGCTGGCCGGCGTGCCGACGGGCGAGACGGGCCTCCACGCCTATTTCGTCCATTCCTACCACCTCGTGCCGGGCGAGCCCGCCGACGTCGTCGCCCGCACCGACTACGGCGGCCCGGTCACCGCGATGGTCGCGCGCGACAACCGCGCCGGCACGCAGTTCCATCCCGAGAAGAGCCAGCGGCTCGGCCTGGCGCTCCTCGCCAACTTCCTCCGCTGGACGCCCTGATGCCGGTCCTCTACCCCGCCATCGACCTGAAGAACGGCGAATGCGTGCGCCTGAAGCTCGGCGACATGAGCACCGCCACCGTCTACAACCCGGACCCGGCCGCGCAGGCGGAGAGCTTCCGAAACGCCGGCTTCACCCACCTCCACGTCGTCGATCTCGACGGCGCCTTCGCCGGCCGCGCGGTGAACGGCGCGGCCGTGGAGGCGATCCTCCGTCGCGTCGGCCGATCCATGCGCGTCCAGCTCGGCGGCGGCATCCGCACGCTCGGCGACGTGGAGCGCTGGCTGGGCCTTGGGCTTGCCCGCGTCATCCTCGGAACGGCGGCGGTGCGCGACCCGGCGCTGGTGCGGGTCGCCGCCCGGCGCTTTCCCGGCCAGGTCGCCGTCGGCATCGACGCGCGCGGGGGCCGCGTCGCGGTGGAAGGCTGGGCCGAGGCGTCGACGCTCACCGCGATCGATCTCGCCCGGCGCTTCGCCGACGCCGGGGTCTGCGCCATCGTCTACACCGACATCGACCGCGACGGGGTGCTGGCCGGGATCAACTGGGAGGCGACGA
>CAXUCL010000081.1:0-9309 GCA_964249395.1 uncultured Rhizobiaceae bacterium
GTGAAGCGTTTCGTCGGCGAGCCGCTCACGGTGGAAGCCGACGTGTTCTCCGACGGCCACGACAAGATCGACTGCTCCGTGCTCTACCGCGACGTCGGCGAGACCGCATGGCGCGAAGCGCCGATGGTCTACCACGAGAACGACCGCTGGCGGGCGACGATCGCCTTCAGCGGCAACGGACCGGCCCGCTTCACGGTGATCGCTTGGCGCGACCTGATGGCCTATTGGCGCTACGAGGCGACCAAGAAGCGCGACGCCGGCCTCGACATTGCGCTGGAGCTCGCCGAAGGGCGCAACCTGGTGCGCGAGGCGGCCCGGTCCGACCGCGGCTCGAAAACCGAGCGCGCGGCCGTCGCCGCGCTGCACGAGCGACTGGAGGCGCTCGCGGCCGTTGAGGGCCGCGACGAGCAGTATCTGCTCCTGATGGAGCCGGAGACCGTCGACCTCCTCTACCGCACGAGCCCGCGCACCAACCTGTCGCGCTATCCGATCGAAGTGCCGGTCTGGGTGGACCGCGAGCGCGCCGCGTTCTCGTCCTGGTACGAGCTGTTTCCCCGCTCGCAGTCCGGCGACGTGAGGCGGCACGGCACCTTCGCCGACGTGGAGAAGCGCCTGCCCGACATCCGCGAGATGGGCTTCGACGTGCTCTACCTCCTGCCGATCCACCCGATCGGCAAGACGAACCGCAAGGGGAAGAACAACACGCTGACACCCGCGCCCGACGATCCGGGCAGCCCCTACGCGATCGGATCGAGCGACGGCGGCCACGACGCGATCCACCGCGAGCTTGGCACCTTCGACGACTTCGCGCACCTCGTGAAGGCGGCGAAGGAGCACGGGTTGGAAATGGCGATCGACTTCGCGGTCCAGTGCTCGCCCGATCATCCGTGGATCAAAGAGCACCCGGACTGGTTCGAATGGCGGCCGGACGGCTCGATTCGCTACGCCGAGAACCCGCCGAAGAAGTACCAGGACATCGTCAACGTCGAGTTCTACGGACCCGCGCTGCCGGCGATCTGGTACGCGTTGCGCGACGTCGTCTTGTTCTGGATCGGCAAGGGCGTGCGCATCTTCCGGGTCGACAACCCGCACACCAAGCCGTTCCCGTTCTGGGAGTGGATGATCGCGGAAGTGCGCGCCGTGGACCCCGGCGCGGTGTTCCTCGCCGAGGCCTTCACCCGGCCGAAGATGATGAAGCGCCTCGCCAAGGTCGGCTACAACCAGAGCTATTCCTACTTCACCTGGCGCAACGAGAAGCGCGAGCTGACCGAGTATCTGACCGAGCTGACCACCGAGGAATGCGCCGACTTCATGCGGCCGAACTTCTTCGCCAACACGCCGGACATCAACCCGGTGTTCCTGCAGACCAGCGGCCGGCCGGGCTTCCGTCTGCGCCTGGCGCTCGCGGCGACGCTGGGGGGCAACTACGGCATTTATTCCGGCTTCGAGCTCTGCGAATACGAGCCGGTGCCGGGCAAGGAGGAATACCTCAACTCCGAGAAATACGAGATCCGCACCTTCGACTGGCGTCGGCGCGGCAACATCCGCGAGGACGTCGCCTTCTTCAACCGGCTGCGCAACACGGAACCGGCGATGCGGTTCTTCACGAACCTCGCCTTCTTCAACTTCTGGAACGACCACGTCCTTTACTACGCCAAGCGCACGCCCGACCGCTCCAGCTACCTGCTGTTCGTGGTGTCGCTCGATCCGTTCAATCCGCAGGGCGGCTACTTCGAGGTGCCGCTTTGGGAGCTCGGGCTGCCCGACAACGGCATGGTGAAGGTCGAGGCGCTGTGCAGCGGCCAGACCTTCAACTGGCACGGCAAGACGCAGCACTGGTATCTGAACCCGGCCGAGCGGCCCTACGCGGTGTTCCGCATCTCGCCCTGACGCCGCCCGACCTCCCGGTCGCGACGGGCGACGGCGCAGGACACGCCATCCGCCCCGCCCCATGCCGCCGTCCGCCGACACCCGAACAGGCCGAAGAATGAACGAGCACGTTTCCCTCACCGCGTCCGACCCGATTTCGGGGCCCGATCCGTCGGCCAACGACTGGTACAAGGACGCGATCATCTACCAGCTGCACGTCAAGACCTTCGTCGATTCCAACGGCGACGGCATCGGCGACTTCCCGGGCCTCATCTCGCAGCTCGACTACCTGCAGCAGCTCGGCGTCACGGCCCTTTGGCTGATGCCGTTCTACCCGTCCCCGTTGCGCGACGACGGCTACGACATCTCCGACTATCGCTCCATCAACCCGACCTACGGCACGATGGAGGATTTCGAGCGGCTGGTGGCCGAAGCGCACAAGCGGGGCCTGCGCGTCATCACCGAGCTGGTGATCAACCACACCTCGGACCAGCACCCCTGGTTCCAGGCGGCGCGCCACGCCCCGAAAGGGTCGTCGGAACGCGACTTCTACGTCTGGCGCGACGACGACCGCGGCTACGACCAGACCCGCATCATCTTCATCGACACCGAAACCTCGAACTGGACGTTCGACCCGGTCGCCCGGCAGTATTTCTGGCACCGCTTCTATTCGCACCAGCCGGACCTCAACTTCGACAACCCGAAAGTGCTGGAGGAGGTGCTGTCCGTCATGCGCTTCTGGCTCGACAAGGGCGTCGACGGGCTCAGGCTCGACGCGATCCCCTACCTCGTCGAGCGCGAGAACACGAACAACGAGAACCTGCCCGAAACCCACGACGTCCTCAAAGCCATCCGCGCCGATCTCGACGCGCACTATCCCGACCGGATGCTGCTGGCCGAGGCCAATCAGTGGCCGGAGGACACGCGGCCCTACTTCGGTGACGGCGACGAGTGCCACATGGCGTTCCACTTTCCCCTGATGCCGCGCATGTACATGGCGCTGGCGCAGGAGGACCGGCACCCGATCACCGACATCATGCGCCAAACGCCGGACATCCCGGCGAACTGCCAATGGGCGATCTTCCTGCGCAACCACGACGAGCTGACGCTCGAGATGGTGACCGCCGAGGAGCGCGACTACCTGTGGACGACCTATGCGGGCGACGCGCGCGCCCGCATCAACCTCGGCATTCGCCGGCGCCTGGCGCCCTTGATGGGCAACGACCGGCGCAAGATCGAGGTCTTGAACGCGCTGCTGATGTCGATGCCCGGCACGCCGACCGTCTATTACGGCGACGAGATCGGCATGGGCGACAACTTCTACCTCGGCGACCGCGACGGGGTGCGCACGCCGATGCAATGGTCCTCCGACCGCAACGGCGGCTTCTCGCGCGCCGACCCGCAGCGGCTCTACCTGCCCGCCATCCAGGACGCGGCCTACGGCTTCCAGGCGATCAACGTCGAGGCGCAGTCGGGCAACTCGGCGAGCCTCCTGAACTGGACGCGCCGGCTCGTGCAGGTTCGCCGCACGCGCGAGGCGTTCGGGCGCGGCACGATCGGCTTCCTTTACCCGTCGAACCGCAAGGTGCTGGCGTATTTCCGCGAATACGGCGCCGAGCGCATCCTGTGCGTCGTCAACCTTTCCTCGACCGCGCAGGCGGTGGAGCTCGACCTGTCGGCCCATGCCGGCGTGCAGCCGATCGAGATGCTCGGCCTGTCGCGCTTCCCGACGGTGGGGCAGTCGCCTTACGTCCTGACGCTTCCGGCCTTCGGCTTCTTCTGGTTCGACCTGTCGGCGGCCGACGTCGTGCCGCAGCGCTCGGACCAGCCGGTGCCGCTGCCCGAATTCACCACCATCGTCGTGCGCGGCGACTTGAAGACGACGCTCGACGAGCGCAACCGCCGCGAGATCGAGGCGATCCTGTCGGGCTTCATCGGCGGCCAGCGCTGGTTCGCGGCGAAGACCGGCCGGGGCGGCCGGGCGAGCCTCACCGTGCTCGGCGTCGGCCCCGGCGGCTCGCGCGGCCACGCCTTCAACGAGGTGTCGGTCGAGACCGTCGACGGCGAGCAGCGCTATTTCCTGCCCTTGTCGGCCAAGTGGGGCGAGGACGCCCTGCGCCGCGACGCGCCCACCCTGCCCTACACGCTGATGAAGATCCGCCAGGGACCGATGGTCGGCGTCATCCTGGACGGCGCGCGCGACCCGTCGCTCGTCAAGATGATGGTCGGCCTGATGACCGAGACCCGCACCGTGGCGCTGAACGAATCCGGGTCCTTGCGCGTGGAGGCGTCGAGCGCGGCGGTTGAAACGCTGGAAAGAGCGCGCGAGGTGCCGTTGGAGGAGATCGCGCCGATCTCGGGCGAGCAGTCGAACACCTCGATCCTGGTCGGGTCGGTCGCGATCCTCAAGCTCTACCGGCGCCTGCGCGACGGGGTCCAGCCCGAGCTGGAGGTCACGCGCTTCCTCACCGAGCGGGCGAAGTTCGCCGGCACGCCGGCGCTGCTCGGCTCGATCGTGCTGGAGCGGGGCGACGGAACGGAAGCCGCCGTCGCCGCCCTGTTCGAGCGCGTCGACAACCAGGGCGACGCGTGGACCGTGGTGACGCAGGGACTGTCGCTGTACTTGCGCGAGAACGCCTACGCGACGCCGCCGCTCGACGAGGAAGCGGGCGACGCGATGGAGTTCGAGGGCGCCGGCCCGCTGGTGACGCGTTTCGACGTCGGCCCGATCGTCGGCCGGCGCACCGGCGAGATGCACGCGGCGCTGGCGACCCGGACCGGCGACCCGGCGTTCGAGCCCGAACCGATCGACGCGGCGCGCCTCGACGGCTTCGTCGCCGGCGCTCGGCGCGAGGCCGTGGAGGCCATGACGGTGCTGGAGCGGGTCCGGCCCGGTTTGACGGACGGGGTCGCGGCCGACGTCGACCGGCTGCTCGGCGCGCGCGACAAGATCGACGCCTTCCTCGACGGGTTCCGGGACCTGCGTGTCGCGAGCGCCGCGACGCGCATCCACGGCGACTACCATCTCGGGCAGCTGCTCGTCGCCAAGAACGAGGTCCACGTCCTCGACTTCGAGGGCGAGCCGGGCGCGAGCCTGGAGGAGCGCCGCGCCAAGACCTCGCCCCTGCGCGACGTCGCCGGCATGCTGCGCTCGTTCGACTACGCCGCCTTCGCGGCACTCGACATGGTCGGGCCGATGAACGAGGACGTGCGGCACCGTTTGGCCGACATGGCCGCCGCGTGGCGCGACGACGTCGGCCGGACGTTCCTGGAGCATTGGAGCCAGGCCGCGGGCATCGACGCGAACGGCGAGGCGGAGGCGCGGCTCCTCGACCTGTTCGTGCTGCAGAAGGCCTTCTACGAACTTCGCTACGAGGCCGCGATGCGGCCGACCTGGCTGTCGATCCCGCTGCGTGGGATCACCGCCCTTCTCGAAAAACGGCAGGTGCTCGCATGAGCCGAACGGCCTCGATCCGTCACCATCCCGGCGACCACGTCGCCTGGGCGCTGGCCAACGGGCGGGAGTACGATCCGTTCGCGGTGCTCGGTCCCCACGACGCCGACGACGGCGCGATCGTGCGCGCCTTCCGTCCGGGTGCGGAACGGGCGGATGTGGTCGGCGGCGACGGCGCCGTGCTCGCCCGGCTCGAGGCGATCGGCGACGACGGCCTCCATTCCGGCTTCGTGCCGGACCTGAAGCGGGGCAAGCCCTACCGCTTCCGCTTCCATCACAAGGGCACGGACTGGGAAGAGGAGGATCCCTACCGCTTCGGACCGATCCTCGGCGCGCAGGACGCGTATTTCCTCGCCGAAGGCACGCACAACCGGCTCTACGAGGCCTTCGGCGCGCATCCGTGCGAGATGGAGGGCGTGGCGGGCGTCCGCTTCGTGGTGCTCGCTCCCGACGCGCAGCGCGTGTCGGTCGTCGGCCACTTCAACGGCTGGGACGGCCGCCGCCACGTCATGCGCTTCCGGCACGATTGCGGCGCCTGGGAGATCTTCGTCCCGGGCCTCGCCAAGGGCGAGGTCTACAAGTTCGAGGTGATCGGCGTGCGCGGCGACATGCAGCCGATCAAGCAGGACCCGGTCGGCTTCCTCCACGAGCAGGCGCCGGCCACCGGCTCGATCGTTTCCGGTCTCGTCGAGCACACGTGGCGGGACGCCGCGTTCCGGTCGCAGGCCACGGACTGGCAGGACCCCGGCAAACCCATCTCGATCTACGAGGTGCATCTGGGATCGTGGCGGCGCGGGGATTGGAACGCCATGCTGGACTACGATGGGATCGCCGGCCAGCTCGTTCCCTACGTCAAGGAGATGGGCTTCACCCACGTCGAGTTCCTGCCGGTCTCCGAGCACCCGTTCTACGGCTCCTGGGGCTACCAGCCGATCGGCCTGTTCGCGCCGTCCTCGCGCTACGGCTCGCCGGAAGCCTTCGCCCGGCTCGTCGACGCGCTGCACGGGGCCGGCATCGGCGTCATCGTCGATTGGGTGCCGGGCCACTTCCCGACCGATGTCCACGGGCTCGCCCGCTTCGACGGCACGGCGCTCTACGAGCACCCGGACCCGCGCCGCGGCTTCCATCAGGACTGGAACACGCTGATCTACGACTACGGACGGATCGAGATCCGCAACTTCCTGTTCTCCAACGCCCTCTACTGGATTGACCGGTTCCACATCGACGCGCTGCGCGTCGACGCCGTCGCGTCCATGCTCTACCTCGACTATTCGCGAAAGCCCGGCGAATGGGAGCCGAACGTCCACGGCGGCCGCGAGAACCTCGAGGCGATCGCCGTCCTGAAGGAGACCAACGAGCGGATCGGCGGCCTTTACCCGGCGGCCTCGACCCACGCCGAGGAGTCCACCGCCTTCCCGAACGTGTCGCGCCCGACCTTCGCCGGCGGCCTCGGCTTCCACTTCAAGTGGAACATGGGCTGGATGCACGACACCCTGCACTACATGCAGGAGGACCCGGTGAACCGGCGCTACCACCACCACCACATGACGTTCGGGATGGTCTACGCCTATTCCGAGAACTTCATCCTGCCGCTCAGCCACGACGAGGTGGTCTACGGCAAGGGCTCGCTGCTCGGAAAGATGTCGGGCGACTGGTGGCAGAAGTTCGCGAACCTCAGGGCCTACTACGGCTTCATGTGGACGCATCCCGGCAAGAAGCTGATCTTCATGGGCGGCGAGTTCGCGCAGTCGGCCGAATGGAACCACGACCAGTCGCTCGACTGGCACCTCCTCGACCATCCGGAGCACCAAGGGGTGCAGCGTCTGGTGCGCGACCTGAACACGCTCTACCGGGAGGTTCCGGCGCTGCACCAACTCGACTGCGATCCGGCCGGCTTCGAATGGGTGGACACGCTGAACGCCGAGGAAAGCGTGCTGGCCTACTTGCGCAAGGACGCGCAAGGCCGCGCCGCGCTGGTGGTGTGCAACTTCACGCCGGTGGTGCGCGAGAACTACCGCGTCGGCGTGCCCTATGAGGGCGTCTGGGCGGAGCGGATGAACACGGACGCGGCGATCTATGCCGGCTCGAACGTCGGCAACATGGGCGGCAAACAGTCGGACGCGGTGCCGGCGCACGGGCGCGAGCATTCGATCGCCCTGACCCTGCCGCCGCTGGCGACCCTGGTGCTGATGGCGGAGTAGAGCCGCGGCCCTCCGGCCCGCCCATCTCCCAACCGCAAAGAGCGCTTCCCACCGCGCTCACCGCGTCGTCATCCCGGGCTCGACCCGGGATCCATGCCGAACCGTTTCAACCGCCGCGGCGACAGCGGAACGGCCTGTCACTCGTCGCCGTCGACACCCCGCTCGACGCCGGCGGCATGGATCCCGGGTCAGGCCCGGGATGACGAATGAGGGACGTGAGCGGAAGCACGGCCGCGCCCTCGTCGCCGGACCCGTCCGTCGCCCGAACCGGCGGGCGAGCTTGGGACCCCGCGATCAGAGGTTGGCCGTCGGCGGCCGGCGCAGGTCGAGCGTCATCGGGAAGTCCGGGTGCGGCACCTCGCGCGCCGGCTGGAAGGCGCCCGGCGTGTGGTTGATCGGCTCGAAGCGGGCGAGACGCCGCGCTTCCGCCTCGTAGGCGTTCACCGGGAACGTGTCGTAGTTGCGCCCGCCCGGATGCGCGACGTGGTAGCGGCAGCCGCCGAGCGAGCGGCCCGACCAGCGGTCGAAGACGTCGAAGGTCAGCGGCGCGTGCACGGGGATCGTCGGGTGGAGGCCCGACGCCGGTTGCCACGCCTTGAAGCGCACGCCCGCGACGGCCTCGCCCCGCTTCGCGCCGGCCGCGAGCGGCACGGTCCGCCCGTTGCAGGTGACGAGGTGGCGCGCGGCGTCGAAGTTCGACAGCTTCACCTGCAGCCGTTCGACGGAGGAGTCGACGAAGCGCACCGTGCCGCCGATCGCGCCGGTCTCGCCCATCACGTGCCAGGGCTCCAGCGCGCCGCGCAGCTCCAGCGCGGCGCCGCCGGCCTCGATCCGCCCGCAGAACGGGAAGCGGAACTCGCGCTGCGCTTCGAACCATTCGGCGCGCACCGGATAGCCGGCGCGCTCCAGGTCGGCGAGGACGTCGCCGAAGTCGGCCCACACGAATTCCGGCAGCATGAAGCGGTCGTGGAGGCTCGTGCCCCAACGCGCGAACGAACCCGTCTCGGGCTTGGCCCAGAACATCGCGACCAGGGCGCGGATCAGGAGCTGCTGCGCGAGGCTCATCCGCGCGTCCGGCGGCATCTCGAAGCCCCGGAACTCGACGAGGCCGAGCCGGCCCGTCGGCCCGTCGGGCGAGTAGAGCTTGTCGATGCAGATCTCGGAGCGGTGCGTGTTGCCGGTGACGTCGACGAGGAGGTTGCGGAACAGGCGGTCCACCAGCCAGGGCGGCACCGCGCCGGCATCGGCGGGCGAGGGCACGTTGCTCAGCGCGATCTCCAGCTCGTAGAGCGAGTCGTGGCGCGCCTCGTCGAGCCGCGGCGCCTGGCTCGTCGGGCCGATGAACAGGCCGGAGAACAGGTAGCTCAGCGACGGGTGGCGCTGCCAGTAGAGCACCAGCGATTTGAGGAGGTCCGGCCGGCGCAGGAACGGCGAGTCCGTCGGCGTCGCGCCGCCGACCACCACGTGGTTGCCGCCCCCCGTTCCGACGTGCCGGCCGTCGATCATGAACTTGTCGGCGCCGAGCCGCGAGCGCCGCGCTTCCTCGTAGACCGCGGTGGTGATCGCGACGGCCTCGCGCCAGGACGCGGCCGGGTGGACGTTCACCTCGATGACGCCGGGGTCGGGCGCGACGCGCACGACGTTGAGCCGCGGGTCGCTCGGCGGCGGGTAGCCTTCGACCAGGACGGGCATGTTCTCGGCGCGGGCGATCGCCTCCACGGCGGCGAGCAGTTCGAGATAGGCCTCGGCCGACTCCAGCGGCGGCATGAACACGCAGGGCCGGCC